>NZ_JAEMTF010000102.1 GCF_016462415.1 Williamsia sp. | reverse complement strand
TCCCTGCTTGTTGGGGTCGTTGTTGATGGTCACGCCGATGGCGATGACCAGTGCCAGTGTCGCCAGGCCGACGATCGCGGGCAGGAAGAAGATGAAGTTGACCAGTGCGGTCACCACCGAGAGCAGCATCCAGATGTTGCGTTTGAACGCGACGTCCTGCGCGGGGATGTTGCCGTCCGGTCCCACGGTGCGGAGCTTGAGCAGCTGCTTACCCAGCGTCGCACCCTTGCGGGACTCGAAGTACGTGAAATACACGATGGCCGCGAAGCTGAGGATCACGGTCACGATGTAGTAGGCGATGCCGCCTGCGGCCACGCCGACGATTCCCTCGATGATCGAGACCGGGATCGCCACGATGATCCCGTCGATGATGCGCGCGCCGAGACGGATCCCGGCACCGGCCGGCTGACCGGCCGTGGAGTAGATGCCCTGGTCATAGGGGGTCTGTTCAGCCGGCGGGGGCGGCGGGTAGGCGCCGGGCTGGCCGTACTGCCCCGGCGATGGGTACTGGCCGGAAGGCGGCGGGTAGCTGCCGGGGGCGCCGTACTGCGGCGGCTGGTTCGGGTCGGATTGGCCGTACTGGGGCTCTTGCCCCTCCGGCCCGGTTCCCGGGTACTGCGGTCCGCTCATGTCTGGTCCTCTCGTCGTGACCGACTCCACCCGGTGGCGGGGCGGTGCCACACGAGTCTAAGTCAGACGTATCCGGCATCTCGAGAGTTTGGCGGTGTCTGACCTCAACGCAGGTTGTGGTGGTTCACCACAGATCGTGTGGGTCCAGGATCCATGGGCCATCGGGGAGCCGATCCGGATCGAACCGATCGAGAAGCGCTGCGGGGGTGATGGTTTCACCCTTGCTCGCCAACAGCAACGACCTGGCGATCGCCGACAGCACCTGAGCGGTGTCGACGCCGACGAGCGCGAGGTCGGCGAGGGTCACCGCCCCGTCGCGCTTGGCGAGGCGTTGCCCGGAGGTGTTGAGCACGAGCGGGACGTGGGCGTGGTCGGGGACGGGCAGTCCGAGCAACGTTGCGAGGTAGGCCTGGCGGGGTGTCGAGGACAGCAGATCGTCGGCGCGGACCACCTGGTCGATGCCCTGCGCGCCGTCGTCGACCACGACGGCCAGGTTGTAGGCGGCGGTTCCGTCGCCGCGTCGCAACACGAAGTCGTCGACCACACCGGTGTAGCGGCCGCACAGGTCGTCGGTGATGGTGAAGCGGGAAGTGTCCGAACGCAATCGGATGGCCGGCGACCGGCCCTCGGCGCGGCGACGGGCGCGCTGGTCCTCGTCGAGGTCACGGCACGTGCCGGGGTAGGCGCCCGGCGGGGCGTGGGGTGCGGTCGGCGCGGCCTGGATCTCCTTTCGGCTGCAGAAGCACTCGAAGGTGCGTCCGGCCGCGGTGAGGGTGTCGATGGCAGCGTCGTGGGCCGCCCGGCGCTCGGACTGCACCACCGGTTCGCCATCCCAGTCCAGGCCGATCGACCGCAGGTCCCGGAGTTGGGTCTCGGCCACGCCCGCACGGGCGCGGTCGTCGAGATCCTCGATCCGCATCAGGAATCGGCGGCCGCTGTGGCGGGCGAAGAGCCAGGCCAGCAGCGCGGTCCGGAGGTTACCGATGTGCAGGTCGCCCGACGGCGAGGGCGCGTAACGGCCGGCGCCGGCGGTCTCGCTCACGCTGTCGCGGAGACGAACTCGTCGAGCGCGGGCGGCACGAGGCGCGCCGACTCGTCGCCCGGACGCCACCAGAACACGATCTCCTCGGGTGCGTCGAGGACCGGGAAATGATCGCGCTCCTCGATCGAGGTGTCGGTCAGCTCGGCGTCGAAGACGAACACGATCTCGTGACCGAGGGTGCCGTCGACGACGAAGATGTTCTCCACCGTCGCGAGGTGCTCCGCCCGCGCGACGGATTCCCCGATCTCCTCGGCGATTTCCCGGTCGAGGGCGGTCCGCGCGCTCTCGCCGAACTCGATACCGCCGCCGAGTGGACGCACGCGCGGATCGTCGGTGTCCAGGCCGTGTCCGGTGACGAGCAGGGCGCCGTCGGATCGTCGTCGGATGAGTGCCACCGCAATGGGTCGGATCGAACTCGCCATGACGTCGAGGGTATCGGCGCGGCCGCCCACTCGACGTCCGTAGCTGCCCACTCGACGTCCGCATCCGCCCACTCGACGCCGGTGGTGATGCAACGATGGGGGTGTGGACCTCCCAGTGCTCCCCCCGGTGTCGCCGATGCTGGCCAAGGCCGTGACCGCCGTACCCGACCAGTTCGACGGCGACCACCCCCTCTGGTCGCACGAACCGAAGTGGGACGGATTCCGCGCGCTCATCTTCCGCGACGGGGACGAGGTGGTCATCGGGTCGCGCAGCGGCAAGGATCTCGCCCGTTACTTTCCCGAACTCGTCGACGCCGCCCGCGCGGAACTGCCCGACCGTGTGGTCGTCGACGGAGAGATCGGGGTGCAGAAACTGATCGGCGGGGTGCGGCGTCTGGACTGGGACTCGTTGAGCCAACGCATCCACCCCGCCGACTCCCGGGTGCAGATGCTGGCAGAGAAGACCCCGGCGATGTTCATCGGCTTCGACGCCCTCGCGCTGGGCGACCGCGACCTGACCGGCGAGAGTTTCGACGTTCGACGCGACGCGCTCACCGAGGCCATCCCCGGGGCGGGCAGTCTGCGCGTGAGTCGCGTGACCACCGACCCGGCCACGGCGGTCGACTGGTTCTCCGCGTTCGAGGGCGCCGGGCTCGACGGGGTCGTGAGCAAGCGGATCACCGGTCACTACCTCCCCGGCAAGCGCGAGATGCTCAAGGTGAAGCACAAGCGCACGGCGGACTGTGTCGTCATCGGGTATCGGATCCACAAGAGCGGCACCGGGCTCGGTTCCATGCTGCTGGGCCTCTACCGCGACGGTGAGCTGCACAGCGTCGGCGGCTCGAGTGCGTTCACCGATGCCAAGCGCATCGAGTTGCAGGAGCAGTTCGAGCCGATGCGACTGGACCCCGACAAGCTCGCCGAGGGTGAGCCCAATCGCTGGAACGCTGCCGGGACCGGGCAGTGGGTGCCGATCCGACCCGAGCTCGTCGTCGAGGTGGGTTACGACCAGATGGAGGGTGACCGCTTCCGGCACACCGTCAGGTTCCAGCGGTGGAGGCCCGATCGGGACCCGGAGAGCTGCGGCTACGACCAGCTCGAGGTCCCCCTGACCTACGACCTGCACGACGTCCTGGAAGGGGTCGACTGATGGCCAAGACCCCCGCGGCGATGGTCGCCGTCGACGATCGCGAGGTGCGTGTCTCCAGTCCGGACCGGGTCGTCTACGAGGCGACCGACCGCACCCCGGACATCACGAAACTCGATGTGTGCGAGTACTTCGCGTCGGTCGGCGATCTGCTGATGTCGGCCGTCGGCAACCGGCCGACCGCGATGGAACGATGGCCCGACGGGTGGCGTGAGGGCATGCGGTTGGCCACCGGCCCGCAGGACCGTGAGGGCGACGGCTTCTATCAGAAGCGTCTGCCGAAAGGGGCGCCCGATTTCGTCGACACCGTGACGATCGCGTTCCCCAGCGGACGCAAGGCCGACGAACTGTGTCCCACCGAGCCGGCGTCACTGGTCTGGGCCGCGCAGATGGGCGCCCTGACGTTCCATCCCTGGCCGGTCCGCCGGGACGACGTCGATCACCCCGACGAGTTGCGCATCGACCTCGACCCGCAGCCGGGGACGTCGTTCTCCGACGCGCAGCGCGTCGCCGCGGTCACCAAGGAATTGTTGGAGGAGCTGGGATTACGCGGTTTCCCGAAGACCAGCGGCAACCGGGGCATCCACATCTACGTGCGCATCGAGCCGCGGTGGACGTTCGACGAGGTCCGCCACGCCGCCATCGGGCTGGGACGCGAACTCGAGCGTCGCGACGACGGTGTGACCACGGCCTGGTGGAAGGAAGAGCGTGGCACCCGGCTCTTCCTGGACTACAACCAGAACCTGCGGGACCGGACGATTGCCAGTGCGTGGAGTCTGCGCGCCCAGCCGGGTGCACCGGTGAGCACACCGGTGTCGTGGTCGCGGCTCGCCGAGGTCACCGACGCGCGCGACTTCACTCTGACGACCGTCCGCGATCACGTCGCCGACGGGGATCCGTGGGCCGAGATCGACGACGAGTCGTACTCCATCGAGCCGTTGCTCGAACTGTGGGAGACGTTGCCGGGCGGTGAACTGAACTGGCCGCCGGATTACCCGAAGCAACCGGGTGAACCGCCGCGCGTGCAGCCGAGCAAGAAGGTCGCCGACCACTGGGACGACGAGGGAAACCGTATCGAGGAGTGATCCACCGACCGGTTCAGGAGAAGAACCGGTGCAGCGCCTCGTCCCAGAGCATGTCGCGTTTGTGGTCGTAGCGGCGACGGATCCACGTCATCGCCGCGATGACCGTACCCATCAGCACCCCGAGAAGGACCACGACGACCATCACCGCGGTCACCCCGGCGTCGGCGGGGATCGGGACCGCCGGCCTCGGGTTGCCCTGCGCGTCGACGGTGATCAGGATGCGGGTGCCCGCATCGGTCCCGGGCGGCACCGTGATGACGCCGGGCTTGTCGCGGCCCTGCCAGGACCAGTGCGCGGCCACCTTGTTCGAGTTGTCGGCGCCGATGGTCGACGTGATCGGAGCGATGGGTGCGGCAGCGGATGTCGTGGTCGCGATGGCGGTGCTGGTCTCGACCCGGGGGACGTCGTCACGCGTCTGCCAGATCAGGACGCCGGGGGCGATGATCGCAGGCAGCAGGAAGATGGCGAGGATGAAAACGAGCTTCTGCAGTCGTCGTTCGGTGATGTCGACACTGCGTTCGAGAGGGTTCGTGGCGGTGACCGGGCGCCCCATGACGCGACGGGTGGCGAGCCGTCGGTTGTTCGGTTGCTGATCCTGGGGCATGTGTGTCGCTTCCGCTTGATCTCTCCCTCAGAGCTTATTCGACACGACAAGGGCCGCAGATGTCGTCTGGGCACCACGGCTTTTCTACGCGATGACGCCGGTGCTCCGCCGTGCGGCCAGGATCCGCTCGATGTGGTCTGCGGCTCGGTCGGCCGAGCCGTCGGCAGGCACGAGCGACGCGACTCGTTCTGCGTCCTCGGTTCGGCCCAAGGCCGTGGTCACCGCTGCGCGCAGCGTCTCCGGGGTGAGGTCGCCGGGATCCAGACGAACGCCGGAGCCGCCGTCGTGGACCCGCACCGCGACGTCGCGTTGATCGCGTCCGAACGGCACGATGACCAGCGGGATGCCGCGAGCCAGCGCCTTCTGCGTGATCCCCATGCCGCCGTGGGTGATCACCACCGAGGTCGTGGCGAGGACCTGCTCGTGCGGTACGAATCGGGTCACGGTGGAGGTGGCGGTGGCGCTGAACGCATCGGGGTCGAGCGCGCCGGTGGTGACCACTGCGTGCAGGCCGGTGCCCTCGAGCGCGGTGAGCGCGGTCCGCGCCAACTCGGCGTCGGCCTGAAGCTCCGTCGAACACGTCACGAGCGCGATGGGTTCGGTGATGGCGGCGATGACCGGATCGGGCTCGGTGGGCGGTGCCCACGAGGACGGTCCGACGAGTTCGACGGTGTCCGGCCAGTCCGTATGCCGGTTCTCCAGTGGCGGCCCGCAGAAGCTCAGGATCAGCGGCGCCCGGCGAAGGTTCTCGTCGCAGTGCCGGACCGCGGGCAGATCATGGGTGCGACGCCATCGGTTGAACTTCTTCTTGAACGCGAGTTCCCAGATCGCCCGGGACGCGTGGGCGAGCGTCGCGTCGCGCACCTGGGCTGCCCGACCCGTTCCGGGCCGCAACCCCAGCCCGATCGGCGGCCCGTCGGTGCTGAACAGCGGCAGGAACGTCGGGCACCAGATGGCCCACGGCAGGCCGGACGCCTCGGCGGCGCACTGTGCGCCGGTCGCGCTCACGTCGGTGAGGACCATGTCCGGCCGGTACGTCGAGATCACCGACGTGAGGTGTCGGAATTCGGCCTCGGCGCGGTCGATGAGTCCGTCGGTCAGTGCGCCGACGGATCGACGGCCA
Source organism: Williamsia sp. (assembly GCF_016462415.1). Taxonomy (GTDB): domain Bacteria; phylum Actinomycetota; class Actinomycetes; order Mycobacteriales; family Mycobacteriaceae; genus Williamsia_A. The sequence continues at coordinate 10,134 of NZ_JAEMTF010000102.1, read as the reverse complement.
TCGCCTTTCCAATCACCGGGTCGCGCATCGTTGAGTTCGGGCGGCAGTGCAGACGCGGTGAACCCGAGGTCCTCCATGCGGACGAGCTCGTCGGCGAGGGTGATGACGTGAATCGTCGCACCGCGGCGGCGCAGTGTGGCCAGGGTTTCGACGACCGGATAGAGCAACCCGCGTGCCGGGGATGTCATGACGAGAATTCGTGACACCACGCGTCCTTTCCCGAACAGAATCGGGAATTCCACCGCCGAAATCGACCATTTCGCAAATCCGGTGAATGCCCGACCATTCAGCGTCTGGAGAAATGAAGTGAATCCACAGGCTACGGGCGCCGAAAAATACGCGAGTCAGAATTCGCCCGGACATCCATGTAATAAAAACCACAGTTTGCCAAACTGCAGAACTGCCGGGCGCGTGATAGCGCCCGGCAGTTCTCTCGTGACTTCGGTGGAGCGGTGGATCAGGTCCAGCGAGCGAGCAGTTCGTTCGACCGCTCGGCGAGCACCATCTGCCAGATCGGGCCGAAGCTGACGCGTCCCACGCCGAGCGCCGCCAGCGCGGACTTGTCGCTGTTGGCCGGGTGGCCGATGGCGTTGACCGGCAGGGGCAGTTCTGAGGTCAGTCGCTTCTGTACGTCGTCGCTGTGGAATCCGACGGGGTAGAGCACGTCGGCGCCGGCCTCGGCGGCCAGCTTCAGGCGGGCGATGGCGCGGTCGACACGATCGGACTCGTCGCCGATCTCCTTGACGAAGAGGTCGGTACGGGCGTTGACCACGACGTGCACGTCGGTCGCGTCGGACGCGGCACGCAGTGCACCGACGAAATCGGCGTGTTCCTGCGCCTCGCGCAGTCGGCCACCCTCACTGTGCACGGTGTCCTCGATGTTGAGGCCGACCGCGCCCGCGTCGATCAGTCCCTCGATCAGACGCTTGGGGTCCTCGCCGTAGCCGGACTCGATGTCGACCGAGATCGGTGCGTCGACCGCCGCGGTGATCTGCTTGATGCGGGTCAGCAGCTCGTCGAAGGTAATGCCCTCGTTGTCGGGCTTGCCGATGGAATCCGACACCGGGTGACTTCCCACGGTGAGCGCGGTGAAGCCGGCGGACAGCGCGAGGTTGGCCGACCATGCGTCCCACACCGTGGGGAGGATGACCGGGGTACCCGGCTTGTGCAGTTCGAGGAGCGTGGTTGCCTTCTGGCTCAGTGAGGTCATGCATCACACAACACCACACTGAGAGGTCTATTTCCGCCCGTCTCACGATGTGAGAACGACCGTTCTCCCATCTCCCGAATGTGCCGTGATCACCCGCCGAACGTGCCGTAAACACCCGCCGAACGTGCCGAAACCGTCCCGCGGATTCAGGTCCGCACGAGCGGTGGATCTCACGAGGCGCAGGTCAGGCGTTTTGTAAATCGGGAGTCGCGCTAAACAGTTACAAAAAATATGCAATCCGTGAATACGTTCCGGCGTGGCGAAAAGAGATGGGCGCGTTGGGTGTCCGCATCGCAGGAGCGGAGAGGCTTCCATCGTGGGCAAGCGCATCAATACATCGGGTTCGGCATCGAAGGTCATGGCGCACACCGCGCTGACGGCGACGGTGGCCACGGTTGCCGCCGTGGCGCTGGTCCACAGTCCGGCAAGCGGCGGATCGTCGAAAGCCGTGGTCGAATCGGCTTCATCCCGTGTCGATGCGCTGGCGCTGACCAACTCCGCGGTGGCAGCGGTGCTGAACCAGGCCGGTTCCGAGGCGAACGCGACCAATCCTCCATCGGGTGCACAGTCGAGCGGCGCTGCAACGACCTCGACGCCGCGTCGAGCAGCGGGGGTGTCGGTAGCCGACTCGAGATTCACAGCCGGCATCAGTGTGGTTCCGACGATCGCCACGGGCTCGTCGGCTGGCGATACCCCGTTCGTGTCGGTGTCGAACTCGCTCGCCCCGTATGTCGCGACGTCATTCAGCGCGTTTCCCGCGGTGTCGGCGTGGATCCCGATCGCCTCGGGTGAGCGGTCGACGGCCTTTGCGCTCGTGGCGCCCGAGACCGGGGCGGGCGCGGCATCGGGGGGCACTGATTTCTTGGGTGTTCTGATCCGGGTGTTCATCGGCAACGGCGCTGACGCGGCCGCCGATTGCGTCGGACTCGCATGCAACGGCGGCAACGGTGGCCTGTTGTTCGGCAATGGCGGCAATGGTGCCAACGGCGGTCTGGGTGGTAGAGCCGGGTTGATCGGCAACGGCGGCAACGGCGGCAATGCTGCAGGTGTCGGCCTCGCCGGCGGTAACGGCGGCAGCGCCATCCTGTTCGGCACCGGGGGACGAGGAGGTGCAGGCGCCAACGGCACAGGCGGCGCGGACGGTGCGATCGGAACGGACGGCGGCGCGGGAACCGCAGGCGGCAACGGAGGACGTGGCGGTAACGGCGGCGCGCTCGGTGGCGGTGGCGGAGCCGGCGGAGCGGGAGGCAACGGCGGCGTCGGCGGCAACGGCGGTGCAGGGGTCGGAGGGGCAGCAGCCACCGAACCCGGTGCGATGGGGAACGACGGGTTCACCGGTGGAGCAGGCGGATCTGGCGGCGCAGGCGGAAATGCGGGTGCCGCTGGAACGGGTGGCTTCTTCGGTGCGGTCGGACTGACGGGTGTCAACGGCAGCGGTGGTGCAGGCGGTAACGGAAACATCGGCGGGACCGGTGGTGCAGGTGCCAACGGTGCCGATGGCACCGAAGCGGGCGCGGCGGGTCAGGCCGGCGGCGCGGGAGGCACGGGCGGCGCCGGCGGTGGCGCGGGCGCCGGTGGTGCGGCCGGTACCGGTGGAACGGGTGGATCGGCAGGCTCCGCGGGCGGTTCGGGAACGCAGGGTGTCGGTGGCGCGGGCGGTAACGGTGGCAGCGGTGCGGTCGGAGCATCGGGCGGCGTCGGCGCTGACGGGGACGCGGCTGAGGGTGCCGGTGCGGCCGGGAACGCAGGTGGCGCGGGTCTGGCCGGTGGCAACGGTGGTGCGGGCGGTGACGCCGGTATCGGCGGTGCAGGCTCGATCGCAGGTGTCGACGGCGTCAACGGCAACGGTGGTGCGGGCGGAGCCGGCGGCAACGGTGGTGCGGGATCGAGCGGCAACAACGGTGCCGATGGCCTTGCCGGTGCGAACCCGGGCGATGCCGGTGGCGCGGGTCAGGCCGGTGGTGCGGGCGGTGACGGTGGCGCAGCTGGTGTCGGCGGCCTCGGTGGTGCTGCGGGTACCGGTGGAACCGGCGGATCAGCTGGAGCCGACGGTGAGGCGGGCGTGCTCGGTGCTGCCGGGAACGGCGGCGCCGGCGGATCCGGTGGTTCCGGAGCGAACGGGACCACCGGGACGAACGGTTCGAACGGCGCTGACGGCGTCAACGGAAGCGGTGACACCGTGACGGCGCGCGACGGAGAAGACGGCGGCGACGGCACGGCGGGCGGTCGTGGAGGTGCAGGTGGTGTCGGTGGCAACGGCGGTGCTGCCGGGACGGGGCTCGGCGACGCCCAGGCCGGAAGCAACGGAAACGGTGGCGCAGGCGGAATCGGCGGAACCGGCGGTTCGGGCGGCACCGGTGGAAGTGGCTTCGGTGACTACACCGTCCGGGGCGGCGACGGAGGAGCAGGCGGCAGCGGTGCCGCCGGCGGAATCGGTGGTGTCGGCGGATCCGCCGGCTCCGGAGGGCTGGCAGGAACCGGCAGCGCCGGTGCCGCAGGATCGAACGGCAGCAACGGGACCGGTGGAAACGGCGGCAACGGCGGAAACGGCGGAGTCGGTGACAACCGAGGCGGCAACGGCGGGCAGGGCGGAAGCGTGACGGCCCCGTCCGGCGACGCCACAGCCGGCAATGGTGGGAACGGCGGCTACTACGGCGGGTACGCCCCGAGCATCAGCACCGGCGGCAAGGGGGGCGATGCTGTGACCGGTGGAACCGGCTCGACTGCCACCGGCGGCAACGGCGGCGCAGGCGGGTACAACGGCGGTTCAGCAGGGGCCGGCGGCACGGGAACGGCCACCGGAGCCGGTGGCACCGGCAACGGAGGTGACGGCGGCAGCGGCACGGACGGGTACTTCTTCGGTGGCGGCACCGCCGGAAACGGCGGCGCCGGCATTGCCACCGGCACCAACGGGTCCGCGAACGGTGGAACGGGTGGCACCGGTGGGGAAGGCTACTACTCCGACGGCGGTACGGGCGGCAACGGCGGAACCGCTACGACCACTGGCACTCCGGGCGCTGCTGTCGGAGGCAACGGAGGTTCCGGTGGCCCCGGCGGGACGGGTGGATACGGCTACGCGGGCAACGGTGGGGCGGGCGGCAATGGTGGAGCCGCCACCAGTGCAGGCGGTGGAACCAGCGCAGGAGGTACCGGCGGCGCAGGTGGCACCGGCGGCACCGGCGGTTCGGGTGGTGTGGGCGGTCCCAGTGGCAACAACGGGACGAGCTCAGGGGGATCCGCGACTTCTGCCGGCAACGGTGCTTCCAGCGGAACGAGTACCCCCTGACCGGGAACGACACGACCCCGCCGAGGTGGCTTCTCGCCACCTCGGCGGTGGCCGTGGTGATAGCCGTTGTCGCAGTTGGTGTGGCGACCTGGGCGCTACTCGAGCCGGCACCTGAACCCGGCGCGCCGTCGTACAGCGCCAGTGAGGTCACCGATGCGACGACATCGGTGTGTCAGGCCTACGACCTGGCTCTGCGCGCGGTGTCGTTGCAGACCAACGCGACCCCACCGGCCGGTGATTCGGGCGCGTTGGCAGCGACGGCGAATGCGCGTCTGGCGCTGATGGTGGCGTCGGTCAATCTCACCGATGCGCTCGCGGCAGCACCTGCCACCCCAGAAGGCTTGGCGACCCCGGTGAAGCAACTCGCCGGCGAGTATCGGCTGGTGGCAACGAATTATCTGGCGGGTGTGACGATCGACCAGGCGCCGATACCGGCTGCCCTACAGCGAGCCGGTACGGCAGCGACGACCATCACGGGAGCCTGCCGCCGATAGCTATGTGGGTGTGCCCCGCATGTCGCAGGGGACGACGTGGCCGTCGTCGATGAGGGCCAGCGTGACCCGCATCTGATCTGGCTGCAGACTGCCCGACCAGTTGTCGTAGGGATGGTCGAGGAAACCCACGACGAGCAGCGCGGAGGTGACGAGAGCCGATACGAATGCGATGGGGACGGCCTGGATGACGGCACTCTCACGCCGGTCGGCCTGCACGCACATGTACGCGAGAATGGCGCTCGCCCCGATGCCGAGGACGATCCACAGCGGGATCGGCACCGACGGAGCGGCCTCGGCGGCGCGAGCGCGGCGACCGTCCCGGCGCTGTGCCTGCTGGTCGAACCACTGCGCGTAGGCGGCCTCTTGCTTGGCGTTGGTCGGATCGATGGCGGCGAAGTCGGTCACCGTCGTGTCGACCCAGTGCTGCACGGTCGTCGAGGATCTGCCCTTGCGCATGGCCGGCCACTCGTCTTCGATGACCGCGCGGGAGTAGCAGATGAGGTCGCCGTGCAGACGCGAACCGTCGTGGCCCTCGAGTACGTCGGCGACGTTGTGCAGCTCGGTGACCGCGACGGCTTCCGTGCTGCCGCCGTCACGGGCTTTCTGATAGTTCTGCAGCGCGTAGAAGATGGTGAAGGCCAGCAGCACCGCGAACATGGTGCCGATGACCGTGAGGGCGCCCGCGGCCCGGGTGCTGTCGATGAACCAGCCGGGGTCGGGTGCGCGTCTGCGCGCCAACAACTTCACGACGACCACGGTCGTCACCACCACGAGCAGCACCACGACCGCCAACCAGTTCAGCACCCGCTGATTGTGTCGTACGCAGCCATTCCCGGTGGGGCAACGCGCTACTCGGCAGCACGGTCGGCGGGCGATCAGGGCCCGCTCGGCGGGTGGTTGGGGCCCGCTCGGCGGGTCAGAGGCCGAGGCTGCGTGCAATCAGCATGAGTTGCACCTCGGTGGTGCCCTCACCGATCTCGAGGATCTTGCTGTCGCGGTAGTGCCGGGAGACGGGGTAGTCGTTCATGAACCCGTTGCCGCCGTGGATCTGGGTGGCGTCGCGTGCGTTATCCATCGCGGCCTCGGACGACACCATCTTCGCGATCGACGCCTGCGTCTTGAACGGCTTGCCCGCCAACATGAGGGCGGCCGCGTCGTAGTACGCAGTGCGCGCGACGTAGGCCCGCGCCTGCATCCGGGCGATCTTGAACGACACCGCCTGGTTGGAACCGATGGTGCGGCCGAATGCCACGCGCTCGTTGGCGTATCTCACGCTTTCGTCGACGCAGCCCTGTGCGACACCAACCGCGAGGGCGGCGATGGCGATACGTCCCTCGTCCAGAATGCGTAGGAAGTTGGCGTATCCACGGCCGAGATCGCCCAGCAGGTTCTCGCGGGGTACTCGCACGTCGCCGAAGCTGAGCGGGTGCGTGTCCGACGCGTTCCACCCGACCTTGTTGTAGGCGGGGCCTGCCGCGAAGCCGGGGGTGTCGGTGGGGACGATGATGGTCGAGATCTGTTTGTTCCCCGACGCGTCGGTGTCGGTGACCGCGGCGACGGTGACGATCTCGGTGATGTCGGTACCGGAGTTCGTGATGAATTCCTTGGACCCGTTGATGACCCATTCGTCGCCGTCGAGCTTCGCGGTGGTCTTGGTGCCACTCGCGTCGCTGCCGCAGTCGGGTTCGGTGAGTCCGAACGCGCCGAGTGCCTGCCCGGAGAGCAGCCGAGGCAGCCAGGTCTTCTTCTGCTCGTCGGTGCCGAAGCGGAAAATCGGCATCGCGCCGAGCGACACCCCGGCCTCGAGGGTGATCGCCACGCTCTGGTCGACCTTGCCGAGCTCTTCCAGCGCGAGGCACAGCGCGAAGTAGTCGCCGCCCATGCCGCCGAACTCCTCCGGGAACGGCAGACCGAAAAGCCCCATCTCGGCCATCCCGGCCACGACCTCGTACGGGAAGCTGTGCTCGGCGTCGTGTTTCGCCGACACCGGAGCAACGACGGTGCGTGCGAAGTCACGCACCGACTTCACCAGCTGCTGGTACTCGTCGGGCAGGTTCTCGGTGGCGAGGAAGTCGCTCATGGGATCTCTTTCACTGCGGGGTCGTCGTTCACGGGGGTGGTTTCGGTCGGGATGATCCGGGCCAGGACGTCGCCGACGCCGACCTGATCGCCTGCGCCGACGAGCAATTCGACGGTGCCGTCGACCGATGCGGTGAGGGAGTGCTCCATCTTCATCGCCTCCACGACAAGGACCACCGTCCCGGCCGTGACCGCCGCGCCGTCGTCGGCGCCGACGGCGATGACCGATCCCGGCATCGGACTGCGGATGTCGGTGTCGGCGCTCGCGTCAGCGGCACCAGTTGTGCCAGGACCGGTGTGGCGGGCGAATCGCCACACCCCGCCGGGTCGGTGTACCCAGATGATCTCGTCATCGGAGACCACACGGTAGTGGCGGCGTCGGCCGCTCACGGTCAGATCTGCGCCGTCGTCGGTCAGGGTGGCCGACACGTCGACCGGCTCGGCGTCGTCGACGCTCGCCGTGGCGGCGGACGGCGTTCCGCGGAGTGCGACGACGAACGCCGTGTCCTGATCCGGTGTCGGTGAGCCGGTATCCGCTCGCAGGCGGATCGTCGTGGGTGCTGTGACGCCACCGGGCCGCCACCCGCTCGGAACCGACCACAGATCGTCGGCATCCGACCAGGGCCTCGACCACTCGTGCACGGCGGCGGCGATCACCGCATCGTCCGGAGCGGTGGTGGCGGCGTAGGTCTCGACAAGTCGGTCGAGAAGGCCGGTGTCGAGATCGCCGTTGCGGACATCCTTGTCGGACAGCAGGAATCGGAGAAAATCGATGTTGGTGCCGACGCCGAGCAGGGCGGTGTGTTCCAGCGCCCGGTCGAGTCGGGCCACGGCGGTGGCCCGGTCCGGACCGTGGGCGATGACCTTCGAGAGCATGGGGTCGTAGTTGCTGCCCACCACCGACCCGGTCGCGATACCTGAGTCGACCCGCACACCGGTTCCGGTCGGCTCGTCCAGGCTGAGGACGGTGCCGCCGGTCGGGATGAACCCGTGGGCGGGGTCCTCGGCGTAGACCCGGGCCTCGATCGCGTGACCGGTCAGCGTGACGTCGTCCTGCGCGATGTCGAGGACCTCACCTCGCGCGACGCGGATCTGCCACTGCACCAGGTCGATCCCGGTGACCATCTCGGTGACCGGGTGTTCGACCTGGAGTCGGGTGTTCATCTCCATGAAGAAGAACTCGTCGGGCCGGTCGGCGGAGACGATGAACTCGACCGTTCCGGCGCCGCGGTAGCCCACGCTGCGGGCGGTGTCGCAGGCAGCCGCACCGATCCGGGCGCGGGTGGTCTCGTCGAGAAGCGGCGACGGCGCCTCCTCGATCACCTTCTGGTGGCGCCGCTGCAGGCTGCACTCGCGTTCGCCGAGATGGATGACGCCCCCGTGGGTGTCGGCGAGGACCTGCACCTCGATGTGCCGGGGCCGCAACACGAACCGCTCGAGGAAGAGGGTGTCGTCTCCGAAGGACGACGCGGCTTCGCGACGTGCGCTGACCAGCGCGGCGGCGAGATCGGAGGGTTGATGCACCACCCGCATGCCCTTGCCGCCACCACCGGCGGATGGTTTGACCAGGACGGGATAGCCGATGTCGCCGGCCGCGTCGATCAGCTCGTCGTCGGTCAGGCCCGGGCGCGCGATGCCGGGAACCACTGGCACCCCGTGCCCCGACACGGTGTTCTTTGCGGTGATCTTGTCGCCCATCACCGTCATCGCGTCGGGGGTCGGGCCGATGAACACGATGCCGGCCTTGTCGCACGCGGAGGCGAAGTCGGCGTTCTCGGAGAGGAATCCGTAGCCGGGGTGGATCGCGTCTGCGCCGGTGCGGGTGGCGGCGGCGATGATGGCGTCGATCTTGAGGTAGCTCTCGCGGGCCGGCGCGGGGCCGATCAGGATCGCATCGTCGGCGGCGTGCACGTGGGGCGCGTCGGCATCGGCCTCGCTGAACACCGCGATCGACCGGATGCCCATGTCGCGCAGCGTGCGGATGACGCGGACGGCGATCTCACCGCGGTTGGCGACCAGGACTGAATCAACACTCATCTGTTCGGTCACATCCTGAAAACGCCGTAGGAGACCGGTTCGAGTGGCGCGTTGGCGCACACGCCGAGAGCCAGTCCGAGGACCGTGCGGGTGTCGGCGGGGTCGATGATCCCGTCGTCCCACAGTCGCGCAGTGGAGTAGTACGGGTTGCCCTGCGCCTCGTACTGGTCACGGATCGGAGCCTTGAACGCCTCCTGGTCGTCGTCGGACCATGGCCTGCCCGCTGAGTCCAGCTGGTCGCCGCGCACGGTCGACAGCACCGACGCGGCTTGTTCACCACCCATCACCGAGATGCGGGCGTTGGGCCACATCCACAGGAACCGAGGCGAATACGCGCGACCACACATCGAATAGTTGCCCGCACCGTAGGAGCCGCCGATGACCACGGTGAGCTTGGGGACGCGCGCACAGGCGACGGCGGTGACCATCTTCGCGCCGTGTTTGGCGATGCCGCCCGCCTCGTAGTCGCGGCCCACCATGAACCCGGCGATGTTCTGCAGGAACAGCAGGGGGATGGAGCGTTTGTCGCAGAGCTCGATGAAATGCGCTCCCTTCAGGGCGGATTCGGCGAACAGGACCCCGTTGTTCGCGATGATGCCGACGGGATGGCCGTGAATGTGGGCGAATCCGGTGACCAGGGTGGTGCCGTAGCCGGACTTGAACTCGTCGAACTCGCCGGCGTCGACAAGCCGGGTGATGACCTCGTGCACGTCGTACGGGGTGCGCAGATCCGTCGGCACGACGTCGTACAACTCGTGCTGATCGGCGACCGGCTCACGCGGTTCGGTCATCGTCCACGGAACCGCGGTCCGCGGACCCAGCGTGGAGACGATCCGTCGCACCCGGTGTAGGGCGTCCGCGTCATCGTCGGCGAGATGGTCGGTGACGCCGGAGACGGTCGAATGCAGTTGTCCGCCACCGAGTTCCTCGGCGGTGACGACCTCACCGGTCGCGGCCTTCACCAGCGGCGGCCCGCCGAGGAAGATCGTGCCCTGATTGCGGACGATGACGCACTCGTCGCTCATCGC
>NZ_JAEMTF010000180.1:2727-4233 GCF_016462415.1 Williamsia sp. | reverse complement strand
CAGACGAACTGCGAGACCACCTCGCCGACCTCGTCCCGGCGTACATGGTGCCGAGCTCGATCACCGTGCTCGACGCCATGCCGCGCACCCCGGTGGGCAAACTCGACCGCGCCGCACTGCCCGACCCCGACCGGGCCGGACACGTCGCGCGGGTCGTCGAGCCGCCGGCCGACGACGACGAGCGGGCGGTGGCCGCGATCGTGGCCGACGTGCTCGGGTCCGACCCCACCGAGATCGGCGTGACCGCGGACTTCTTCGACCTCGGCGGCAACTCGCTGTCGGCCACCCGCGTGACCGCCCGCGCCACCGAGGCCCTCGGGACCCGCGTCGGGATCCGCGACCTGTTCGATGCGCCCTCCGTCCGCGGGCTCGTCGCCCGGATACGGATGCGGGCACCCGACGGCGCGTCGACGGCGACGATCCCGCTGGTTGCCGGGCCGCGACCGGATTTCGTGCCGCTGTCCAACGCGCAGCAACGGATCTGGTTCCTCAACCGGTTCGAGCCGTCCTCGATCGCCTACACGATCCCGGTGGTGTTGCGGCTCGTCGGAGACCTCGACATCGCGGCGCTGCGGCTCGCGATCGGCGACGTGCTCGACCGCCACGAGGTGCTGCGCACCGTGTACCCGTCGACCGGCGGGCGTCCGCACCAGCAGGTGCTCACCGTTGCCGATGCCGAGCCGCTCCTCGACTGGTCGGTCACCGACGACGAGTCCGCAGTCGCCGCGCTGCTGCGTCGCGGATTCGACGTGAGCACCGAGCTGCCGATCCGGGGACGGATCGTCGCCGTCGGCGCCACCGATCACGTGCTGGCGTTGGCGCTGCACCACATCGCCGTCGACGGCGAATCGGTCGCCCCGCTCGTCGGCGACGTCGTCGCGGCCTACCGGGCGCGGGCACAGGGCGTCGCACCCCGATTCGCCCCGCTGCCGGTGCAGTTCGCCGACTACGCACTGTGGCAACAGCGCGTCCTGGGGTCGGTCGACGACCCGGCGTCGACGTTGGGCGCTCAGGCCGCCCACTGGTCGTCGCGCCTTGCCGGCATCCCCGACGTGCTCACCCTGCCGACCGACCGCCCGCGCCCCGCGGTGGCGTCGCAGCGAGGTGCGCGCATGCAGTTCGAGATCCCGGTGGCGACGGCGTCGCGGATCGCCGAGATCGCACGAGCACACGGCGCGACCGAGTTCATGGTCGTGCACACCGCACTGGCCGCGCTGCTCGCCCGTGTGTCGGGCGGCGACGACATCGTCGTGTCCACGCCGGTCGCCGGCCGCGGACACGCCGCGCTCGACGATCTCGTCGGCATGTTCGTCAACACCCTCCTGCTGCGCACCCGCGTCCATCCGACGATGCCGCTGGCGGAACTGCTCGCCGACGTCCGGACCGTGGACGTCGACGCGTTCGCCCACGCGGACCTGCCGTTCGAACATCTGGTGGAACGACTGGCGCCCACCCGATCCGAGGCGTTCGCGCCGCTGAGCCAGGTGATGCTGTCGATGCAGCAGC
>NZ_JAEMTF010000180.1:0-2627 GCF_016462415.1 Williamsia sp. | reverse complement strand
GCAGGCTGGGGACACGGCCCCCGAGGACACCTCGACCCTGCGCGTCGAGCAGATGCCGACCGACGAGGTGGCCGCGCGACTGGACCTCACCCTCACCGTGGCGACCGCACCCGAGGGCGACCCCTGGACCACCGAGATCGTCTACGCCACCGACCTGTTCGACGAATCGAGCATGCAGGTTCTCGCGGAGCGGCTGCTGCGCGTCCTCGACGCGCTCGTCTCGTCACCCTCGGCCGCCGTCGGCGATGTCGATCTGCTGGACGCCGCGGAGCGTCGGGCACTGGAGTCCATGTCGTCGGGCCCGCAGGCGCCCGCACCGCACACGGTGGTCGATCTGCTCGACGCGCAGCGGGCGCGGACCCCGGACGCGGTCGCGGTGGTCGTCGCCGACCGGGCGCTGACCTACCGCGAGTTGGGTGCGTACACCGACTCGATCGCACGCTCGCTGATCGCCCGCGGTGTCGGGACCGGCGTCGCGGTGGGGGTGTGTCTGCCGCGGTCGGTCGAGATGATGGTCGCGATCCACGCCGTCGTGCGCGTGGGCGGCCAATACGTCCCGATCGACGTCGACGCACCGGCCGAACGGGTCCGGTACATGATCGAGACCGCCGGTGTCGGAATGGTTCTCGTCGGTCCGGCGGGGTGGCCGGTCCCTGACCTCGGCACCACCGACACCGTGGTCGTCGACTGTTCGGCGCCGATCGCCGGGGAGGTCGCGCCGCTGCGCCCCGACGAGCTGATCCGTCCGGTGATGCTCGACGACGCCGCCTACACGATCTTCACATCGGGATCGACCGGTCGGCCCAAGGGTGTGACGGTCTCCCACCGCGCGATCGCGAACCGGTTGCAGTGGTTGCAGGATCTCGACAGGCTCGGCGCCGACGACGTCGTCCTGCAGAAGACACCGATCACCTTCGACGTGTCGGTGGGTGAGCTGTTCGGCCCGTTCATCGCCGGCGCGCGACTCGTGCTGTCCGAGCCCGGGCGGCACGCTGATCCCGCCCACATCGCGTCCCTCGTGCGCGAACACGCGGTGACCACCATCCACTTCGTGCCGTCGATGATGGCGCTGTTCGTCGAGTTCCTCACCGAGGAGCAGATCGCGGGCCTGGCCTCGCTGCGGCGCGTGCTCGCATCCGGTGAGGCAGTCGCCGCCCCGACCGCGCACGCCATGGCGGCGGTCGCACCCGCGGCCACCATCCGCAATCTCTACGGCCCCACCGAGGCGGCGGTCGAGGTCACCGCGCACACCGTTGTCGCCGACGAGACGGTCATCGGGATCGGCGAGCCGATGGCGGGCACCATCACCCGCGTGCTCGACGCACGACTGCAGCCTGTCCCGGTCGGTGTGGTCGGCGAGCTCTACCTCGGTGGCGTACAGCTGGCCCGCGGCTACGCCTCCCGCCCCGATCTGACCGCGGACCGCTTCGTCGCCGATCCGGCAGGCAGTGGGACGCGCCTCTACCGCACCGGCGACCTGGTCCGATGGAACCGCGATTCCGAGCTGGAGTACCTGGGCCGCGGTGACTTCCAGGTGAAGCTGCGCGGCCAGCGGATCGAGCTCGGCGAGATCGAGACCGTGCTGATGTCGGCGCCGGGGGTCCGGGCCGCCGCGGCCACCGTCGTCACGACCGCTGCGGGCGACTCGCTCGTCGGCTACGTGTCCGGCCCGAACACCCACGACCCGGCCGCCCTCGACCAGGTACGCGAGCATGTCGCACGACGACTCCCGGCGTACATGCGGCCGACGATGTGGATGGTCCTCGACGACTTCGTCCACAACTCCGCGGGCAAGATCGACCGTCGCGCCCTGCCTGCGCCCGAGACCGGTCCGGCGCACCTCGGCGGCGGGACCGTCGAGTCGCCGCGATCCCCGGTCGAGGACCTCATCGCCGGGATCGTCGCCGACGTGCTCGGGATCGACGCGGTGTCGGTGACCACCGGGTTCTTCGAACTGGGCGGCAACTCGCTCTCGGCGATGCGCGTCGTCGCCCGGATCGGCGCGGCGCTCGACGTCGAGGTCGGGGTGCGCGAACTCTTCGACCACCCGACCGTCCGCGAGCTGGCGCAGCGTGTCTCGCAGTCGGGGGTGAGCGAGATACCGCTCGTTCGCCGCGACCGCCCGGCGCGCATACCGCTGTCCCATGCGCAGGGCCGCATCTGGTTCCTCAACCAGTTCGACGTCACCTCGACCGCCTACGACATCCCTATCGCGCTGCGCCTCGTCGGCGACCTCGACGTGGCGGCACTGCGGGCCGCGCTGGACGACGTCATGCTGCGGCACGAGCCGCTGCGGACCGTGTTCCCGCTCGTCGACGGCGAACCGAGCCAACAGATCCTCGACCCCGACACGGCGCGCCGACGATTGGACTGGCGGGTCACCGCCGACCCGGACGCGGCCATGGGGATCATCGGCACCGGTGTCGACGTCACCCGGGAACTCCCGATCCGCGCGCGCATCGCGACGTCACCGGCATCGGGAGACCGTGAGCACCTGCTGGTGCTGGTGGTGCACCACATCGCCGGTGACGCGCACTCGTTGGGCATCCTCGCCGGGGAGATGATGACCGCGTACACCGCGCGACGCGGCTCGATCGACGACGGGCCCGCCCTGCCCGCCCCGGAGA
>NZ_JAEMTF010000018.1:51725-57901 GCF_016462415.1 Williamsia sp. | reverse complement strand
GACGGGCCCGCCCTGCCCGCCCCGGAGATCACCTACGTCGACCACACCCTGTGGCAGCACGAGGCCCTCGGTGCCGTCGACGATCCCGATTCGGTTCTCGGAGAGCAGCTCGCGTACTGGTCGTCGACGCTGGCCGAGGCCCCCGGCTCCGTCGAGTTGCCCGCCGATCGCCCCCGACCGGCCGTCATGGACACCACCGGTGGTCAGGTCCCGATCGACCTCGGCGAGCGTCGGAGTGCAGCCGTCGTCGCGCTGGCGCGGCAGGCCGACAGCACTCCGTTCATGGTCGTGCACGCCGCGCTCGCCACCGCCGTCGCCCGACTGGCCCGGGTCGACGACGTGGTGATCGGCGCGGCCATCGCCGGTCGTGGGCGCCGCGAGACCGAGCCGCTGATCGGCATGTTCGTCAACACGCTCGCCCTGCGGACCACGCACCGACCCGGCGACTCCGCGATGGAGCTGATGGAACAGGTCCGACGCGCTGACACCGGCGCATTCGCCCACGCCGACATCCCGTTCGAGCTCCTCGTCGACCGGTTGGCGCCGGCGCGCTCGACTGCGCACGCGCCGATCTACCAGATCGCCCTGAACTACCTGACCTCCTCGAGTGCGCCGGCGGTCGGCATCGAGGGTCTCGACGTGACCCCGGTGGACATCGGTGACCAACCCGCCAAGGTGGATCTCACCCTCGCGCTGACCGAGTGGACCGCGGACGGCGCGACGTCGCCGATCATCGCCGGAGAGATCGTCTACGCCGCAGCGTTGTTCGAGCCCGCCACGGTGGAACGGTTCCGGGACACCGTGCTCGCGGTGCTCGACGGCATGACCGCCGACCCCACGACTCCGATCGGCGACATCGACATCCTCGACGACACCGACCGTCGTGACCTGGTGCCCGCCGTCGGCCCGGAGCCGGTCGCGGCGCAGACCCTGCCGACGATCCTCGCCGCCCGAGGCGGGCTCGATCCCGAGCACCCGGCGCTCATCGACGGCGATCGCACGTGGTCCCGCCGCGAATTCGATTCCGCCACCAACCGTCTCGCCCGGGCGCTGCGTGCGCGCGGCATCGGCCCCGAGGACGTCGTGGCGGTGGGGATGCCCCGGTCGGCCGACGCGGTGATCGCGCTGTGGGCGGTGTGGAAGGCGGGTGCGGCCCCGATGCCGGTGGACCCGGCGCTGCCCCTGCAGCGCGTCGCGCACATGCTCACCGAATCCGGTGCGGTCCTCGGGCTGACCACCCTGGAGTCGTTCGGCGACGTCGCGGGCATCGGTCCCGACTGGGTCGTGGCGAGCAAGCTGGGCGCCGACCAGGTCGACGCACCCGTTCCGGTCGGGGATCTGGCCCCCGACTCCCTGACCCCCGACGCCCTGGCCTATCTCATGTACACCTCGGGCTCGACCGGCACGCCCAAGGCCGTCGCGGTCACCCATCGGGGTCTGGCCGATTTCGTGGAGCACCAGCGGCAGTCGTGGGTCGGTGACCCGGCGCGGGCGCGTGTGCTGCACCTGGCGCAGCTGAGTTTCGACGTGTCGATGTTCGAGGTGATCGGCACCGTCGCACTCGGCGCGACCATGGTGGTGGCCCCGCCGGATGCGTTCGCGGGCAACGATCTCGCCGAGGTCATCTCCGATCACGCCGTGACGCACGCCATGATCACGCCCGCCGTGCTGGCCACTCTCGACCCCGATCAGGCGCGCTCCATCCGACACCTCGGTGTCGCCGGCGACGCGTGCCCGCCCGAGCTGGTCGCGCTCTGGGCCCCCGGCCGGACGATGTCGAACTGGTACGGCCCCGCCGAGACGACCATCACCTCGACGTCTGCTGTCCTCGAGGCGGGTGGACGGGTCGTCGTCGGCCGCCCGATCCGCGGTTTCCGCGCCCTGGTCCTCGACGACCGGCTGCGACCGGTGCCGCGCGGGGTGCTCGGTGAGCTCTACCTGGCCGGCGACGCCGTCGCCCGCGGATACCACCGCCGCCCCGATCTCACGGCCACGCGGTTCGTCGCCGACCCATACGGCCCTGCCGGATCGGTGCTGTACCGCACCGGCGACCTGGTCCGCTGGGTCGACGTCGGCGACGCGGACGGTCCCGCGCTCGAGTTCGGTGGCCGCGACGACTTCCAGGTCAAGATCAACGGCCAGCGCATCGAACTCGGCGACGTCGAGGCCGCGCTCAGCGCCCGATCGGACGTGTCGGTGTCCGCGGTCGTGGGTGTGACCGGGCCGCAGGGTGATGCGCGGTTGATCGGTTTCGTCGCCGCGAACCCGGCCGGCGATCCGCCCGATCCCGCACGGGTGCGCGCCGAACTGCGCGACCGACTGCCCCGACACATGGTGCCTGCGGTCATCGTCGTGATGGAGACGATGCCGATGACGTCGACCGGCAAGGTCGATCGGCGCCGGCTCCCCGTCCCGACCGCCGGGCCGGCCACACCCGAACTGATCGCACCGCAGGGCGAGCTCGAGATCCTCGTGGCCCAGGCGATGGCGGAGGTCACCGGCGCCGACCGGGTCGGTGCGACGCAGAGCTTCTTCGACCTCGGCGGCACGTCGCTGTCCGCGGTGCTGCTCGCTGCGCTCATCGGTGACCGCTCGGGTCGGAAGGTCCAGCTGCCATGGCTCTTCGTCGACCCGACGGCGCGCGGCCTGGCTGCCCGGTTGTCGGAAGAGGCCGGGACCGAGGGCGACCGCGGCCTGACCGACGAGGTCCTCATCGCGCTGCGGGCCGCGGGGTCGCGGCCGCCGCTGTTCTGTGTCCACCCGGCCGGTGGACTGGCCTGGTTCTACGGCGGCCTGGCGCCCCACATCGCCGATCGGCCGCTGTACGGCCTGCAGGATCCGTCGGTCGTCGACGGTGAGGCGTCGGCCGAGTCGGTCACCGAACTCGCCCGGCGCTACGTCGCCGAGATCCGCCGGGTGCAACCGCAGGGGCCGTACCACCTGCTGGGGTGGTCGATCGGCGGGTACATCGCGCAGGCCATGGCGACCGAGATCCAGCGCGGCGGTGACCATGTCGCGTTCCTGGGTGTCATGGACGCCGCGGTCGCCGACCCGGGGGCGGCGCCCGCGGTCACGGCGCCGGTCGACGACCCGGCCACCGGTGTGGCCGACCTGCTCGGTGGCTGGCGTTCGCTGTTCGACATCGACGACGAGATCGAGGCGTCGGACCCCGAGGCGGTCGCCGCCGTGGTCCGTGAACAGATCACCGCGCTCGGGCTGCTGTCGCCGGAGCAGGTCGACCGCATCATGGTCAGCTTCGACACCGCCGCGCAGATCGGGTCGACGCATCGCCCCGACGTGTTCGACGGGGAGATGTTGCTGTTCGTCGCCACCGCCGACAAGGACGATCCCGCTGCGGTGCAGTCGAGTTGGCGGCCCTACGTCACCGGCACGATCACCGCGATCGACGTCGACACCCACCACCTGGGCATGGCCGACACCGAGGCGCTGCAGGTGATCGGCCCGGAGATCGAGAGTCGGCTCGACCGGTCCTGACGCGGGGGCACGATGTGGCCGTTAGACTGCCGACGCTGCGTTCACAACCGATGTTGAGGTGGGGGAGACGGTATGGGGGAGACGTTCGGACTGACGGCGTCACAACGGAACATGTTCGACGCCGAACACCTGCAGGACGACTACTCGGTGGTGGTCGCGCACTATCTCGACATCACCGACATCGACCGCCGGTTCGACCGCGACCTGTTCCGTGCGGGCGTCATCGCGGGCGCGCGCGTCCTGGAGACCGCGTACTCGCGCTTCACGCTCGTCGACGGGCATCCGGTGCAGTACATCGATCCGAGCGTGCCGTTCGACGTGCACACCGTCGACGTACGGCATGAGCCGGATCCGATTGCTGCCGCCCATGATTGGATGCGTGTCGATCACGAGGGTCTGATGGACGTCACGGCCGATCAGATGGCGGTGTCGGCGTTCCTGCGCGTCGCCGACGACCGGACGTTCTGGTACCTGCGGGGCCATCACATCGCCTTCGACGGGTTCGCCGCGCTGACGTGTCTGCACGAGGCGGTCGATCGGTACAACGCGTCGACGCGTGGGGAGACCTACGAGGTGGCGCCACGAGCGACGGTCGCGGAGGTGGTCGCCGACGACGAGAAGTACCGCGACAGCAGCCGCCGGGTCGCCGACGCCGAGTACTGGACCGAGCGGGTCTCGGGGTTGCCCGAGCGCGTCAGTCTGGCGCGGTCACCGTCGTCGGGTCGGCTCGCCCCGCACCACGAGGTGCGCAGCATGGTCATGCCTGCCGACGACCAACGCCTGCTCGACGAACGGGCGACCGAGTTCGGGGCGTCGAGCGCGGCGGTGCTGGGCGCGGCCTTCGCCGCGTACCTGGCGGTGACCGCCGACCGCGACGACATCGTGTTGAGCCTGCCGGTGACCGGTCGGGCCACGGCGAAGATCAAGCGCGCGGGCGGGATGGTGGCGAACATGTTGCCGGTCCGTCTCGACGGCGTCCTCACGCACACCGGCCGCGATCTGGTCGCCGCGGTGACCCTCGAGCTGACCGGATGCCTTCGTAGACAGCGTTATCGGTTCGAGGACATCGCGCGGCGGGCCGGGCTCCCCGACACCGTCACGTCGTTCGGCCCGATCGTGAACCTGGTGTTCTTCGACAAGCCGTTGGCGCTGGACGGGGCGACGGTCAGCTACCACATCCTGTCGTCGGGCATCCTCGACGATCTGCGCATCAACCTCTACCAGGCCGGCGCCGGACTACCGATCGTCGTCGACCTGCACGGGAACTCGACGATCTACTCCGGCGCGGAGATCGAGGGTCACCTCGCCGCATTCGGAGAACTGCTGCACGAGTTCCTGTGTCGACCGGAGTCGCCGGTGCGGGATCTGCGCGCGATCGTCCGCGCCTGAGGCGATCAGTCGGTGAGCTCGCGCAGCGCTCGTCGCAGCAGGTGCATGGCGACGGTGGTCGAGCGTTCACGCACGTCGGAACGGTCGCCGGGCAGCCGAAGCGTCGTTGCGCGGGCGGAGCCGTCGGCCAGGGCGATGCCGAAACAGACCGTGCCGACCGGCTTGTCCGCCGTCCCGCCACCGGGACCGGCGATGCCGCTGGTCGAGATGGCGATGTCGGTGCCGAGCCGGGCCAGCGCCCCGCGCGCCATGGCCTCGGCGACCGGTTCGGACACCGCGCCGTGTGCCTCGATCAGGGCTGCGTCCACGTCCAGCAGGCCGATCTTGGCCTCGTTCTCGTACGCCACCACGCCGCCCGCGACGTAGGCCGACGATCCGGCGAGGTCGGTGAGCCGCGCGGCGATCATTCCCGCAGTGCAGGATTCGGCCGTCGCGATGCGGCGCCCGGAGAGGAGCGCGGCGACCTGCTCGTCGACCGTCGCGCCGTCGGTGGAGAAGATCTGCGTGCCGTGGCGCTCGTCGAGCAGCGCGAGGATCGCCTCGTAGGTGGGGGCACCGTCGGGCTCGAAGCGGGTGACCATCTCGACCTCGCCCTTGCGCAAGCAGGTGGTGATCTCGAGGGCGTCGAACCCGGCGATCGTGTCCTCGCCGATGCGCAGCGAGTCGGCCAGTTCGGACTCGGGGAGGCCGAACATGCGGATCGTCTCCTGGCGGTACTCCGTCCGCCCGGCGATCGCTTTCTGCACGCCGGCCGTCTCGACCGCGGCGGGCCACATGGCCTGCAGCTCGCGCGGCGGACCGGGGAGCACGAGGACCGTCGGGGTCCCCGCCTCGGCGGTCACCACGACGCCCGGCGCCGTGCCGGTGGGGGTGATCCAGGCCGCGCCGCGGGGCACCATCGCCTGCTTGCGGGTGGCGACCCGTACCGACTCGAGGTCGGGGTCGCTGCCTCGTTTCCGGGCCCACCGCGCGACGATGTCGGTGATAGTGGACTCGAGCTCGGTGTCGAGCTCCAGGTCGACTCCGCAGAACGCCGCGACGGTCGCGACGGTCATGTCGTCAGCGGTCGGGCCGAGGCCACCGCTGGTGACGATGAGATCGACACCGTTGGAGGCGAGGAACCGCAACTGGGCGTCGATGTCGGCCTCGCGGTCGGCGCAGATCGTGATGTGCGCCAGTTCCACACCCAGTTCGAGCAGTCGGTCGGCCAACCACGGGCCGTTCTGGTCGGCGACCCGTCCGGTCAGCACTTCGGTTCCGGTGACCACGATTCCTGCGCGCACACTCACGTG
>NZ_JAEMTF010000018.1:30378-51625 GCF_016462415.1 Williamsia sp. | reverse complement strand
GGGTCAGCGTCTGGTGCGCCTGGGCATGATCACCTGTTGACCGTCGACGGTCGTCGCGATCATCGGCAGACCGTAGGTGTCGCTGAGGATCTCGTCGGTCAGGGTGGCCGCGGGTGGACCGACGGCGGCGATGGTGCCGTCGTGCAGCACCGCGACGGTGTCGCTGTAGGCCGCGGCCATCGTGAGGTCGTGGACCACCGCGATCACCGCAGCCCCCTCGGCCACCCTCTGCGACACCAGCGACATCACGGTCTCGCCGAAGTGCGGGTCCATCGCCGCGGTCGGTTCGTCGAGCAGGAGCACCGGGGTGCGCTGGGCGAGGACCCGGGCCAGCGCGACGCGGGCGCGTTCACCACCGGACAGCGTCGAGAAGGGCCGGTCGGCGAAGCCGGTGACGTCGCAACGTTCCATGGCCTCGGCGACGGCGTCCTCGTCGTCGGCGTTCGCAGGCGTCCGATTCCACGGGTAGCGGGCCATCTGTACGACCTCGCGGCAACTGAACGAACCGCTGACGACATGGTCCTGGGGGAGGACCGCACGGCGCTGCGCCTGCTCGACCGTCGACAGCCCGTCGATCGGATCACCCTGCAGGACAATCGCCCCCGAGTCGACGGCGATCGACCCGGCCAGTGCCGACAGCAGCGTCGACTTGCCCGCACCGTTGGGACCCACCAGACACAGCAGCTCACCGGCCCGCACCGAGACGCTGATGTCGCGTACGACGACACCGCCGCCCCGGCTGATGGTGACGCCGTCGGCGGCGATCAACACCTCGCCCGTCATGTCCAACCGCCCTGACGTGCGCGGGTTCGGCGAAGCAGGATCAGGAACACCGGACCGCCGACCAGGCTGGTGAGCATGCCGATCGGCAGGTCGGCATAGTCGACGATGGTGCGCGCGGCGAGATCGGCGAGGACGAGACCGATGGATCCCGCGAGCACGCTGGCCGGGATGAGCACCCGGTGCGCCGGGCCGACGACGAGCCGCATCAGGTGGGGGACGACCAATCCGACGAACAGGATGATCCCGCAGAAGGCGACGGCCGCGGCGGTGAGGATCGCGACGATGACCACCGCGACACGGCGCAACGCCTCGACGTCCACACCGAGGTGGCGGGCGGAGTACTCACCGAGCGAGAGCAGGTCCATGCGACGCGCGATCACCATCGACGCGATGATGCCGACCACGACGAAGCCGACGACGAGGAACAGCTGATCCCAGCTCGCGCGGTTCAGGCTGCCCAACTGCCAGAAGACGATTTGATCGCGTGCGGTCGGGCTCGCGCGGAACGTGAAGAACGCGATCAGTCCGCCCGCGAACGCGTTGATCGCGATTCCGGTCAGTACCAGGGTGATCACCTCGGTGCGGCCGGCCGATCGCGAGAGGAGGTAGACGATCGCGGTGGTGACCAGCCCGCCGGCGAAGGCCCCACCGGCCACCGCGTACCCGGCGACGCCGAGCCCACCGACGAGGATCACCCCGGACGCACCCGCTGCGGCCCCGGAGGAGACGCCGATGATGCCGGGTTCGGCGAGCGGGTTGGCGAACACGCCCTGCAGCACCGCGCCCGCACACCCGAGGGCGGCGCCCACCAGCAGCGCGAGCATCACGCGCGGCATCCGCACGTTCCACAGTGTGTCCTCGCCGACCTGGTCGGGCAGCGGCCCCACCGGGATGTGCAGGTGGTGCATGAGGGAGCCGAACACCTCGACCGCGGGGACATGGTTCTGTCCGATGCCCGCGGCGAGGACGACGACGAACGCCAGCACGACCAGACCGACCGGTACGACGACCGCGGCACCGACGCGTCGGAGTCGGGGTCCGGTCACGGTGAGCCGTACAACGCGCGGGCGAGCGCCACCGCGACGTCACCGGTGCGCGCGCCGAACGAGAGGAGTTCACCGTCGTCCATGTCGATGACCCGGCGATCGCGACCGGCGGGTGTCTCGGTGACGCCGGGGACCTTCAGCAGCCCGTCGACACCACCGACCGAGGCCAGTCCGTCGGTCATCATCAGCAGCACATCGGGTTTCGCCTTGATCAACCCCTCCGACGTCAGTGACGTGAACGCGTCGGTGAGGCCCGAGGCGGTACCCGCGTCCTGTCCGCCGATGAGGTCGATCATCGAGTCGGCGCCCGATCCCGGACCGCCCAGGATCAGCAGTCCGGTGCCCCGCGCATAGACGAACGCGATGCGCGGTCGGTCGACGTTCTTCGGTACGAGGCTGCGCGCCTGCGCGATCTGCGCGTCGGTACGGGTGACGAGGGCGTCGCCCGCGGCCGGAACGCCCAGCGCCGCCGCGGTGAGACGCAGCAGTGTGTCGGTGTTGTCGACGGTGCGGTTCTCGTCGCCGACGACGACCGGGATGCCCGCTGCGGACAGCTGTCTCTGCAGGGTCGTCGCGTTCGGCAGCGAGTCGTCGGTGAGCACGACCGTCGGGCGCAGCGCGATGATCGACTCGACGTTGGCGTCGGTCCCACCCCGGGTGACGACCGGGATCGACTCGGCGGCCGGGAACTTCGTCGCGATGTCGCGTCCGACGAGGTTGCGACCGAGCCCGAGTGCGAACACCGCGGTGCCGTAGCTGCCGTACCGGTCGAGGGCCACGATCCGGCTGACGTCGGTGACCGTGACCGACCGTCCGTCGTGTGTCCGGACGGTCGCCGGGAGTGCGGGTGCAGGGGTACCGGTGACCGGCACCGGATCCGCCGACGCCGTGCGCGCGGTGCGTGGACCGTCGGGCACCGACGCCGTGGGCGTGGTCCCCACGTCGATCGGGGCGGTAGAACACGCGCCGACGACGAGCACGGTGGCGAGCATCGTGCACAGCGCCGCGACGCGCGGGGTCCCGGACCGGGAGCGTGCCCGGGACCGATGGGTCAGCGTGGCCCGCTCGCCATGCCGAGCAGGGAGGTCACCGCGTCCGAGGACAGCTTCCACGAACCGTCGACCTTGGAGAACCCGTACGTGACGGTCACCGGAGCCGGGGTGTGCGGACTGGCCACGGCGATGGCGGCCTTCGCCTTGTCGGCGCCGTCGGCGGCCACCGAGCTGACCGTGAAGATGTCGGGGGTGTAGCCGCCCGCGCTGGCGCCCTTGGCGAAGCCGTTGAGCTTCTGCCCGATGGCCGGGTCGGTGGAGTCGACCAGTGCGGCCGCGGCCTCCGGGGTGGTGGCGGGATCGATGACCGTGCGGACGATCTGCTGCGCCTTCGCGGTGTCCAGATCCGACGGGGCGGCCTGCTCGGCGGACGAGCCGGACGAGCCGGATGCGGCGACCGCGGTGGTCGATGCCGAACTGCTCGACGAGTCGTCGCTCCCGCACGCCGCGACGCCCGCGACGGTTGCGAGTGCGATCGCGACACCGGCGATGGTCGAACGAACCTGCATGGTCACTCCTTCACATTGAAAGTAAGGCGATACTAACTCGCCGTCGGACACGCATTCCTCCGGCGGGGAGCAGCGGGATCGCTAGGGTGTGGCGATGGCCACACTCGAGGGCAAGGTCGCCCTGATCACCGGCGCATCCTCGGGGCTGGGCGCCGCCACCGTCGCGCTGTTCGCCGAGCAGGGTGCGACCGTCTTCGGCATCGCCCGCGACGCCGACCGTCTCCGCGATGTCCACGAGTCCGTCGGCTCGGGAGGGTATGCGGCCGTGGACATCTCCTCGGCGCAGGCCTGTGCCGGGGCGGTCGCCGAATGTGTGGAGCGTTTCGGCCGGCTCGACACCCTGGTGAACGTCGCCGGGGCCCACACCATGCGACACACGGTGTCGGTGACCGACGACGAGTGGGCGGCCGACCTGGCGGTCAACCTCAACGGGCCGTTCTTCCTGACCCGGGCCGCCCTGCCGCACCTCCTCGCCGCGAACGGCAGCATCGTCAACGTCGCCTCGACCGCGGGCACTCAGGGGCAGGCGTACTCGGCCGGCTACTGCGCCGCCAAACACGGCCTCGTCGGTCTGACGCGGGCGCTCGCGGTGGAGTTCAGTGCGTCTCAGCTCCGGGTGAACGCGGTGTGCCCGGGCGGGATGCTGACGCCGCAGGTGACGAACTTCGTCTTCCCCGACGGCGCCGACGTGAACCTCGTCATGCGCACGGCGTCCCCACGCGGGATGTCCGAACCGTCCGACGTCGCCGAGATGATCGCCTTCCTCGCCGGCGACGCCGCGAAGGCGGTCCACGGTGCGGTGATCGCCGCCGACAACGGTCGCAGCGCCGACTGACTGTCCGAAAAACCCTTTCTGGCAACGCATCACCGCGTTGACAGCCCGTTGACAGCGCGACCGGCAGATCCCTGACAGGTAGCGCCCCTACGTTTGCCGAAGTCGCCAATCAGTCGACAACCACAGACGGTTCACCGGATCTCCGGTGGTCACGAGGGGACATGGGAATGAAGCTCAAGAAGATCGTCATCGGATCGGCACTCGCCGGCGGGATCGCGCTCGCATCCGTGGGCGCCGGAGCCGGTGTGGCGTCCGCCGCACCGCAGGCTCCGCACCAGAACACCCAGCAGGAGTTCCGCGGCCGCGGCGCTCCCGTGGCCCAGCCCGGTCCGGTGCGGCGCCCGGATCACCGGCCGTTCACCTACCAGGGCCATCGGGTGACGCCGGTCTTCGACCAGCATCACCACGGGTGGGGCTTCTGGTTCTTCGGCTTCTGGGTCCCGCTGGGCCGATAAGACCGCAGTATTGCCCGCGTGGGGCCGGACACCACAGGTGTCCGGCCCTGCTGCTGTTCCGACGGTTCGACGCACCTCGATCGGATCCGTGTGTCCGCGACGGGCCCGCCGTAGCGTGGTCTGCGATGACCACTCCGCTGCAGTTCTCCGCTTTCGTCATGAACACGACATCGCACATCGCGCACGGCGCGTGGCGCCGCCCGGAGGCACGCCAGACCGACTTCAACTCGCTCGAGCACTGGGTGTCGCTGGCGACGACGCTGGAGGCGGGGACCTTCGACTACATCTTCTTCGCCGACGTCGTCGGTCTGTACGGCGACTATCAGGGGTCGTGGCGCAAGTTCGTCGAATCGGGTCTGCAGATCCCGAGCAACGATCCGATGGTCGTCGCGTCGGCCATCGCGCACGCGACCGAGCATCTCGGCATCGCGGTCACCAGCTCCATCCTGCAGACGCATCCGTTCCAGTTCGCCCGCACGATGTCGACCCTCGACCACGCGTCGAACGGTCGGATCGCCTGGAACATCGTGACCAGCCAGTCGGCCAACGCGTGGCGCAACTTCGGCTATGACGACATCACCGCGCACGACGACCGGTACGTGTGGGCCGATGAGTACGTCGACGTGGTCTACAAGCTGTGGGAGGGCTCGTGGGACGATGGCGCGCTCATCGCGGACAAGGAGTCCGGTCTGCACGCGGACTTCGACAGGGTTCACAAGATCAACCACGTCGGCACGCGGTACCGGGTGGAGGGGCCGCATCTGGTGGCTCCGTCGCCGCAGCGCACCCCGGTGCTGTTCCAGGCCGGCTCGTCGCCCGCAGGTCGAGCCTTCGCAGCCCGTAATGCCGAGGCGCAGTTCATCATGTCGCCGAACCCGCGGGCTGCGAAGACGCTGATCGCCGACACCCGCGCGCTCGTGACCGACGCCGGCCGCGCACCGGAGGACCTCCAGTTCTTCCAGGGCCTCTCGTTCGTCATCGGCAGCACCGAGGAGGAGGCGACCCGCAAGGCCGCCGAGCTCGACGAGTTCATCGATCCGACCACGATCATCGCGCACGCGGCCGGCGGCATGGGCTTCGATCTCGGGTCCTACGACCTGGACACCCCGATCGGTGAGATCGAGGCCGAGGGCAACCGCAGTACGCTCGCCTGGGTGAAGGAGGCCATCACCGACCGCGAACCCACGGTGCGCGATCTGGCCGAGATCCGCAGCCGCTCAGGCCGTGTCGTCGGGACGCCGGAGAGCATCGCCGACGTCCTCGAGGACTGGCGCGCGGCAGGTGTCGGTGGGATCAACGTGGTGAACTCCACCATCCCCGGCAGCTACGAGGAGTTCATCGACCATGTGCTGCCGGTACTGCGGGACCGGGGCCTCGCTCGGCGCGACTACGCCGACGGCACCGCCCGACGCCGCGCGACAGGACGCGACCGCCTCCCGGACACGCACCCCGCCGCCGCCTACCGCGGTGCGTTCGCCCATCTGTAGATCGAGTCACTCCGCCCGGTGCAGCAGGGTCAGCACGGTGAGCGCGAGGATCTTCAGATCCAGGGCTATGGACCAGTTCTCGATGTAGTAGTTGTCCCACTCGGCGCGGTCGGCGATGGACGTCTGTCCGCGAAGCCCGTGGACCTGTGCCCAGCCGGTGACGCCGGCCTTCACGCGATGTCGTTCGCCGTAGCGGCGGATCTGCATCTCGAACAGTTCGACGAACTCCGGACGTTCGGGTCGCGGTCCGACGAGGCTCATGTCGCCGCGCACCACGTTGATCAGCTGCGGCAATTCGTCCATCGACGTCGACCGCATGATCTTGCCGATCTTCGTCCGACGGTCGACACCCTCGACACCGCCGGGGGCCGCGCCCGTCTTCAACTCGAATGTCGCGTCGGCCTCGGTGGGCGGACGCATCGACCGGAACTTGAGGCAACCGAACACCCGGCCGTTGCGTCCGACCCGTTGCTGTGAGAAGAAGATCGGGCCCGGCGAGCTGAGGCGGACCAGCAGCATGAGCGTCAGGAACAACGGTGAGATCAGGAGCAGGCCCAACGCGCCGACAATGCGGTCGGTGGCGTGTTTGACCCCGAACTGCCAGCTGCGCGGGTTGACTCGGGGGAGGATCAGCAGCGGCACCCCGCCGAGATGGTCGATGCGAGCGCGTGCGCCCACGGCATCGTGGGCGCGCGGTAGGACCCAGGCGCGGATGCCACGTCGGTGCGCGGCGCGGACGACGCGGGCGAGCTCGTCGTCGTCGATGTCCTCGGCCGCGACGACGACCTCCTCGGCGCCCGTGGCGGCGATCGCCTCGGCGATCATCCGGGGTGGCCCGAGTCGCGGGATGTCGGGTGAGATCGCATCGCCCACAGACGTCGTGCCCGCGATCTGCAGGGGGGAGGCGGCGAGGATCCCGACCGGCAGGAGGCCGTACTCGGGCATCCCCCGCATGCGGCTGATGAGTTGATGGGCGACGAGACCGTCACCGACCACGAGTGTCGGGGCGAGAGAACCTCGGTGGATGCGTAGGTGCCGCTGGATCACCACGCGTGCGAAGCGTCCACCGGTGATCAGCACGATTGCGCACACCCAGACCTTCGTCGTGGTGATGCCCGTTTGAGAGGCCTGGGTGATGAACGTGACTATGAACCCGAGCGTGAGTACCGCGGCGACGGCGAGCGCGGTCTGGACGGGCGCCAACTCGTCGAGAAAGTTGCGTCGCATCTGCCTGCGGTACATCTGCTGCAGGGCGAACGCCATGATGACGTTGGGCACGAACAGCCACAGTGCCCAGAGGGGCGGATGTGCGACCTGGGTGGTCACGGCCCATACCGAGCCGACGGCCACGGCCGCAGCAGCGGCGACCACGTCGATCGTGACCGTGATGATGGAATGGCCCGGGTCTCTGCGGATGCCGCGGAGAAGCGCCGACGGTCTGTCGCGCCCGGTCGGTGTAGCGGTCGGGATGTCGACGGGAATGGTGGTCTGCAGGGCCATTGCAGACAGCTCAGTTCTCGTTGCCTGTCATGTGATCCACAGTAGTAAAGATCACAGTTCACGTTGGTGTATTCAGGGCAAACGGCCGACACCCAGGTCGCCGAAGATCCGCTCACGCACGACCGTCGCGAGGTCCTCCAGGATCTGTACGTGTCCGCTCGTCCACTGTCTGGGCTTGGCGTCCCAGGCGCACAGGGTGCCGATGGCGTGTCCGTCCGCGTCGGTCAGCGGGATCCCCGCGTATGCGACCACCGTGCCGTCGGCGACGATCGGGTGGCTCGACAGTGTCGGATGGACGCGTGCGTCCTCGATGACCAGAGGCGTCCCGGACGACACCGCGTACTGGCACAGCGAGCGGTCGAGAGAGACTGTTCGCGTCTCGGCGAGCTCGCCGGATATGCCTGCCGCACTACAGAACCACTGCTTCTCGTCGGAGACGAGCGACACCCCGGCACTCGGCACGTTCAGTGCATCGACGGCCATCTGGGCGATACGGTCGTAGGCCGCCCCGGGCTGGGTGTCCATCAGCCCGGTCGCCAACAGGGCCCGCAATCGTTCCGGATCGCGGATGATCGGGTCGGTCGCGGTGTGAGGCGGGGTCGAGGTGGGGTGGCCGTCGCGGAACAGGCTCACCAGCGCCTCGCCGTCCCCGTCGAGGCCGACGGCGAGGCCGTCGCGTCGAAGCGTGGTCACGGTGGCTGCGAGATCGGGGTCGTCGGAGCCGAAGAGGTCGGCGGCGAGGCGAGCGGCAACCGCTCGCCCGATGTAGACGCCGACATCCTCACCCGCGGAACGGGCGGCACGCGTGAGCACCTCGGCGATCGCGGGGTCGAGGGCAGGGGAGGGACCGGACATGGGCTTCACGATAGCGAATCACCCCTGGTGACGGATGCGTGTGTCACAAGCTCGGGCATGAGTTCGGCGCCCGACGCCCGGCCGCACGGTCATCGACCCAGTCCTGCGGAGCGGGACCGAGGTCGAGGGTGCCGTGCGGTTGACCTTCGACCACACGCAGATCGACGACCGCCCCGTCGCGGCAGGCCCGTCGGACCGCGTCGACCGTCCATTCCGGGTCGATCAATGTGTCGTCGGTTCCGTAGGCGACGAACATCGGAGCCGTCGCGCGCGCCGACGGAAGCGGTACGGCGAACTGCCCGAGCTGATCGCGGAGCCGGTCCGCCGCGGCGGTCGAGGACGGTCGGAAGTCCGACGCCGGTGCGGCCGTGGCGATGCCGACCTTCGCTGCCTCCTGATCGCCGGTGCAGGACAGGAACACCGTGCGCGCCGCCGCCATCGAGCCATGTAGGTGGTCGGCCATCCGGAATCCGGGGAATGCGGCGCCGACACCCTCGAGGACGACGGGCACGGCCACGCGCTGCGCGACGCTCAGTGTCCCCGCCCGCATCTTGTCGACGAGCCCGCGCAGATCGGCCGACGGCGAGACGCTGAGCGACCCCAGCAGGCGTAGCCCTCCGCCGTAGGTGCCGGCCAGCTGGTTGGCGGCCCACGACGCCTGCCCGCCCTGCGAGACGCCGTATGCCACCCAGTCCGACGACGTGGTCGCCACCACCCGCCGCGTCGCGCGCACGCCGTCGATCATCGTGTGCGCACCGCTGTACGGCTCCAGGAAGGGATGTGGCCGCGAGTTCGACGTCGTGCCCTCCCCGTCGGTCGCGCCCCCGTCGGTCACCGGGTCTTCGGTGAACACCACGACGTATCCCGCGGCGAGGAAATAGGCCACCGAACCGAGACTGCCCAGCAGGCCCGGGTACGACGTGGGAGCGCAGTCGCTGGAGGCGCCGGTGTTCGGGTGGGCGACCGCGGCGATGCGGTACCCGTCGCGGGGCGGGGCGTCGCGGGGAACGAACACGACGCCGTTCGCTGTCCGTGAGGTGCCGTCGCGCGCCGTTGTCGTGTATCGGATCTCGGTGATCTCGCGGGTGACGTCGTCGAGTGCGGGATAGCCGTTGTCGCGGGATGGGGTGCCCACGAGTGCGCCCGGCGTGGCCGACGTCGACGGGGTGGCGACGTCGGGCGGGGGCGATGTGACACAGGAGGACGCGACGACCGCGGTGGTGGCCGCCACGCACATCGACGCGAGCAATCGCGCTGCCGCGGTGCGACCCACACTCACGACCCCGACGCCTCCAGCACGGCGACCGGGTCGCGGCAGATGTCCACGAGCGCCGAATGGACCGCCGCGGGTGCGAGGACGTCTGCGTGGAAGGTCGCCGACAGTGTCCGCGCACCGGCGATCTCGCTGACGAGCAGCGTGAGCGCCTCGGGACCATCGGGGTCGATGCCTGCGCCGAGCTGAGGCGGCTGCGACGCCGACGGTGAGATGACGCCGTCGAACAGGGGGATCCGGCCGATGTCGCTGATCGACAGCCGGATCCGCGACGACGTACGTACCGCGGTCGCCGACTCTCCACCGTGTCCGGCTGTGCCGGGACGCAGTCGGGCGCGCGCGGCACTGACGCCGAGGACGGCCAGCGGCCAGGCCGATCCGGTGGCGGCTCGGACCCGCTGTCGCACCGACGCCGGGGTGACCGGCGACGGCATCCGGATGGGCAGGGCGATCGCCAGGTTCCCCATCCCCGCGTCACCGCGTCGCAGATACCGGCGGCAGTCGACGAGGACCTGCACCACGTCGTCGGTCGCCACACCGGCGCGCTGCAGGACGGTCACCCACATCGCGACCGTCGCAGACGCATCAGAGGCGCCGTCCATTGCCGCGACCCGCTCTCGCAGCGCCGCGACGCCGTCGGGGGGCAGGGTCACCGAGACCGTTCGGACACGGCGGGGGTCGACGACGGCCGGCTCGGTGACCGTGTCGGTCCGGGCGTTGTCGGCGCGCAGTCGCCGGACCTCGGCGAGGCGACGGGGATGTCGGAGGATCTGGTCGCCCAGTGCGCGGCGAACCGAACCTGCGGGTGCGTCGTGCGCGAGGGCGGCGTGCGACGCGGTCGATCCGGAATCGAGCAGGACCGCCTGCAGTGTCGGTGCGAAACGGCCGTCGCCGAGGCCGTGGGAGTGGTCGACGACGAGGTGGTCGTCGCACACCGCGACCCGCAGCGGTGACGGATGCTGCTGCCGTACATGTGTGGCGATCACGCCGAGCCGATCACCCGGTGTCTGCGACACGTCGGTGGGTGAGCGCGGTGATGCGATCTCCTCGACGTGCAACGTGTCGGTTCGGCGCGTCCACACCCCGTCCGGGGCGAACGGGTCGAGCCGCAACCGCGGTACCGATGCGGCGACCGACCGCAGGCGGACGGTCAACAGGTCGCGGTCGAGGCCGGGAAGCGGGCCGAAGACCGCGATGTTGCGGGAGTCCGCCAGTGCGCGGTCGAGTGCGCTGGGCCGATGCTCGCCGATCTCGGTGTCGGAGCGCACGGCCCGGCGATCAGGCCGCGCCATCGACGACCTCGCGCATCTTCCGTCGGAACTCCGCGCGCGAGAACCCCTCTGCCCACCGCCGGATCACGTCGCGGTCGAACGATCCCGGGTCGAACCCGTGCATTGCGTCGGCGAAGCCCGCGACGATGTCGTCGTCGCCCCCCGGCTCCAGCAGCAGTCCTGTCTCACCCGGTCGCACCGAGTCGAGGGCGCCGCCCTCGCCGAGCGCGATGACCGGGGTCCCGGTGGCCATGGACTCCACCGGCACGATGCCGAAGTCCTCGATGCCCGGCATGAGCAGCGCACGCGCTCGCCGATGCAGGTCGAGGAGTTGGTCGTGGGGCACGCGTCCGAGGAAGGTCGTCTTCGGTCCGGCGATCGCGCGGCACGCCTCCATCGACCGCCCGTCGCCCGCGACCACCAGTGGGACGTCGGCTCGGGCGGCGGCGCGGATGGCGAGGTCGGGCCGTTTGTAGGGGACGAGCCGACCGGCGAGGAGGAAGAAGTCCTCGCGCTCCACCGACGGATCAGGTGTGAAGCCCTCGGTGTCGACAGGTGGGTGCACGACGACCGCGTCGCGGCCCCACCAGTTGTGTATGCGGTCGGCCACGGCAGAGGAGTTCGCGACCACCGTGTGCAGGCGGGGAGCTGCCGCGACCTCGCAGCGTCGTGCCACCACCGACAGCGCGGTCAGGATGCCCGAGCCGAGCGCGCCACCGCCCTCGCCCGCCCGCAGGCTGGCATCCCAGGCCCACCGTGCCGGGCTGTGGACATAGGCGATGACCGGTGCCTGCGTCGCGAAGACGACCTGGGTCGCGAAGGCATGATGGCTCGTCACGACGACCTCGGGGTCGCCGCCGCCGGGACCGCGTAGGTCCATGCGTCGGAAGGCCAGGGGCATGAACGGCAGGGTCGGTGCGTAGGACCGGTGTCCCAGGGCGCGGTAGAGACCGTTGAGCCACGTCGTCTGCGGCGGGGTGGGCAGATCACGCGGGATGCCCTGCTCACGGGCGATCGGCGCGTGCACGCTGCCGTCCGGCCATTCGAGCGCCAGTTGCTCGACCACGTGTTCCGAACCGGCTATTTCGGTGAGGCGTTCGTGGACGACGGTGACTCTGCGGGTGTGGACCCGATCTGCCGATGCGTGGTCACTCGTCACGAGGACTCTCCTTCTTCCCCCGCCGGATCCGGCCTCCCCGCCGGTTCTGCACGACGAGATAGCGCGTCGTGCCGAGGTCCGCGAGCTGCGACAGGCTGTCGGCTGTCGCGGCGCGGTCGTGCCCACGTGTCGAGATCACGACGACGGCGACGACGAGATCGCCGAGGTCGACATCGCGCCACCAGTCGTCGGACAGGGCGCCGCGCTCGACGCGTTGGCTCCAGTCCTCGGTCGTCCCGCCGGGGATGACGACGTCGACGACCTCTGTCGACTCGCCGGTGAGGATCACCGCCGACCGCCCACGTCGATGCCGGTGTGCCAGTTCGCCGTACAGGAGCTTTGACGCGTCGAACGATTCGCCGCCGACGACGAGCTGCCGCGCTCCGTACTTGTTGGCCATCCGTCGCGCCCAGATCCGGTTGTTGCGCCGGCCGAGGCGGCCGCGGGCGAGCACGAGCAGTTCGGCGGCGACGATGACACCGATGACGCCGGCGACCAGTGCGGTCGACATCGGCTTGGGTGACACCGGCGAGGACGACGCGACCGGTACCGACAGGACGGTCAGCTGATCGCCGCCGGCGCCGGCGACCTGATCACGTTGGGCACGGAGTTCGGAGAGCCGCGCGTCGGACTGGGTGCGTGCGTCGCTGCCGGCGGCGAGTCGGCCGTTACGCGCCTGCTCGAAGGCGATCGACGCGTCGATCTGGTCGACGCGACGGGAGACGTCGCGGGCCGCGTTGGCCTCGTTGGCCTGCGCGACCGCCGCAACCATCGCGCGGGCGACCTGTTGCGCGGTCCGCGGGTCATCGGCGGTGGCGCCGAAGGTCAGCAGGGAGGGCGCGCTACCCGGCGTCAGGGTCACGTGGTCCCGCAGGGTCGAGGTGTCCCACCCGGTGTCTACCTGGGTCAGCACCTGCGACAGCACTCCGTCGTCGACCGCGAGTTCCTGGAACGGGGCACGCAACTGCTCCACGAACGCGTCACCCGCGACGATCTCCCCCTGGGTGGTGACCTGCGTGACCACCGAGGCGGAGTACTGCTTGTCGACCTGGGTCGAGAGATAGGCGAAAACCGTCCCACCGATCAGCGCCCCGATCACCAGCGCCGGGAGCAGCATCCGGCCGAGGTCGCGAAAGTGCCCGGCGAGGTCGATGGGGGGTGGTACGTCGCGACGGTTGTTCGCGGCATCGACGGTCACCAGGGAAACTCCTTCGGGCGACGGCACGTGAGTATTGCAAAGCGAAACTTTGCCAAGTGTAACTAGCGCGGACCCAGCCATCCGGCGAACCGACATGCCGAGCTCAGTTGTAGGACGCCATCACCTGATACGCCGGCTTGGGTGCGAAGTCGCGATTCAGGAGGCCGAAGTTCTGCTCCGGATCGGAGGTGTCACCGCCCGAGTCGCGGATGCTGTAGACGTACGCCGGTCCGAGCCACGACGTCCCCCTGGCGGCGTCGAGGACGATGCGTACGGTGTCGGCCTGAGTCTGTGGTGTGACCGCCCGTGGCGACGTCCCCGTCGGTGCACCGAACTCCGTCATCCAGATCCGTTTCCCGCCGTCGCCGCGGCCGACCATGATGTCGTGCATCGGGAACATCTGCTGTGCCGCACTGAACGATTGTGTCGACGGGTCATTCGGAAGATAGGGGTAGGTGTACGGATGCATCCCGACGGCGTCGAAGCTGCCGCGCGCACCGGCGTCGTACATGCCGGCCAGGAACGTCGGCGGCGCGATGTCGCGGCCGTTGTCGGTGGCCGGCGCCATGCCCGCGGAGATCACCGCGAGCGACGAACTGACCCCCTTCACCGCCGTGTAGCCGGCGCGGAGCAGCTGTGTGTACGACGCGGCGTCGGCGCGGGGTTTGAAGAAGTTCACGGTGTTGGGCTCGTTCCAGATCTCCCACGCCGACACCGTCGAGCGATACCGGAGCGCGGCGGTCCGCACGAACTGCCCGAACCGCGCGGGATCCTTCGGTCGGAAGTGGCTGTCGGTCGCACCATCAGCGGGATCGGTCGCCCACGTCGGTGTGAAGCCGGCGAGGCCCAGCGGACACATCCCGGCGCTCGTGACCGCGGCGATCGCACGGTCGGTCGACGCCCAGTTGAACACCCCGGGGCTCGTCTCGGTCGCCGACCAGTCGACGTCGATGCGCACCGATCGCACCCCCGCCGCGCGGGCGGCCTTCACCTCGGCGATCTGATCGGAGTTCGACAGGTACAGGAACCCGGCCCCCGGCGACACCCCCTTCACCACGCCGCCCCCGGCCAGCCCGGGTGCCGGGAAACACGTCGCGGTGCCCGACGGTGCCGCCGACGCCGGATCAGCGGTCACCACACCGACCGGTAGGACCGCGGCCAGCGCCGCGACGACTGCCACGACGTGACGGAGACGCTGCATGGAGTCCCTCCCGGTGACATCGGAGTTCCCGTGGATCCGAACCTGATCCCCCGATCAGGCGAGCAGCGCGTCGAGCATGGCCGGAAGTGTTCGTGTCAGGTCGTGTTCATCGGCCACCCGCCGCCGCGCTGCGGCGACCATCGTCGCACGGAACCCGTCGTCGGACAGAACCTGCTGGATCGCCGCGGCCAGCGCCTCGGCGTCGCCCGGGGGCACCAGCACCCCGGCGCCGTCGGCGAGGAATTCCGTGGTCCCGCCGTGATCGGTGCCGATGACGGGTTTGCCGTAGGCCATCGCCTCGAGCACCGACAACGGCCCCGCCTCCGGCTCCACGCTGGCCGACACCACGACGTCCCAGCGGGTCAGCGCGGTGTGCAACTCGGTGTGGCCGAGGAAACGCACCCGTCCGCTGAGATCGGCCGCGGACACTCGGGCGTGCAGCTCACCGACATGGTCGACGTCCCCCGGAAACGAACCGCCTGCGAACTCGACCTCGATCTCGGGCAGCAGTGCCGCGGCCTCGAGCACCACCCGGTGTCCCTTCCACGGGGTGAGCAACGCGAGCATGCCGACCACGGGTGGTGTGTGCAGATCGGCCGGTAGGGCGTCGACGGGCCACCGGACACCGTTCTGTGCGACGGTGACCGGCACACCCATCGCGCGCAGGGGGGCCGCGGTCGCCGACGAGACGGCCACCGCCCGTCGGATCCGAGACTTCGCCGCTCGGATCACCGCCCGCTGGCGTCCCGACACCGCGGTGTCGTGCACCAACCAGGAGACACCGGAGGGCCCGCTCGCCCACCGCATCGCGGGCAGCGCGTAGAGCGAGTTCACCACGGTCGCCGTGCCCGGGACCCGCACCTGCGGGCGCAGTCTCCTTCCGACCGCGCGCCACCGCGCCACCAGCCGCGCGCCACCGGCGAGTCGGGCCAGGCCGCTCTCACCGGTCAACCCGAGATGATCGATCTCGATGTGCGTCACCCCCGCAGGCAAGCGGTCCACCAGGGGTCCCGCAGCGCACGCGACGGTCACCGCGACACCGCCGTAGACCGCGCGGTGCACCAGGTCGAGCATCACCTTCTCAGCCCCCGAGACCTGCCCGGAGTGGGCCACGAACAGGATTCGATCGACGGGTGTGTTGGCGCTGGTCATGAGGGGCTCACCTGGACTTTCGTGTGTCGACCCGGGGTGCGGGCGCAGGAGCGGACAAGCGGGAGGGCCACACCCGCGACCACGAGCGCGGTCGCGGTCGACACCGCCGGCCACGGGACCCACCGCGTGGCGACGGTGCCGACGACGCACACCCCGGCGGCGACGATCGCGAGTGTCGAGAGGGCACCGAGAGGCAGCATCCCGATGATCGGAAGAGTGCGGATGACGACGATCCACAGCGCCACCAGGACCGTCGCGAGCGTTGCGACCGTCGCGATGGCGGCGCCGTCGTAGGACAGGCGCGGGATGAGGACCAGATTCAACGCGACGTTGAGGGCCAGGCCGCCCAGGGCGACCACCGGGTAGCTGCGCGCGTGTCCGGCCGAGGCGAGCACGTAGATCCCGAGCACGATCAGGGAGGTCAGGGCGGCCCCCAGGACGAGCAGCCGTGCGGCGAGCGCACCCTGGACGAACCGATCACCGTAGAGCAGTCCGACGACCTGCGGTGCAGACGGCCAGAACGCGGCGACCGCCACCGCGCCACCGGCACCGAATGCCGCGGCCGCGCTCCGGCATCGCTGGCGGAACACCCCCGGCTCGTCCGGCCAGGCAGCCACCAGAAGTGTCGCGATGGGACCGGCTGCGGCGATCACGAAGGTGTCGAGGATGTCGGAGAACTTGTAGCCGATGCCGTAGACGCCGACCGCGTCGAAAGTGTCGAGCACGCTGAGCAACAGCATGTCCACCTTCTGCAGTGCGATGGTGAGTGCGAACCCGATCGCCAGCGGCGCCGCGTCGAGCAGCATCGACCGCCAGCGTGCTGTGTCGATGTGTCGTGATGGCCGCAGTCCGCCGTCGCGACGGATGATCCCGACGGTCTTGATCGACAGTGCGAGGACCTCGTTGAGGACCGGCGCGAGCACGAAGATCAGCAGGTACGGCGCGACGAAGGCCGCGGCGATGGTGACGGCGAGCTGCAGCGCCTGGCCGAGACTCTCCGATACCGCCGACAGCGCGAGCCGATGGCGGCTCTGATAGACCACGGTCAGCGCGTGCCCAGGGGTCGCGAAGACGATCACCAAGCCGGCCAATGCCGTCGCCCGGATCACCTCCCCCGGGTACTGCAGGACCACCACGTAGCCCACCGCGATGACGTAGCCGCCGAGACCCAGCAGCAAACGCAACGCGATGAACGCCGACGATGTCCGCGCGACCTCATCCGGTTCGTCGACGATCAGCTGGGCCATCACGGCCCGGCCGACACCGAGGTCGGTGAATATCGCCATCAGACCCAGCAGAGCGAAAACGAAGGTGTAGTGGCCCCATGCCTCGGGGGAGAGGGTGCGGGCGATGATGACGCTGCCCGTCCAGCCGAGTGCGGCGATCACCAGGCGGCTCGCGAGCATTGCGCCGGTTGCCCTCGCGGCAGCCCGGCCGTCGGATGCCTGCGCCGCGGCGTCGCCGGGGCGGACCGCGGCGGGATCCGACTCGGCGACCTCGGTGTCCGGTGGTGGAGGACCGGCCCGCGCAGCGGACTCGAGACTCACGACGGTTCCCGCAGTTCGATCGCGGGGTGAGCGGTCACGGCGAGATCCCCTCGCGCCGATAGACATCCACGGTCGCACGGGCGGTGCGCTCCCACGTGATCGGTCTCATGGTGGCGATCGCTGCGCGGGTGAGCTCAGCGCGAGCCGAGGCGTCGTGCGCCAGCGGCGCGATGGCCGTCACCCAGTCGTCGATGTCGTCGGAGGGCACCAGTCGTGCCCCGTCACCGACGACCTCCGGCAACGCGCCGACCGAACTCGCGACCACCGCGCCGCCGCAGGCCATCGCCTCGACCGGCGGCAGCCCGTACCCCTCGTAATACGAGGCGTAGGCGGTGACGGTCGCCGCGGCGTACAGGCCGGGGAGGTCCTCGACGTCGACGTAACCCAGGCCGATCGCCGAGGCGGGAGCATTTGGGCCGCGTGATCCGCCGCCGGCGAGGACGAACGGGATCTGGAGCTTCTCGGCGGCCGCGGCCACGAGCGCGACGTTCTTGCGTGGTTCCACGGTACCCACCTGCAGCACGAATTGCTCGGGCAGATCGTGCGCCGCCCGTACCCGCTCGATGTCGGCCCCCGACGGCGGTCGCGCCCACACGGCAGGGGCGAGTTCGACCACGTGTGCCGTTCGCCCCGCGATGGCGGCGATCCGGTCGGCGGTGAACTGCGACACCGCGATCAGCACGTCGGCCCGGCGCAGCGCGCGACGGACCAGGATGTTCTCTCCGGCGGCCCGGAACCGACTCGAGGCAGACGGCATGTCGATGACCGACAGGTCATGGACGGTCGCCACCGTCGCGGCGGGACCGGCCAGCGGAAGGTCGACGTCGAGTCCGTGGAACACCGAGGCC
Source organism: Williamsia sp. (assembly GCF_016462415.1). Classification (GTDB taxonomy): domain Bacteria; phylum Actinomycetota; class Actinomycetes; order Mycobacteriales; family Mycobacteriaceae; genus Williamsia_A. The sequence goes on along the minus strand of NZ_JAEMTF010000018.1, from coordinate 33,454 downwards.
CGAAGCGGGGCGGCCCCGTAGATCGCACGGCGCGCTCCGCCGGCCACGGGTCGGGTGATGGCGCGCATCCCGGGCGGCAACTCGCCGACGGCGTCGGATTGGACGAGCGCGGTGGTCGCGGCCGGCGCCAGCAGGTCCGGCACATACCTCAGAAGTTCGCGGATATAGGTCTGGACCCCGCTTCCACCGGGTCGGAGTGCGAGCGCACCGAACGTGAAGCCTGCTGTGCTGTCGCGCATCCCACCACTCCCAGGAGAAGCCAAAAATGTACGTCCATCGGAAAGATCTCGAAGTAGGTCGCCACGAGACTCGCCACCATGGCGGCGACGATCGACGCGCTCACCCCGAGGGCCAACGCCCCGTCGCGGTCGGGGAGTGTGCGCGACGAGCGCACACACCAGATCAGCGCGGTGACGATCAACGCCAGGAACACCCACAAGCCGATCGGCCCCAGTTCGAGCAGCGTCTTGATGTAGTAGTTGTCGGGCTGATAGTTCGACGACCCCGTCTGGATGGTTCCGCCCGCCGACGCGGTCACCGCCGTGGTGGAGTCGCCCTGTGCGGTCGAGATGCGATCGGCTGCAGCACCGCTCGAGCCGAGACCGCGTCCGAACGGGTGCACCATGATGCTGGAGATGATGTCGCTCCAGCCCGCGCCGCGCTGCCCGAGGCTGCTGGAGGAGAAGAACACCGATGTCGCCGACTTCGGCAGCAGGGGGAACGCCGCTGCGGCCCCCACCACGAGTACGCCGAGAGGCGCGAGGATCGACCGGAAGCGGATGACGGCGAGCCAGACGACGCCCACCACGAGGCCTACGATCGCCGCTCGCACCACCGAGGTCGCCATCACCACGGCCATCACCGGCCACAGGCAGAGGAACACGCGATTGCGACGTCGGCGCGGTTCGGCGAGTGCCACCGCTCCGCCGACGAGCAGCGCGAGCATCACGTACAGGCCGAAACCGAACGGTTGGTTGAACGTGCTGAAGGTTCGGAAGAGGGGTCCGCTGGTGCGAATCTGTTGTCCGAACTGATAGCCGAGCCTGACCAGTTCGCCGGGCCCGACGATCTGCTGGGCGATGCCGACGAGACCGACGAGAACGCACATCCCCATGAGGATGGATACGAGGTTGTCCCGGTCGCGTGCGTCGAAGGGCGCGAACCACAGGATGACCAGCAAGGCGAGGTAGAAGAAGGTGACCTTTGCGCCGACCAGTCCGAACGGGCCGTAGGTGAGGACCGCGGACACCAGACCGAACGCCACGAACACCACGATCGCCGGCCAGTAGGGGATGTGCACCGGCGGCCACGACCGCCGTCGGCCCCGTCGGAGGAAGGCGCAGAGGAGTGTGAGCGCGACCAGCCCCTCTTTCCACGCCGCGGCCACACCCGGCACCGGGGCGATGTCGAGGAGTCCGTGCAGCGGTGTGAGGGCGGCCAGGAGCAGCACGCCACGCTGGGGCCGGCGGGCGATCCAGACGACCACGGCGACGGCGATCAGCGCACCGATCGTCAGCGCAGCGCCCTGCAGCATCGCGTCACCCACCTCTCACCGGTCTCCACGATCTTCGCCTGACACCGGCCCGCATGTGGCCTATCAACAAAACTATCTTTGCTGTGGTGAACGCGCGGTCGGACGCGCCGGGGCGGGTTCAGCCGAGAGGGTGGTCAGCGGCCGAGCAGACCGCCCAGCGCCCCGCCGACACCGGACTGCTCACCGGCGCCCGTGCCGCCGATCATCCCGCCGGGCGGGAGTTCGGAGGGCTGCACGATGACAAAGCCCTGACCGGAGAACGACAGGGTGAACCGCTCGCCGGTGCTGCGCCCGATCAGCGTGCCGAGGTTGAACGAATCATTCTGCTTCACACCGGTTCTCAGGCTCGAGGACCAGGCCACCGCGGCCTGCGGATCGGCGAAGGTCGGCTGGTCGACGTTGAGCACGACCGGGGTCCCGTCGGTGGTGATGGCGATGCGTCCGCGACCGGTGAACACGCAGTTGAACAGTCCGGCGTTGCTGGCCGCGGCGGCGCCCTGGACCCGGCCGATCTGGTACGACAGAGTCGATTCGAAGGCGAGGACGTTGGCGCCGTTGATGGTCAGTCCGTCGGAACCGTCGAGGTCGATGAGGTGCACATCCGAGGATGCGTTGGCCAGGAACAGATCTCCTCGTCCGACCACCTTCATCAGCGGCACACCCTCGCCGGAGAGCCGCTGACGGATCATGTTGCCGATGCCGCCGGACCCGAGGGCCTCGAACTTCAGGTCGCCCTGATAGGCCACCATCGACCCGGTCCGCGCCATCACGTCGCCGTTGAGGGCGACCTTGGCCATCTTCGAGCCCTGCTTCTGGATCCCTGGTTCGGTCGACTCGGCGAATTGGGGTGCGAACAGTTCGCTCTGCATGGGCGGGACTCCCTGATTGTGGGTCGGGCTGGGTGGAGGTGAGGACGGAGCAGTGGCCGTGTAGGACGGTGTCGGTGCCGAATAGGTGGGTGCAGCAGTGGGATTCGACGGTGCAGGGGTGGGTGCGGGCGGCGCGACGGGTGGTGGAGTGGGTGCAGGCGCCGACTCGTCCTCGATGTCGATACCGAAGGCGGTGGCGATGCCGGCGAGGCCGTCGTCGTATCCCTGCCCGACCGCACGCACCTTCCACGCGCCGTTGCGCCGATAGATCTCGACGCAGACGAGTGCGGCCTCGGTGGTCAGTCCGGACACCTCGAAGGTCAACGGTTCACCCGAGGAGTTGACGGTGGCCACGAGTTGCCCGGCGCCGGCGAACGTCGCGGGCCCCGAGCCGTCGAGGCTGGCGGTGACCACGACGGTGGCCACGTCGCCCGGCAGGGCGGTGGTGTCGATGGCGACCACGTCGCCCGCACCCCGACCGTGGCGGTACTCGACGCCCGGGCCGACCGGGTTGTTGAAGAAGATGAGGTCGGCATCGGAACGGACCGCACCGTCCTCACCGAGCAACAATGCCGAGACGTCCACCGAGGTGGTCGACGACACCGTCACCGTCACCCCCGGTGCCGGTAGCGGCCGGTTCTCACCTCGGGAGAGGTTGGTCATGATCGGATCC
>NZ_JAEMTF010000018.1:0-30278 GCF_016462415.1 Williamsia sp. | reverse complement strand
TCAGGATCTCCGGGCCGCGCTTCGCGACGAGACGAACCGCGACCCGATGGGCGACGACGAGCGCGGGCAGACCGACGGCGAGTTGCACGACGACCGCGAGGTAGGCCGCGGGGCCGTCGACGAGCAACCCGATGACGATCCCGGGTACGCACAGCACCGCCATGGCGGCCACCGCGGCGATCGAGTACCCGAAGCTCGCGGTCGTCATCGAACCACGCGAGCTCATCGACGAGATCGATGACCCGGGCGGCACCCGGTACGGGCTCAGAGCCGGCAGCAGCGCCGCCATCCCCGACGCGGTGATCGTTCCGGCGACGACGACGGCGGCCGCGACCGGCCACGTCGAGGGATCGGTGTCCCGAACGAGGCGTGCCACGACCGTCCCGACGACACCGACCGGCACCGCGATCGACGCCGCCAGGATCATGCGGGAGCGGATCACCAGCGAAGCCGCCGCCGGCGAGGTGACCAGCAGGGCGAAGCCCCAGCGGTCGAGGCCATAGGTGTTGGCGAACATGGAGCCGCACATGAAGACGACCAGGGGTGCCCCGAACTGCATCCCGTAGATGTCGGCACTGGTCAGCATCAGCACCACGCCGACGACGATGAAGGCGAGCGGCATGATCGCCAATCCCAGGCGCTGCGGATCGGTGAACAGCATCCGCGCCTCGGTGCGGAGCACGAGAACCGTGGGGGACGCGGTGACCGGCCGACGTGGTCCCCGCGTTCTCGACCGCGATGCGGAGGTGACCGCGTCGGAGTACATGGCGGTGTCGATGCGCCCGGACCACAGTCGGTGGATCCCGAGGGTGACCGCGACGAGACCGAGAACCACGATCACCGCAAGCCACCAGCGTCCGGAATCGACTGCCTCACCCGCGACGACCGGCCACCCGGTGGGCAGGACCCGGGCCGCGATCTGCAGGCCGCGATCGGCGGGGTCGATGACCCCCTGGGTGAGCAGCAGGTAGATGACGTAGATGCCGGCGATCGCGGCCACTCCGAGGACCGTCGACACGATGCGGCCGGTCTGGCTGCGCATCGCCTGCGCGTAGGTCAGACCGAGCACGCGGGGCCCGATCACGCCGATCGCGGCGAGGGGGATGACCGTCAGTGTCGCGACGACGGAAGCGACGGTGCTCGCCGACGGATCGGTGAACCAGGCCAGTGGGACGACGAGAAGTGCCACGACCTCGAAGACCAGCCCGGGCCCGCGCAGCACCGAACGGATCGATGCGGCACGGAGCGCGGTCGCCGACACCGGTAGATGTCGGACGTCGACCGGGCTCACCCCGGTCGGGCGGCTGGCGATCAACGGCGCCAGGCACAGCGCCCCGACGACGACGAAGCAGACGACGGCCGCAGTGGTATGTCGAGCCGAACCCGCATCGGCCGTCATCACCAACGCCGCGATGCCGATCAGTACGAACACCGCGAATACGCCGCCCAGGATGCGGAGTCCTCGCGGGGCGGGACTGGCGCGGCGAATCGCCCTGTCGAGATCGATGAGGGCTGCCACGGTCTGTCGCGACGACCCGCTCGGCGTCTCACGCGGCGGCGCGAGCGTCATCGGTCGTCCCGGTCGGTCGGAGGTGCGCCACCGAGCCAGTCGAGCCCGAGACCACCGGGATCGGGGGTCTTGCCGACGGTGTCGACCAGGATCGATTCGAGGCTGGTGCCCGCCCGCACCTGCGCGGTGTCGCCGGCGACGACGAGGGCGCCACGGTTCAGGATCGCGACGTGCGTACAGATCTGCTCGATCAACGACATCGAGTGACTCGACAGGATCACCGTGCCACCGGTCGCGGTGAACCGCGTCAGGATCTCGCGGATCGTCACCGCCGACACCGGGTCGACCGCCTCCAACGGTTCGTCGAGGACCAGCAGGGCGGGGGAGTGGATGAGCGCGGCGGCCAGGCCGATCTTCTTCTTCATGCCCGCCGAGTAGGAGCTGACGGGCTTGTCCGCACTCCCGGCGATGTCGAAGACACCCAGCAGGTCGTCGGCGCGTGCGTCGGCCACCTCCGGTGTGAGCCCCTGCAGCACACCGACGTAGCGCAGAGCGATGCGCCCGGGCAGCGCCTCCGACATCGTCGGGCCGTCGGGCAGCAGACCCACCCGACCCCGGGCGCCGACCGGGTCGGCCCACACATTGTGGCCGCCGATGAACACCGAACCGTGCGTCGGCCGCAGCAATCCGGTCGCCATCGACAGCAGGGTGGTCTTGCCGGCCCCGTTCGCGCCGACGAGTCCGTACAACGAACCCGCGGGGACCGACAGGCTCACGCCGCTGACCGCAGTGGCCCCGTCGTAGACCTTGGTGAGCTCACGGGTCTCGAGCGCGGGTGCGCCCGCCACGTCTCCACTGGGCCTCCGGTCGGCCGGTGCGGGATACTCGGGATACACGAGGGTCGTCCTTCGGTCGGCGGGGCGGATTCGTTCGCTCAGCGAATCACAAACGGTGTCCGCGGGCACGGATTTGTTTGCGACCTGCGGTTTCCCCTACACTTGACCGGTTGCCTGCGGCACGGTTGTGTCGCGAACCAGAGCACGAACCCTTCGCGGCCGTCTGCGGTCGTGGTCAGGCGTGTGAACGGCGGCAACGGACCGTGCGCGTCGGGTCGGAAATCCGGCGGGCAAAACAATCCAGGTCGAGGAGATCAACAGTGATCCAGCAGGAGTCACGCCTGCGGGTCGCCGACAACACGGGTGCCAAGGAAATCTTGTGCATCCGCGTGCTCGGAGGCTCGTCACGCCGGTACGCCGGCATCGGTGACGTCATCGTCGCCACCGTCAAGGACGCCATTCCCGGCGGCAACATCAAGCGCGGCGAGGTCGTCAAGGCCGTCATCGTCCGCACCACCAAGGAGCGCCGTCGTCCGGATGGTTCGTACATCCGCTTCGACGAGAACGCCGCAGTCATCCTCAAGAGTGACACCGACCCGCGCGGAACCCGCATCTTCGGACCCGTCGGTCGCGAGCTGCGCGAGAAGCGCTTCATGAAGATCGTTTCGTTGGCTCCGGAGGTGCTCTGACATGAAGGTTCACAAGGGCGACACCGTGATCGTCATCTCGGGCAAGGACAAGGGCGCGAAGGGCAAGGTCATCGAGTCCTACCCCACGCGTAACCGGGTCCTCGTCGAGGGCGTCAATCGCATCAAGAAGCACACCTCCGCAGCACAGTCCGAGCGCGGCGCCTCCTCGGGCGGCATCGTCGTCACCGAGGCCGCCATCCACGTCTCGAACGTGATGGTCGTCGACTCCGAGGGCAACCCGACTCGCGTCGGCTACCGCCGCGACGCCGACACCGGCAAGAACGTGCGCATTTCCCGCAAGAACGGGAAGGACATCTGACATGACCACCACCGAGAACAAGGTTCAGCCCCGGCTCAAGGAGCGCTACCGCTCCGAGATCAAGGACGCGCTGAACGAAGAGTTCAAGTTCGAGAACGTGATGCTGATCCCCGGCGTCGTCAAGGTCGTCGTCAACATGGGTGTCGGTGACGCCGCCCGCGACGCGAAGCTGATCAACGGCGCGGTCAAGGACCTTGCACTGATCACCGGCCAGAAGCCCGAGATCCGCCGGGCCCGCAAGTCCATCGCACAGTTCAAGCTGCGCGAGGGCATGCCCATCGGTGCTCGCGTCACGCTGCGTGGCGACCGGATGTGGGAGTTCCTCGACCGGCTCGTGTCGATCGCGCTTCCCCGTATCCGCGACTTCCGTGGTCTGTCCGACCAGCAGTTCGACGGCAACGGCAACTACACGTTCGGTCTGAACGAGCAGTCGATGTTCCACGAGATCGACATCGACGAGATCGACCGCCCGCGCGGTATGGACATCACCGTCGTCACGTCGGCCACCACCAACGACGAAGGCCGTGCGCTGCTGCGTCACCTCGGCTTCCCGTTCAAAGACAACAGCGTGAAGGACAACTGACATGGCAAAGAAGGCTCTGGTCAACAAGGCCAACAAGAAGCCGAAGTTCAAGGTCCGCGGCTACACGCGTTGCAACCGCTGCGGTCGCCCGCACGCGGTGTTCCGCAAGTTCGGCCTGTGCCGTATCTGCCTGCGCGAGATGGCGCACGCGGGTGAGCTCCCCGGCGTGCAGAAGTCGAGCTGGTGACACTGCTTCACTGATCTGACAGAAGGCCCGAGTCCATACGGACTCGGGCCTTTCTGCTGAGATCGTCCGTCTGGAGGTTGTTCGTGGTCACGACGACCACGGGCTTCTCGTGGTCGGACGATCTCAGCGGATCTCACCGGGTCGTTCCGACGTCTGAACCGTATGGGTGACGGGGTGTTCTCGACGGCGCAGCTGAAGAACGACGGTGCGACCGACGCTCAGATCCGGCGGGCTGTCACAGCGGGTGATCTGACACGGCTGCGCCCCGGCTGGTACGCGCGGCGCGATGCGGACCCCCATGTTGTTGCGGCAGTTCGAGCCGGCGGGGTGCTCGGCTGCGTCTCGGCGCTGCAGCACCACGGGGTCTGGGTTGCGCCCGGTCATGAGCAGATCCATGTTCGCGGCAGCAAAGGCCTCCGTGGCTCGATCGCCTCGAGTTGTCGCGCGGTCGGAGTACCGCCACCCACGATCACGGCCGTGGACTCACCGGCGTATGCACTGGGTTGTGCGGTGCGCTGCATGACAGAAGAGCATTGGATTGCTGCGTGCGACTCGACGCTCCAGTTGCGCTTGGCACACCGTTCCGACATCGTGGCCGAGCTCGGGCCGCGCGGTCGCGACCTGGAGTCCAGGTGCGACGGACGGTCGCAATCGGGTACGGAGACCCTGGTCCGACTTCGTCTTCGTGCTCTGGGTTTCGAGGTCGTCGTGCAGCCTGCGATCGATGGAGTCGGCCGGGTGGATCTCAGGGTGGGAAAGCTGCTCATCGAATGCGACAGCAAGGCGCACCACACCAGCCTGGCGAACTACCGCAACGATCGTCGTAGGGACAGAGCCGCGTTGATACGTGGGTGGTTGAAGATGCGGTTCACCTACGACGATGTCGTCTACGGCTGGGACGACGCTCTCGACTCCATTCGTGCGATCACCCGGCCGCGTCGGCACCGGATGCGCGACTGAGATCGTCCGTCTGCAGGTCCGCCGTGGCCATATTGACCACGGTGGACTCCTGGCCGGACGATCTCAGTCGGCTCACCGCTTGCGCTTGCGACGTTGAGCCCGGTTGGGACCGGTCGAGCGGGAGATGACCCGTGGACCCACGTCCCGGGCGAAACCCTCGACACCCTTGAGGTACTGCGCACGAGGTTCGAGCGAGTAGCCGTGCTCCCACGGGTAGACGCCGTGATCGTCCGGCCACACGACCTGGAGCACCGTCGCGTTCGGGAACAGCAGGTTGGTGGCGTGCAGGTCCGTGGTGTCCACGACCTCGACGAGACGCAGGGGGACGTCGATGCTCTCCACCGCGTACTCGGTCCCGTCGGAGACGAGTTGCTGCCAGTCGTGGAACTCGAACTCGTCGATGGTGTCGCACAGGACGTCGACAGCCGCCTCGGCGCCCAGTCCGTAGACCACCAGCTCCGGCTCGGTGTGCAGGGACCGGCCCGACGTGTAGGCGTACGGGCACGCGTCGTCGTGATCGTGGGCGTGTTCGGCGCACAGCCCGTCGTGCGCGGTCACCGCCAGGCCGCACGATCGGATCCGTTCGATCGCGGATCGGGCCAGGGGGTCGGGATGCCAGCGCGGCAGGGTGCGGCGCGGATTCGACTCGGTCATATCTGCTCCCTTGTTCGAGGAGCCCGAGCAGACCACCGGGTGCCGACCGGCCGCGGGCGACCGCATCGAGGTCGCCCGGCGCTGTGCACAGGAGGGCGGATCTCCCCATTCGGCCGGTCGGCGGTCGCCGCTGCTCTACATTTGGCGACCGTGGCCAAGCTGATGTACGCACTGTGGGGCTCCGACCTCGGGGGCTCGCTCGCGGCCGCGGACGTGCGCGCCGCACTCACCGATGCCGGCGCCGACCGGGTGCAGCTCAACATCGCGGGCGTCCCCGAGGTCGCCGGGGCGATGGCGCTGTCCACGTTCGTGCCGCCGATCGACGCGATCGTCAGCGCCTGGTCCGATTCCCGACCGGAGCCGATCGCCGAGGTACTCGCCGGCCTCACCGACCGCGTCGTGGGCTGGGAGGTCACCGAGCGCCGACCACTGCCGCCCCCGGAGACGTGGGACGGGTCGCGCGCCGACGCCCTGGCCAACGTCGCGTTCCTGCGCCGACCCGACACCCTCGACCGCGCCGAGTGGCTACACCGCTGGCTCGAGGACCACACGCCGATCGCCATCGCGACCCAGGCGACGTTCGGGTACCTGCAGAACATCGTCGAACGACCGGTGACACCCGACCTCGAGCACGTCGACGCCATCGTCGAGGAACTGTTCCCACCTGCCGCCGTCGGCGACATCCACGCGTTCTACGGAAGTGGGGGAGACGACGCCGAACTGAGCCGCCGGATGACCGCCCTGCTCGACAGCGTGGTGCGGATCGGTGCCCATGAGAACATCGACGTCGTCCCGACGCTGCGGTACCTGTACGGGTCGCCGTCGAGCGGGATTTGGCTCTGACCTCAGCGATCCCTACACTAGAACGGTTGCCTGGACTCAGGTGAGTTGCGCGTGCGCACTCCACTCCCAGGTCGCGCCTACTTTTCTTGGCTTTCAGCTACAGAAAATCCGGTGGTGCACCCGAGATGAAATCGGACTGCACCACTGGTGCACGGCCCCTCATCGGCAGAAGTCGGTGAGGACAAAACACACTTCGTAGTAGGCCCACGGTGTGACATGCGAGGCCCGCGCCGCTCGTCGAGAGCGGCAACGGAACCGGTGTGCACGCGTTGCATGGGAACCGCCACGAGAAAGGTTGACGGTCACTCATGACCATGACTGATCCGATCGCAGACTTCTTGACCCGTCTGCGCAACGCCAACTCGGCGTTTCACGACGAGGTGACACTCCCGCACTCGAAGATCAAGGGCAACATCGCCGAGATCCTCAAGCGCGAGGGCTACATCACCGATTACCGGACCGAGCCCGCCGAGGTGGGCCAGAGTCTCGTCGTCACCCTCAAGTACGGCCCCACCCGTGAGCGGAGCATCGCCGGATTGCGGCGCGTCTCCAAGCCGGGCCTGCGGGTCTACGCGAAGTCCACCAACTTGCCGAAGGTTCTCGGCGGCCTGGGCGTGGCCATCATCTCCACGTCCTCGGGCCTGCTGACCGACCGTCAGGCAGCCAACAAGGGCGTCGGCGGCGAAGTCCTCGCCTACGTCTGGTAAGGGGCAGATTCAATGTCGCGTATTGGAAAGAACCCGGTCGTCATCCCGGCCGGAGTGGACGTGAAGATCGACGGCCAGGCCGTGTCGGTCAAGGGACCCAAGGGCGAGCTCGCCCTGCTGGTGTCCGAGCCCATCTCGGTTGTCGCCGAGGACGGCTCGATCGTGGTGACCCGTCCGAACGACGAGCGTCGCAACCGCTCGCTGCACGGACTCAGCCGCACCCTGGTGGCGAACCTCGTCACCGGTGTGACCACCGGCTACACCACCAAGATGGAGATCTTCGGCGTCGGCTACCGCGTGCAGCTCAAGGGCAAGGACCTCGAGTTCGCCCTCGGCTACAGCCACCCGGTGCCGATCGAGGCGCCCGAGGGCATCACCTTCGCGGTGGAGTCGCCCACCAAGTTCTCGATCTCGGGAATCGACAAGCAACTGGTCGGCCAGATCGCGGCCAACATTCGCCGCCTGCGGCGTCCGGACCCGTACAAGGGCAAGGGCATCCGCTACGAGGGTGAGCAGATCCGCCGCAAGGTCGGAAAGACGGGTAAGTGACATGAGTGAAACCACAACCACGAAGCGCGAGACGGTCGGCAAAGACGTGTCGACCCGTCGCCGCCGCTCCACCGCACGCCGGCACTTCCGGCTGCGCAAGAAGATCAGCGGAACCCCGCAGCGACCGCGTCTCGCGGTCAAGCGGTCCTCGCGACACATCCACGTCCAGATCATCGACGACCACTCGGGCACCACGCTCGCGGCGGCGTCGACGATCGAGGCCGATGTGCGCAGCTCCGGCGGCGACAAGTCGGCGCAGAGCGCCAAGGTCGGCGAACTGATCGCATCCCGCGCCAAGGCCGCGGGTGTCGACACGGTGGTCTTCGACCGCGGTGGGCACGACTACCACGGACGGATCGCGGCTCTGGCCGACGCCGCCCGCGAGGGAGGGCTCACGTTCTGATGACCAACACCAACACCAGCGCCCACTGCGCATACGGAAGGACCATCTGATGCCGGGACGTCAACGGCGTGACGGCGGCACCGGACCCGCCACCAGCACCGACAACACCGCAGGCGCAGCCGCCGGCGGCGCAGCAGGCGGCGGCGACCGTCGCGGCGGCGGCGGCGACCGACGTGGCGGTGGCCGCGACGGCCAGCGCGGCGGACGCGAGCAGGACAAGAACCGCCTCGAGCGCGTCGTCGCCATCAACCGCGTGTCCAAGGTGGTCAAGGGTGGACGTCGGTTCTCCTTCACCGCCCTCGTGGTCGTCGGTGACGGCCAGGGCATGGTCGGCGTCGGCTACGGCAAGGCCAAAGAGGTCCCGGCCGCCATCCAGAAGGGCGTCGAAGAGGCTCAGAAGAACTTCTTCCGCGTCCCGCTGATCGGCAGCACCGTGACCCACCCCGTTCAGGGTGAGGCCGCGGCCGGAGTCGTCATGCTGCGTCCGGCATCGCCCGGTACCGGTGTGATCGCCGGTGGCGCGGTGCGTGCCGTGCTCGAGTGCGCAGGCGTCCACGACGTCCTGGCCAAGAGCCTCGGCAGCGACAACGCGATCAACGTCGTCCACGCGACCGTGGCCGCACTGAAGATGCTGCAGCGTCCCGAAGAGGTCGCCGCACGTCGTGGCCTCCCCATCGAAGACGTCGCTCCTGCGGGTATGTTGCGGGCGCGCGCAGGACAAGGTGCATGACATGGCAGAGCTGAAGATCACCCAGATCAAGGGCACGATCGGAACCAAGAGCAACCAGCGTGACAGCCTGCGGACCCTCGGACTGAGGAAGATCCGTCAGACCGTCACCCGCGAGGACACTCCGGCCAACCGCGGCCTGATCAACGTGGTGCGCCACCTCGTGACAGTCGAAGAGGTTTAGTCCAATGACCATCAAACTCCATCATCTTCGCCCCGCTCCGGGCGCGAAGACCGACAAGACCAGGGTCGGTCGTGGTGAGGGCTCCAAGGGTAAGACCGCGGGTCGCGGCACCAAGGGCACCAAGGCACGCAAGAACGTCCCGGCCGGCTTCGAGGGTGGGCAGATGCCCATCCACATGCGGCTCCCGAAGCTCAAGGGCTTCACCAACCGCAACCGTGTCGAGTACCAGGTGGTGAACGTGGGCGATCTCGCCCGCCTCTTCCCCGAGGGTGGCACCATCGGCGTCGATGAGCTCATCGCAGCCGGTGCGGTTCGCAAGAACGAGCTCGTGAAGGTGCTCGGCGACGGAGAACTGTCGGTGGCCGTGCAGGTCAGCGCCAACAAGTTCTCGACGTCGGCGAGCGAGAAGATCAGCGCGGCGGGCGGCAGCACCACGGTGCTGTGACTCGTCGGTTCTCGCGGCGCTCGGTGTTCGACCGGGCGCCGCGAGGACCACTGTTAGAGTTCAAGAGTTGATCATCGTCGATCCTCCTCGCGGCTTCGCGGAGGGGGCCGACCGACCAGAACGACGGATCACCCCCTGTGCAAGGCGAGGCCGACGCGGTGCAACCGCGGGAGTTCTCCGCTGAGCAAGGCAGGCGCGTGCTCGTTCGGTAGGAGGAGTTAGTGCGTTCCGCCTTTGTCTCCGCTTTGCGGACACAGGATTTGCGACGGAAGATCCTTTTCGTCATCGGCATCATCATCCTGTACCGCCTGGGCGCGACCATCCCCTCGCCCGGCGTCGACTACCGACAGGTCCAGTCCTGCCTCGACGAGGTCTCGCGTGGTGACTCCGCGGGTATCTACTCCCTCATCAACATGTTCTCCGGCGGCGCGCTGCTGCAGCTGTCGGTCTTCGCGATCGGCATCATGCCGTACATCACCGCGAGCATCATCGTGCAGCTGCTCACCGTGGTCATCCCGCGGTTCGAGCAGCTCCGCAAGGAAGGCCAGTCCGGCCAGGCGAAGATGACGCAGTACACCCGCTACCTCACGGTCGCGCTGGCGCTGCTGCAGTCGACCGGCATCGTGGCTCTCGCCGACCGCGGCGACCTGCTCCGCGACTGCCAGAACGGCGCGGACATCCTCAACGACAAGTCGATCTTCGGTCTGGTCATCATCGTCCTCGTCATGACCGCCGGTGCCTGTGTCGTCATGTGGTTCGGCGAGCTCATCACCGAGCGCGGAATCGGCAACGGCATGTCGCTGATGATCTTCGCCGGTATCGCCGCACGCATCCCGTCCGAGGGCAAGCAGATCCTCGACACCCGCGGTGGCCTGGTGTTCTTCCTCGTCCTGGTGGCGGCGGTGATCATCGTCGCCGGCGTGGTCTTCATCGAGCAGGGCCAGCGACGGATACCCGTGCAGTACGCCAAACGCATGGTCGGACGGAAGATGTACGGCGGTTCGTCGACCTACCTGCCCCTGAAGGTCAACCAGGCCGGCGTCATCCCCGTCATCTTCGCGTCGTCGCTGCTCTACCTGCCCAACCTGATCGTCCAGCTCACACAGAGCAGCAGTGGCGAGCAGCCGTGGTGGCAGCGCCAGATCCAGACGTATCTCGTCGACCCCAGCAACGGTGTCTACATCGCCGTGTACTTCCTGATGATCATCTTCTTCACGTACTTCTACGTGGCGGTGACGTTCAACCCGCAGGAGCGCGCCGACGAGATGAAGAAGTACGGCGGGTTCATCCCCGGCATCCGTCCGGGTCAGCCCACCGCCGACTACCTCGGCTACGTCCTGTCCCGCATCACGTTGCCCGGCTCGATCTACCTCGGTGTGATCGCGGTCCTGCCCAACCTGTTCCTCGAGATCGGCAACAGCGGCGGAGTGCAGAACCTGCCGTTCGGTGGCACCGCGGTGCTGATCATGGTGGGCGTCGGACTCGACACCGTGAAGCAGATCAACAGCCAGCTGATGCAGCGCAAGTACGAAGGGTTCCTCAAGTGAGACTCGTGATCCTCGGCCCTCCTGGGGCAGGCAAGGGAACGCAGGCCGAGATGCTCTCGGAGAGCCTCGGCATCCCGCACATCTCGACCGGGGACCTGTTCCGCGCCAACATCACCGAGGGCACCCCCGTCGGCATCGAGGCCAAGAAGTACCTCGACGCGGGCAACCTCGTCCCCTCGGAGATCACGGTCGACATGGTCCGTGCCCGCGTCGATGAACCCGACGCGGTCAACGGCTTCATCCTCGACGGGTTCCCGCGGTCGACCGAACAGGCCGACGCGCTGACGAAGATCCTGGCCGACAACGACCACTCGCTCGACGCGGTGCTGTCGTTCGAGGTGGACGAGGACGTCGTGGTCGAGCGCATGCTCGCCCGTGGTCGCGCCGACGACACCGAGGACGTCATCCGCAACCGGATGCAGGTCTACATCAAGGAGACCTCACCGCTGCTGGACTACTACGCGGAGCAGGTCACCGTCATCGACGCCATCGGTGACGTCGGCGAGGTGCACCAGCGTGTGCTCCGCGCCCTGAACGACTGACACGCGTGATGGGTCTGCGCAAGGCGAAGGTCGTCCCGTTCCGTACCGCCGGTGAGCTCGACGCCATGGCTGCCGCGGGCGCCGTGGTCGGTGCCGCGCTCGTGGCCGTTCGCGCCGCTGCGGGCCCCGGGGTCAGCACACTCGATCTCGACAAGGTCGCCGAGGCGGTCATCCGTGACGCGGGTGCCGTGCCGTCGTTCCTCGGCTATCACGGGTTCCCCGGGTCGATCTGCAGCTCGGTCAACGACGTCGTCGTGCACGGGATCCCGTCCGACGAGACGGTGTTGACCGACGGTGACCTCGTGTCGATCGACTGCGGTGCGATCCTCGACGGCTGGCACGGCGACTCGGCGTGGACCTTCGGCATCGGCGAACTCGGTGAGGACGACGAGAAGCTCAACGAGGCCACCCGCACCGCCATGGAGGCCGGCATCGCGGCGATGGTGCCGGGGAACCGGTTGACCGACGTGTCGCACGCGATCGAGCTGGGCACGCGGGCCGCCGAGGAACGCCTGGGTCGCCCGTTCGGGATCGTTGCCGGGTACGGCGGTCACGGCATCGGCAGGCAGATGCACATGGAGCCGTTCCTGGCCAACGAGGGCAAGCCCAACCGCGGACCGCAGCTGGTGGTCGGCAGCACCCTGGCCATCGAGCCCATGCTCACCCTCGGGACGGTGGAAACGTCTGTGTGCGAGGACGAGTGGACCATCGTGACCGACGACGGATCGCGTGCGTCGCACTGGGAGCACACCGTTGCGGTGACCGAGGACGGACCGCGCATCCTCACCAACCGCCCCTGATTCACAGCTCGATCTGAATCGTCACCGGCCCGTAGTTGACGCTGCTGACGATCATGTGCGCGCCGAACACGCCGGTGCTCACCGTCGCCCCCAGAACCCGCAGTGCGTTCACGACCTCGTCGACGAGCGGCTGCGCCACGGGGCCGGGTGCCGCGGCGTTCCACGACGGCCGTCGCCCCTTGGACACGTTGGCGTACAGCGTGAACTGGCTGACGACGAGGACCGGGGCCCCGACATCGGCGGCGCTGACCTCGCCGTCGAGGATGCGCAGGCGCCAGATCTTCTCGGCCAGTGCGCGTGCGACGTCGACGGTGTCGGAATGGGTGGCCCCGACCAGCACCAGCAGTCCCGCTGATCCGGCCGGCGGGTCGATCGCGCCGACGACCGCACCGTCGACCGACACCGACGCCGAGGTGACCCGTGTGACGACTGCTCGCATGCAGCCAAGCTAACCCCGCCGGTCCGGACTCGTGCACCCGCGTCAAGAACGCGGCTGCAGCCGTAGAGATCCCGTCAACACACCTCCCGCACGAGCGCGCGGGCGCGCAGGCTCGGTCCGGTGACCACGACCCAGACGAGCCCGGCCGCCCACCACCGACCGGGGCAGGTGCGGACCCCGCTGAGTGCCCGCGGTGTGGTGATCGTCCCGGTCGACGACGCGGCCGTTCTGCACGAGGCGATCGTGCGATCCCGTCCGTTCGGTCGAGCACTGCGGGCGGTGCACGTGTTCGCGCCGGGGGAGGACCACTCCGACTTCCGCCGCCAGTGGCGCGCGCGGCATCCCCTCATCGAGTTGGTCGAACTCGAACGCCCCGTCGACGCCGGCGTCATCGAGACCCTCGTCGACTGGATAGATGTCGAGAGCCGGGTCGACGACGTGCTCGTCGTCATCGCGGACGACGACGGCCGCCGGCTGCTCCGCGCGATACCGGTCGGTCGTGGTCGCGACCTGGAGCGGGCGCTGACCCGTCGGACCGGTGCGCTCGTCGCCCGGGTGCACTGCGACACGGTGCTCGAAGCGCCGATGCCCACCTCGCGGAAGGGATGACGGCGCCGGGGAGTTGAATCGGGACATGCATGGATTCGGAACGCACGGGGTGTGGACAGGTTTCTCGACGCTGACGGGTGAGCAGGCGGCCCGCATCGAACAGCTCGGTTACGGCACGATCTGGCTCGGCGGGTCGCCGACGTCGCTGGCCCCGGCACGGGCGATCCTCGAGGCGACCGACGGGATCCGCGTCGCCACCGGCATCACCAACATCTGGAACACCGAACCCGCCGCCATCGCCGGCGAGTTCGCCGCGCTGGAGACCGACTTCCCGGGCCGCTTCTACCTCGGGGTGGGGGTCGGGCACCGCGAGGCCACGCAGGAGTACGCCTCGCCGTACCAGTCGATGGTCGACTACCTCGACGTGCTCGACGACGCGGGCGTGCCCGCCGACCGGCGCGTCCTCGCGGCACTCGGACCGAAGATGCTGCGACTGTCCGCCGACCGCGCGCTCGGAGCGCACCCGTACCTGACGACCCCGGCGCACACGGCCTACGCCCGCGACATCCTCGGGCCCGACGCCCTGCTCGCGCCGGAGCACAAGATCGTCCTCGACACCGACCCGGTGACCGCTCGCGCGATCGGCCGTCCGCCCGTCGACACCCCGTACCTCCACCTGGCCAACTACGTGGCCAACCTCAAGCGTCTGGGCTACACCGACTCCGACATCGCCGACGGTGGCAGCGACGGGCTGATCGACGATCTGGTCGCGCACGGCGACAAGGACTCGATCCGCGACCAGGTGGACGCCCATCTCGCCGCGGGCGCCGACCACGTCGCCATCCAGGTGCTGGGTGCGCCCGAGTCCACCCACGACATCACCGACGTCCTGGAGCAGCTGACGGCGGGCTGAGCAGCAATTTGGCTTGTCGCCTGCAGAAAGCGTAAAGTGGATCGCTGGTGCGCTTCGCGCCGGTACTCCTGTGCCCACAGGTCAGATGGTTCGCCGTCCGATCTGCGCAGACCCGGCGAATCGACGCAGGATCCGCCGAGTCTCTCGGCGCCCCGCCCGACGTGCGTACCGACACGGTAAACGAGATGTCGCCGCCACGTGCGAGCGACAGAGATTGTGGAGGACATGGCCAAGAAAGACGGCGCCATCGAGGTCGAGGGTCGCGTGGTCGAGCCCCTGCCCAATGCGATGTTCCGCATTGAGCTGGAGAACGGTCACAAGGTGCTCGCGCACATCAGTGGCAAGATGCGGCAGCACTACATCCGCATCCTGCCGGAGGACCGCGTGGTCGTGGAGCTCTCGCCCTATGACCTCGCCCGCGGTCGGATCGTCTACCGGTACAAGTAACGAACTCCCCGGGCATCTCGTCCGGGTAGCACCACCCGCCTCTCGGAGCGCTTCGGCGTGCCGGGAGGAACTCACCACCACGAGAGGCACAACGACGTGAAGGTCAAGCCGAGCGTCAAGCCGATCTGTGAGAAGTGCAAGGTGATCCGCCGTAACGGGCGGGTCATGGTGATCTGCGACAACCTGCGCCACAAGCAGCGTCAGGGCTGATCTGCACTCGATACGACCGAAGGTCGCATCACAGATCGCTTGTCAGTAACACCTGAAAAGCGCGACACAACCGAATATCGAGCACGACATGAAACTCCCAGCACCAGCGACCACATTCGCGTGATCGCCCACCTCCGGACGAAGGCCGGAGCCCCGAATCTCGATTCGCGGGGACGGACTGGGAGCAGACCTTCGAAACGAAAAGGAAATGCCAGATGGCACGTGTTTCTGGTGTCGATCTCCCGCGCGAGAAGCGCTTGGAGATCGCACTGACTTACATCTACGGGGTGGGTCGCACCACCTCGAAGGAAATCCTGGCCGGAACCGGGCTCAGCCCCGACCTCCGCGCCAAGGACCTGACCGACGCCGATGTCGCGAAGCTTCGTGAGTACATCGAAGCCTCGGTGAAGGTCGAGGGTGACCTGCGTCGCGAGGTGCAGGGCGATATCCGTCGCAAGATCGAGATCGGCTGCTACCAGGGGATCCGGCATCGCCGGGGTCTGCCCGTCCGTGGACAGCGCACCAAGACCAACGCCCGCACCCGTAAGGGACCCAAGAAGACCATCGCCGGGAAGAAGAAGTAATGCCCCCCAAGTCACGTAGTGCGGGCCCCAAGAAGGGCACGCGGCGTCGCGAGAAGAAGAACGTCCCGCACGGCAGCGCGCACATCAAGTCCACGTTCAACAACACGATCGTCTCGATCACCGACCCCGCGGGCAACGTCATCGCGTGGGCCTCGTCGGGTCACGTCGGCTTCAAGGGTTCGCGTAAGAGCACCCCGTTCGCCGCGCAGCTCGCTGCCGAGAACGCCGCCCGCAAGGCGCAGGAGCACGGCGTCAAGAAGGTCGACGTCTTCGTGAAGGGCCCGGGCTCGGGCCGCGAGACCGCGATCCGTTCACTGCAGGCCGCCGGCCTGGAGGTCGGCACGATCTCCGACGTCACCCCAGCACCCCACAACGGCTGCCGACCGCCCAAGCGGCGCCGGGTCTAGCGGGAAAGGTTAAGGAAAAACAATGGCTCGTTATACCGGACCCGCAACCAAGAAGTCGCGCCGTCTGCGCGTCGACCTCGTCGGTGGAGACCAGGCATTCGAACGTCGCCCCTACCCGCCCGGCCAGCACGGCCGCGCGCGGATCAAGGAGAGCGAATACCGCACGCAGCTGCAGGAGAAGCAGAAGGCCCGCTTCACCTACGGCGTCATGGAGAAGCAGTTCCGCCGCTACTACGAAGAGGCGAACCGTCGCAACGGCAAGACCGGCGACGAACTGCTCGCCATCCTCGAGACCCGACTCGACAACGTCGTGTACCGCGCCGGCCTGGCGCGCACCCGTCGTCAGTCGCGTCAGATGGTCACGCACGGCCACCTCACCGTCAACGGTGTGCGCGTCGACGTGCCCAGCTACCGCGTCTCGCAGTACGACATCATCGACGTCCGTCCGAAGTCGCTGCAGACCGTCCCGTTCCAGATCGCCCGCGAGATCCAGGGCGATCGCGTGGTGCCGGGTTGGCTGCAGGTGGTCCCGTCCACCCTGCGCATCCTGGTGCACTCGGTTCCCTCGCGCGCACAGATCGACGTGCCGCTCACCGAGCAGCTCATCGTCGAGTACTACTCGAAGTAACCGGTCCGATCAGCGTCGGGAATCCCCGACGCGGATCGGTCCACCCCCAAGCGGCACACGCTGTTTGGTCTCGAGGACGTCAAATAGCGGACGTCCACACAGGAGGAACACCTTTACATGCTCATCTCACAGCGACCCACACTCTCCGAGGAGATCGTCGCCGACGATCGGTCGAAGTTCGTCATCGAGCCCCTCGAGCCGGGCTTCGGTTACACCCTCGGTAACTCGCTGCGGCGCACGCTGCTGTCGTCCATCCCGGGCGCGGCGGTCACCAGCATCCGCATCGACGGAGTTCTGCACGAGTTCACCACCGTGCCGGGAGTCAAGGAAGACGTCACCGACATCATCCTGAACCTCAAGGGTCTGGTCGTCTCCTCGGAAGAGGACGAGCCGGTCACCATGTACGTGCGCAAGCAGGGACCGGGTGCCGTCACCGGCGCCGACATCGTGCCGCCCGCCGGCGTCACGGTGCACAACCCGGATCTGCACATCGCGACCCTGAACGACAAGGGCAAGCTCGAGGTCGAGCTCGTCGTCGAGCGTGGTCGTGGATACGTCCCCGCCGTGCAGAACAAGGCGTCGGGCGCCGAGATCGGCCGCATCCCGGTCGACTCGATCTACTCGCCCGTCCTCAAGGTGACCTACAAGGTCGAGGCCACCCGTGTCGAGCAGCGCACCGACTTCGATCGTCTGGTGCTCGACGTGGAGACGAAGAACTCCATCACCGCACGGGACGCGCTGGCCTCGGCCGGCAAGACCCTGGTGGAGCTGTTCGGACTCGCCCGTGAGTTGAACGTCGAGGCCGAGGGCATCGAGATCGGTCCCTCGCCTGCCGAGGCCGATCACATCGCCTCGTTCAGCCTCCCGATCGAGGATCTCGAGCTGACCGTCCGGTCGTACAACTGCCTCAAGCGCGAGGGTGTTCACACCGTCGGCGAGCTGGTTGCGCGCACCGAGTCGGACCTGCTCGACATCCGCAACTTCGGTCAGAAGTCGATCGACGAGGTGAAGGTGAAGCTGCACGCACTGGGGTTGGCGCTCAAGGACAGCCCGGCAAGCTTCGATCCGTCGCAGGTCGCGGGTTATGACCCCGCCACCGGCACCTGGTCCGACCCCGCAGCCTTCGGCGACGCGGATGCGGGCGAAGACTACGCAGAGACCGAACAGCTCTAACCACACATCTTCTCCCGGCCGAGAGGCCGCGAGCTCTTCAAGGAGTCATCAATGCCCAAGCCCACCAAGGGGCGCCGCCTCGGCGGTTCGGCCTCGCACCAGAAGGCGATGCTGGCGAACCTCGCCACCGCGCTCTTCGAGCACGACCGGATCTCCACGACCGAGGCCAAGGCCAAGCGCCTGCGCCCGTACGCGGAGAAGCTGATCACCCATGCGAAGGCGGGCAATCTGGCTCACCGTCGCGAGGTGCTCAAGGACATCCGTGACAAGGACATCGTCCACAAGCTGTTCGCCGAGATCGGGCCGTCGTTCGCCGATCGCGACGGTGGCTACACCCGCATCGTCAAGACGCTGCCGCGCAAGGGCGACAACGCCCCCATGGCCGTGATCGAGCTGGTGACCGGGTCGACCGCATCGTCGGAGGCCAGCCGCGCCACCCGTGTCGCCGCATCGCAGAAGGCGGCCCCGGCCGCTGCCGCGACGGAGTCCGACGCACCGGCCGAGGCCGCCGAGGCTGCGCAGGACGACAACAACGTCGTCGCGCAGGTCGAGGCCGACGCCCCTGACGCCGCCGTCGAGAACGCCGACGCCGTCGCCGAGGGCACCACCGAGGAGTCCTGGGCGGAGAGCGCCGCAGAGATCTCCGACGAGGATGCACCGAAGTCGGACGAGAAGTCCGACGACAAGTGAGCTGACCGCTCACGCACGATGAACACCGACGAACCCGCCGTTGACCCTGTCGACGGCGGGTTCCGTCGTTCCGGGGCCGATGCCGAAGCCCCCATGCCGGCGTCGGAGACGGTGCGGCTGCGTCTCGACATCGGCTACGACGGCACCGACTTCGCCGGCTGGGCCCGACAGCCGGGTCTGCGCACGGTGTGCGGCGAACTCGAACGGGTGCTGACCACGATCCTGCGGGAGCCGGTCACCCTGACCGTCGCGGGGCGCACCGACGCAGGGGTCCACGCCGTCGGCCAGGTCGCGCACTGCGACGTCTCGCGCGCGTCACTCGACACCCGTTCGATCGCCGGCGATCCGACCATGCTGGTCCGCCGGATGGCGAAGATGCTGCCCCCGGACGCGCGCGTCAAGGCCGTCGAGGAGGTGTCGTCCGACTTCGATGCGCGGTTCGCGGCCCTGCGCAGGCACTACCGCTATCGACTCACCGATTCGGCGTCCGGCGCCGAACCGATCCGTGCCCGCGACACCGCGCACTGGACCCGACCGCTCGACATCGAGCGGATGCGCGCGGCCGCCGACACCCTGATCGGTCTGCACGACTTCGCCGCGTTCTGCAAACGCCGCGAGGGGGCGACCACGGTCCGCGATCTGCAGCGGTTCGACTGGTCCGCCGACGCCGACGGCGTCCTCACCGCGCACGTCAGCGCCGACGCGTTCTGCTGGTCGATGGTCCGCTCACTGGTGGGCGCCGTCGGGGCGGTCGGGGAGGGACGCCGCACCATCGAGTGGTGCGCGAGCCTGTTGGCCGAGCGCAGCCGGTCGAGCTCGGTCCCCGTCGCCCCGGCCTGCGGGCTCACTCTCATCGGGGTCGACTACCCGCCCGCAGACCAGTGGGCGCAACGCGGAGAGACCACCCGGGAGGTCCGCGCGGCGATCGGTTGCTGCGGCGAGGGGCCGTCGGGGCCGTAGGGTCAGGGCCGCAGGATCAGCCCGCGGCTGTCGCGCACGCCGCCGGAGAACATCATGATCGCGTCGACGAGCGTCCAGATGCCGAGCGCGAGCAGGACGAAGAAGCCGACCACGAAGAAGAACGTGGCCCAGCCCAGGATCAGCGTGATCACCTGGGCGATCGCGATCCCGTTGTGGCCCAGATAGAACCGGCCGGCTCCGAATCCGCCCAGGAACAACTGCAGCAGTCCCGCGCTGGTCTTGGACTTGTCCGACAGCGGGGTCCCGGTGGCGGGGTCACGTCCGTACGGTGCCCACGGATCGGCGATGCCCGCGAAACCGGGCACCGAGTAACCGGCCTGCCCGTAGCCCGGGGTAGGCGGCTGCTGCCCGTATGGCGCGGTCGGGTATCCCTGCTCGGGTGGCAGCGACTGGCCCGGGTAGGCCTGTTGGCCGTATTGCGGGGTGCCGTACTGCGACGGGTCGTATGACGGAGCGCCGTAGGGTGGCGTCGCCGACCAGCCGTCCGGGGCGGGATCTGGGGTCTCGGTCATGTCCCGATGTTCCCACGTCCGCCGCGGCCGTGTCTGTCGATGAGTTCGCTCAGGTGGCGCTGCGCTCTTCGGCCATCGCGTCGAGCACCGCCAACTGCACCGACTCGTCGCCGGTCAGGTCCGCGGTCGCCGCACCGGCGCTGAGCAGACGGGACCACTCGAGCGGATCGTGCACCATCGGGGTCGTGGTCGTCACGAACTCCTCGACGAGGTTCACGAAGCGGGTCGGGTCGTCGTGGTACGGGAAGTGTCCGGCGCCGGTGAAGGTGGCCAACGTGGAGTGCGGCATCGCCGAATGGGCGAGCAGGGCATGGGCATACGGGATGACGGTGTCGTCGGTGCCCCACACCAGCATGACCGGGAGGCGTTCGGTGAGGTAGCTGCGGTCGAGCATCGTGACCACCTGACCCCGCCAGTCGACCACCGCCCGCAGGGTGCGGATGAACGCCGAGTGCGCGGTGGGGTCGATGAGCCCGTTGACGATGCGCATCACCTCGACGGCGTCGTGCAGTTGGCTACGTACCGCAGCGGGGGCGGGCAACGACCGGATCCGGGAGGTGCGCGCGAGAGCGGCGGTACATCGACCGACGAGATGTGCCGCCGGGACGACTCCGGGCAGGCGGAGTCCCGCGATCGCCTGGTCGAAGCCGGGGAGGGCGAGCAGTCGCAGCAGCGGGCTCACGTCACGGGTGACGCCGCCCGCGGCCACGAGCACCAGTCGCTCGACGAACTCGGGGAACTGATAGCAGAACTGCATCGCGACGCCGCCACCCAGGGAGTGGCCCACGACCGTCACGCGGCGGATGTTCAGGACCGACAGAAGGTCGCGCATGCCGTTGGCGTAGGCGGCCACGGAGTAGTCCGCGCGCGGCTTGTCGGACAGTCCGTGTCCGAGCAGATCCGGCGCGATGACCGTGTAGTGCTGGGCGAGGAGGTCGATGACCTCGGTCCACGTCGACGAGTTGTCGCCGATGCCGTGGATGAGAAGCAGTGCGGGCCCGCTGCCGGCCACGCGGTACGCCCGCCGGTACCCATGGATTGTCCGGAACTCGACCGACTGCGCTGAGGTCGGGACAGGACGCAACACCGTCGATTTCGCCACGGGGCCACTCCTCGCTCTCCGGCGCGGCCTCGTCTGTGACACCGCTTCGCCTCTCAGTGAACCCCAGGTTGGCCCCACCCGCTGACCACGGGGGGAGATTCGGTACCGGTGACCGGGAGATGAACTCCCGGACTCGGGGCGGTGAAACCTGCTGCGCGGACCGGCGGGGCACATGACGATCTCCTATCGTCGGAGCAGTGAACCCGTTCGACGTGAGCTCTTTCATGGCCACGGGCGGACTGATCGGTCTCTGCGTCCTGGTGTTCCTCGAGACCGGTGTCCTCGTCGGGTTCGTCTTCCCGGGCGACTCCCTGCTCTTCACCGCGGGAATCCTTGCCGCGCAACCCGACCCGTACGCCCCGCTGTGGTTGCCGTGTGTGCTGGTCCCGCTCTCGGCGGCGCTCGGCGACCAGTGCGGGTATTTCATCGGACGCCGGTTGGGTGCCGGGGTGCTGCAGGGTCGCGTCATGCGGTTCATCGGCCCCGAACCCGTCGACCGGACGCACCGGTTCTTCGAGCGTTACGGGCCGCTGACGGTGTTCTTCGGCCGATTCATCGGCATCGTGCGGACCCTGGTCCCGCTGCTGGCCGGTTTCACCCGGATGCGCCACCGGGACTTCACCGTGTTCTCCATCCTGGGCAGCGCCTTCTGGGGTGCCGGGATCATCGTCCTGGGCTACCTGCTGGGCGACGTGACGATCATCGCCGAGAACATCGATCTGATGATCATGGCGTCGGCGGCCACGGTGATCGTGCCCATCACCGTCCACCTCGTCCGCCGCGGACTCGCGCGACGCCGCGCCAACCGCGCCGAGGTGTCCGACGATGCCGAGGTGTCGGGCGACGCAGGGGTGAGCGGCGAGGCGGCGACCGGGTCCGACGAGCGGCCGGTCACCGCTCGCGGTCACTGATAGAAGGGATCCGTCCGGCGGAGGTTGGTCGAGGAGAAGTCGTCGGCGACCGTCGCGGCCAGCTCGACCAGCGCCCGATGGGTGCCCTTGCCGAGCAATTCGAGGTCCATCTCGGCGCCCTCGGCGAGGTGATCATCGAACGGGATCATCTGCACCGCGCGGCACCGGGTCAGGAAGTGCTGACTGAGTTGCTTGGTGTCGATGGTCGAGGCGCCGGATCGAGACGAGCTCAGGACCACCACCGCACGGCTGACGAGGTGGCCGTAGCCGTGTGCCTGCAGCCAGTCCAACGTCGCGCCTGCACTGCGCGCGCCGTCGATCGCGGGCGAGCTGACCAGGATCAGCGCATTGGCCAGGTCCAGGACGCCGTTCATCGCCGAGTGGCTCAGTCCGGTGCCGCAGTCGGTGAGGATGATGTTGTAGAACCGCTGCAGGACGCGCATCACGCCGCGGTAGTCCTGTTCGCTGAACGCCTCGGCGACGGCCGGATCCCTCTCGGAGGCAAGCACTTCCAGGCGACTCGGGCTCTGTGAGGTGTGGGCCCGGACGTCGGAGTACCGGTAGATCGAGGAGTCGGCGAGCAGATCGCGGACGGTGGACCGCGTCTGCTGCGGGATCCGCTGGGCCAGCGTGCCGAGGTCGGGGTTCGCGTCGACCGCGATGACCCGATCGCCGCGCAGGGACGAGTAGATCGATCCGAGACCGACCGTGGTGGTCGTCTTGCCGACGCCGCCCTTGAGCGAGAGGACCGCGATCCGGTAGTCACCCCGGACCGGGCGGTTCACCCGCTCGACGAGCTGTTGGTAGTAGATGTCGTCGGGGGAGTCGCCGGGGTTGATGGTGCCCGCGGAGATCCGGTGCACCGCACGACGCCAGCCGCTGCCGGGGGCGCGACGGGCCTTGCGCAGCAACGCGACCTCGTCGATGGACGTGCGTCCCGGCCGGTTCTCCGGCGGCGCGGACGGACCCGGGGGACGTCCGAACGGATCCGACGCCGGGTTGATCGGCGGCTGGTGCTGCTGGGGACCTGGGTCGAACGGCGGTCGGGGCTGCTCGTACGGGGGCGGGAACGGAGCCCCGCCGTACTGCGGGTTCGGCGGGTACGCGGGCCGGTCAGGGTGCGGGGCCGGCGGATACGGGGGCGCGTCGACCGGGCCCGACCGATCGAACGGCGGTGCCGGTGGTTGCGGCGCGTCGGATCCGACGGTGGGGATCCATCGCGTCGCGTCGTCGAGTCCTTCCGCCGGCTGCGGCGGACCGCCCGCGAGCCAGGACGGGGGAGCGTTGCGTTGCGGGCCGGGGGTGCCGCGCTCCATGGAGTCGAATTCCGGGGTCCCGGCCGTGTCTGAACCGGGTTCAGGGTCCGTGTGACGTCCGGATGATCGCTGATCAGCGGCCTCGCCCGCCTCGCCCGCCAACGGATCGGCGGCCTCGGATGCGGATCCGCTGTCCTGGTTTCCGGCGCCCGGTCGCAGCCACGGAGGTGTGCCGCTGTTGTCGAAACTCACTGCAAGATTCCCCTGACGATGACGTGACGGCACGAATGTGTCCTGCGCGGCGAAGTCGTGCGTCTCGAACCCGACCCCCGCCGGACGCCGAGGAGTCCCCGAGCGGCCGGCACCGCGAGTTTACTACCGGTCATCCCGCCGACGATGGATCACCCGATGTGTCCACAGTGTGGTCCCGGTCCACAACGTCGTCGGCGACCGACGGTGAATCTGCCCATGCGCCGTTCGCAACCGACGCCCGCGGTGACGGCCTGTGGCACCATCTGTGCACGCGGTATGGCCGCGCAGCTCCGCGGGGGGAGGTTCGCAAGCGTGAACGTGAGGACACACGCGGCCGAGGTGTCGCTCAGCTCGGAGGCGTTGGTCCGGTTGGGTCTGGCGGGCGGCGTCTCCGCGTGGCCCGCCGTGCTCGATCTGGCCACGCCCGACGGACCGACCGGCGGAGTCACCGGCGAGGGCCTGGCCGTCGGCGACCGTCCGCTCGACCAGATGCGGGCGATCGGACTCGTCGACGAGCGGGCCCGACCGACCTCGTGGACCGAGGCGACCCTGGCGGTCCTCGGCACGCCCGAGGCGCAGATCGACATCTGCATCACCGACGACACGGCCATCCACCGGGCCTGCCTCGCGCGTCGGGGTTTCGACCACGTCTTCGCGGTGCGTTCGGGCGACACCATCGAACTGTCCGCCCCGCGGATCGTCGACATCGACGACATCGGACGGGTGGTCGGGTCGGTGTTCGGGGCCGCCGAGGTCGCACGGTTCGCCGGGCTCAGCGTGCCCACCAACGAGTTGCGCGATCGGCTCGACCGGTGCGAGTGCGTGGACGACTACGCCGCCTGCTTCTGCGCCGTCGGCGCGACCCGCGCCGACGCGCACACCATGTCGCTCGCCTTCGAGACCTGCCGGGCGCGAGGCGAGTTGGTCGCGACCTCCACCGTCGACGGCGTGCGGACCGAGTCGTCGGGAACGGTGTCGGTCTACGACACCGACCACGGCCGGATCATCGCCGAACCGAGCATCGCCCGTGACGGACGGATGTGGACGACGATCGCCCCCGGTTCGGGGGATCGGATGGGCCATGCGGTGAACCAACTCCTCGACACCATGCGTGGCCCGGGCTGGATGCCCTGAGCGCGCCCGAGCCCGGATCGCGGACATCGCACCGACATCCACCGTCGCGGGCGCTAGGGTTCATCGGTACTCCCACACCGGTGACGGAAGGACCCCATGTCGGCCGAGGGCTCGAAGAAGGCGATCATCGCGGCTCTCGCGGCCAACGCGGGGATCGCCGCGGCGAAGTTCGTGGGCTTCGCGATCACGGGATCGTCGTCCATGCTCGCCGAGGCCGTGCACTCGGTGGCCGACACGTCCAACCAGGGACTGCTGCTCCTCGGGCAGCGGGAGGCCGCCAAGTCGGCAAACCGGTTGCACCCCTTCGGCTACGGCCGCAGCCGCTACTTCTACTCGTTCGTCGTCGCGTTGGTGCTGTTCACGCTCGGCTCCCTGTTCGCGATCTACGAGGGATACGAGAAGATCGTGCACCCGCACGAACTGGAGTCGCCGATCGTCGCGGTCGTCATCCTCGTCCTCGCGATCTGCCTCGAGGGCTACAGCTTCTCCACCGCCTACCGCGAGTCGCGCCCGCTCAAGGGCAGCGCCTCCTGGTGGCGGTTCATCCGCAACTCGCGCAACCCCGAACTCCCGGTGGTGCTGCTCGAGGACACCGGTGCGCTGATCGGTCTGGCGTTCGCGCTCGGGGGTGTCGGACTCGCGACCATCACCGGTGACGCGGTCTGGGACGGCATCGGAACCCTGGCCATCGGGATCCTGCTCGGCGTCATCGCCGTCATCCTGATCGTCGAGATGCACAGCCTGCTCATCGGTGAGGGCGCCACGGCCTCCGACGAGAAGACGTTGATGACCGCTCTGGGATCCGAACCCGGCATCGACCGCGTGATCCACATGAAGACCCAGTACCTCGGCCCCGACGAACTGCTCGTCGCCGCCAAGTTCGCGACCCCCGCCGGGGCCACCGCCGTGCAGATCGCCGACACCATCAACTCGGCCGAGGCGACGATCCGCGAGACCCTGCCGATCGCGCGGGTGATCTACCTCGAGCCCGACATAGACCGGGGAATGTGACACCCGCCACCCTCGGCATGGCAAGGTGAGCGTCACCGAAGAATCCGACATCCATCCGGCCGAGATCCCGACCGGGTGTGTCACGTCCCGACCGTCAGGAGTTCGTCAATGACGCGATCCGACCCCGCGCCGCAGCGCTCGATACGGCACTCGCTCACCCGCACCAAGTCGGTGGAGCAGTCGATGGCCGACACCGACGAGCCCGGTTCGCAGCTCAAGAAGAGCCTCACCTGGATCGACCTCACCGTCTTCGGTGTCTCCGTGGTCATCGGCGCGGGCATCTTCACCATCACCGCCTCCACGGCAGGCAACCTCGCCGGCCCGGCGATCTCGATCTCGTTCATCATGGCCGCCATCGCCTGTGGGCTCGCGGCCCTCTGCTACGCGGAGTTCGCATCCACCGTCCCCGTCGCCGGATCGGCATACACCTTCGGCTACGCGACCTTCGGAGAGTTCCTCGCCTGGATCCTGGGCTGGGACCTCGTGCTGGAGTTCGCCGTCGGTGCCGCGGTGGTGTCCAAGGGCTGGTCGAGTTATCTCGGCACGGTCTTCGGGTTCTCCGGCGGCACCGCCGAGGTCGGCGGACTCGACGTCGACTGGGGTGCGCTGGTGATCGTCGCGGCCATCACCACGCTGCTCGTGTTGGGGACCAAGCTGTCGTCCCGGGTCAGCGCCGTCATCACCGCCGTCAAGGTGGCGGTGGTCCTACTGGTCATCATCGTCGGGTTCTTCTACGTCAAGACCTCGAACTACTCGAACTTCATCCCCGACTCCGAGCCCTCGGAGAGCGGCGGCAAGTCGGTCGAGTCGACGCTGTTCTCGCTCATCACCGGCGGCGGCGACTCCAACTACGGCTGGTACGGACTGCTCGCGGCCGCATCCATCGTCTTCTTCGCGTTCATCGGATTCGACGTGGTGGCGACCACCGCCGAGGAGACGAAGAACCCCAAGCGCGATGTGCCGCGCGGCATCCTGACCTCGCTGGCGATCGTGACCGTCCTCTACGTACTCGTCACGATCGTCGTCACCGGGATGGTCAACTACAAGGACCTCGCGACCTCGGCGGGCGACGGCGAACCCAAGAACCTCGCCTACGCGTTCGGTCTGAACGGCATCACCTGGGCCGAGAAGGCCATCTCCATCGGTGCGTTGGCCGGACTCACCACCGTCGTGATGGTGCTGATGCTCGGCCAGGCCCGCGTGCTGTTCGCGATGAGCCGCGACGGACTGCTGCCCCGCGGACTGGGCAAGACCAGCGCCCGGGGCACGCCGGCCCGCATCCAGATCCTGGTCGGCGTCGTCGTCGCGGTCGTCGCCGGGTTCTTCCCCATCGACAAGCTCGAGGAGATGGTCAACGTCGGCACGCTGTTCGCGTTCGTCGTCGTGGCCGCCGGTGTCATCGTCCTGCGACGCAAGCGCCCCGACCTCAAGCGCGGGTTCACCGTCCCGTGGATGCCGGTCATCCCGATCCTCGCCATCGTGTCCTGCGTGTGGTTGATGCTGAACCTGTCCGCACTGACGTGGATCCGCTTCGTGGTCTGGATGGCGATCGGCGTGCTGTTCTACTTCCTCTACAGCCGACGACACTCCATGGTCGGCCGACGCGAGCGCGGCGAGGTCGACTCGGTCGACGGCAAGGCCACCCACCCGGTGGGCTCGGAGACCTGACGCGCGAACGCACCCGCAGTACCGGCACCCCGTCGATCACCCGATCGGCGGGGTGCCGTCGTATGCGTGGTCGGGGCCGCGAACGTCGACATCGTGCATTGATTTACAAATACTGCAGTTTGTATAGCCAATCGACGTATCATCATCTATTGTCAACGTGAGAAGTGATGCACGGCACAAGGAGGCGTACGAGCATGAGCAGTGAAACCCGGGAGCGGCCATCCGCTCCGATCAGCGAATGGCGAGACCGCAAGCGCTACATGTGGCTGTTCGGGCTCGTCCCACCGACCGCGGTGTTCCTGGCGCTCGGTCTCGTGGCCGGACTGAACGCACTCGGAGCCGAGGTCGTCACGCCCGTGTTCTGGTGGATCGGGCCGATCCTGGTCTACGTGTTGCTGCCGATCCTCGACATCTTCTTCGGCCCCGACGGCCAGAACCCGCCGGATGAGGTGATGGAGGCGCTGGAGAACGACAGGTACTACCGCTACTGCACCTACGCCTACATCCCGTTCCAGATCGCGACGCTCATCCTGGCCTGCTACCTGTGGACGGCGGACAACCTCAGCTGGATCGGCATCGACGGGGGCCTCGGCCTGGTGTCGAAGATCGGTCTGGCCATCTCCGTCGGTGTGATGGGTGGCGTCGGCATCAACACCGCGCACGAGATGGGACACAAGAAGGCGTCCCTGGAGCGGTGGCTGTCGAAGATCACCCTGGCGCAGACGTTCTACGGCCACTTCTTCATCGAGCACAACCGCGGCCACCACGTCCGCGTCGCCACCCCCGAGGACCCGGCGAGTTCACGCTTCGGCGAGAGCTTCTGGCGGTTCTGGCCCCGCAGCGTGATCGGCAGCCTGCGATCGGCGTGGGGACTGGAGAAGACCCGGATGCAGCGCCTCGAACGACCGGTGTGGCACCCCAGCAACGACGTCCTCAACGCGTGGGCGATGAGTGTCGCGCTGTTCGCCGTGCTGACCGGGGTCTTCGGATGGGGCGTGCTCCCGTTCCTGGTGATCCAGGCGATCTACGGCTTCACCCTGCTCGAGACGGTCAACTACCTCGAGCACTACGGACTGCTGCGTCAGAAGACGGAGTCGGGTCGCTACGAGCGCTGCGCGCCGAAGCACAGCTGGAACTCCGACCACATCGTCACCAACATCTTCCTGTACCACCTGCAGCGGCACAGCGACCATCACGCCAACCCCACCCGGCGGTATCAGACGCTGCGCAGCTTCGACGAGGCGCCGAGCCTGCCGAGCGGCTACGCCAGCATGATCGGCCTCGCGTACTTCCCGCCCCTGTGGCGTGCGGTCATGGACCACCGGGTCGTCGAGCACTACGCCGGCGACGCCGACCGCATCAACATCCAACCCGGCAGAGAGGCGAAGGCGCGGGACCGGATCGGCGCGCTGGCCGCGTCCGCGGGGGAGCCCGGAGCCGCCTTGTGAGCGCCTACCGCTGCCCCGTGTGCGACTACGTCTACGACGAGTCGGCCGGGGCGCCCCGGGAGGGTTTCGCGGCGGGTACGGCGTTCACCGACATCCCCGACGACTGGCCCTGCCCCGACTGCGGGGTCCGCGAGAAGATGGACTTCGAACCCGCCTGATGGGCTCGGGCGCAACAACTTCCGACACGACAACACCTTCGACCACAGGAAATGACCATGGACTACAAACTCTTCATCTGCGTGCAGTGCGGCTTCGAATACGACGAGGAGAAGGGGTGGCCCGAGGACGGCATCGCCCCGGGCACCCGGTGGGATGACATCCCCGACGACTGGAGCTGCCCGGACTGCGGGGCGGCGAAGGCCGACTTCGAGATGGTCGAGATCGCGCGCGGCTGATGGTTGCGGGCAGCGTCGTCGCCGGTGCGCCGCACCTCACCCGGGTCGGTAGCCTGGGCGCCGTGACCGACGTTCCGGCGAAGCCGGTGGGCTATCAGCAGGCGACCAAGGCGCTGTTGCGTGCCTCGCTGCTCGACGGCATGCGTGGGTTGCTCCGCAACGGCGACTGGTCGACGGTCACGATGACCGACGTGGCCGCCGCGGCCGGCGTGAGCAGGCAGACCGTCTACAACGAATTCGGTTCCCGCCTGGGTCTCGCGCAGGCATACGCGACCCGCCTGACCGACGAGTTCTGCACGGTGGTCACCGACGCGGTCCACCGCAACGTCGGCGAGGTCCGCAACGCCCTGCGGGAGGGGTTCTCGAACTTCTTCGCGATCTCCGCGTCGGACCCGCTGGTGCAGTCGTTGCTGCGCGGCGAGGCCAAAGCGGATCTGCTGCGTCTGATCACGACCGATGCCTCGCCTCTGATCACCCGGGCCAGCGATCAGCTGTCGGCCATGCTGCAGCAGAGCTGGCTACGGGTCGACCCCACCGAGGCGCATCGCGTCGGCCGGGCCATCTCCCGGATGGCGCTGAGCTACATAGCCATGCCGCCAGAGGGGGATCGCGACGTGGCCGACGACCTCGCCGAGATCTTCGCCCCGGTGTTGACCTCCGCGGCCGGCGCCGCGCACCGGTGAACGCACACGATCGTGCGGTCCCGCTGGGGACGGTCACAACGTCGGCGGTTCCGTGATGCGACACGGCCCAGTCGTCACGAACCCGTCAGACGCTGTTTTCGCGGTTGAGCGGGTTATTCGTTAGCCTGTAGGGCGACACATCGGTCCCGATCTGGGAGCCGGTCGCCAACCAGGAGTACTACATGACATCGGTTCAGACAGCCCTCAGTGCGGACAACCTCGGCGGGATCGACTTCAAGGTCGCGGACCTCTCTCTCGCCGCCTACGGCCGGCTGGAGATCGACCTGGCCGAGGCGGAGATGCCCGGACTGATGGAGCTGCGTCGTGAGTACGCAGATGTGGCCCCGCTGAAGGGCGCCCGCATCTCCGGTTCGCTGCACATGACCACCCAGACCGCCGT
>NZ_JAEMTF010000101.1:3339-16433 GCF_016462415.1 Williamsia sp. | reverse complement strand
CCGCGGGGGCGTGGTCGGCAGCGGGCGCGAGACCGGCGGGGGGACGTAGCCGGGTGGGGTGTCGGCGAAACGACGTGCGTTCGGACTCGGCGGCCGACGCGGGGGTAGGTCGCTTGACGGACGCGGGCGTCCACCCGACCGGCGGTTGCGCAGGGTGTCGTCGGGTGCACCCGGTACCGGTGGCAACCGGTCCGACGGTGCGCCGCCGGGGATGCCGCGGCCCGGTGTGGGTGGGATTCGACGCGGTGCCGCGCGGCCACCCGTGGGCGGTCCGTCGGCGGTGTCACGGCGGCGGTCCGGTTCGCCGTTCGCCGGTTCGTCCGGGCGGTCAGTCATCGCCGGTCGATCCCCGCCTCGGCGGAACCGGGGTGTCCTGTTGATGCAGGTAGCGGCTGTCGGCCATCAGGCGATCGCGCTCGTCGGGTTCGGGCCGGTCCAGGTCGGCCGGGTCCGGTTTCCCACGGAATCGGTGCCAGAGCCGTCGGCCCGCGAGCAGCACCAACGCGACGCCGGCGCAGATCGTGATGATGAACAGGGCTTTTCCATATGCGTTGGAATGTACTGACAAGTCGATCGGACTGCCCATCGCGACACCGCTGGACGTCACCAGCGCGATGTTGACGGTCATCGTCGCCGAGGACTTCGCCTGCGTCGGCAGTTGGATCTGTCGGGTGCCCCGCGGCGGGATCTCGATGACCCCGACATCGCCGATGTCGAGGTTCTGCGGCGCGGCCGTGTCGAGGCGCACCCGGATCGGCAGCGGGAGGTCGTTGCGGACCACCAGCAGGAGCGGGCTGCGCTCGGAGGCCAACGTGTACCGACCGCCGGGGTCGAGGATGCTGACCGCGTCGCGCATCCGGTCGAGCGTCCTGTCCACGGCGCGGACCCGGGCGACGGCGGTGGCCACCACGGCGCGGCGATCCGAGGTGGAGTCGACGGGGGCCGAGCGCATGGCGCGGATGAGGTCCTCGTCGAGGGGCGCCACGTAGGTGCGCGGCGAGATCGCGAGGTCGCTGCGCGCGACCATCGATGCCTCGAGTTGGAAGATCAGTCCGGCCGAGCGGCTGAGCAACATGGTGGTGTCGGCATCGAGCGTGGTGAGTCCCAGGGTCGTGTTCAACGGGACCCGCAGCGCGCCGGAGACCCCGGCCTGATCGAGTTGTGAGTTGACGTCGCCGAGGGGTCGGGGTGCGGCCAGCCCGGAGTCCATCAGCAGGGCCGTCGTGGACAGCACCGCCCGCGCGTCGTCGGCCGAGGCCGACCACACCGCGGGCGGCATGATCACGTCGCTGCGACCGACCGTCGGGTCGTCGGGTTCGCCGCCGGTGCGTTGGGTGGTCGCGTCGCCGGTGGGGGCGATCGCGGCGTAGCTCAGCGCGGCGGTGGCCGCGGCACGTCGGCTCACCTGCGACTCGGTGTCGAGGTCGAATCGCTGGTCGTCGGCGGTGATGGCGGGGGTGCTCGGGGCGGCGCCCATGCCGGCCAACGCGGTCGTGACGGCCGGGTCGTAGGTCTGCACGGCGAGGGCGTCCGCCCGGTACTGGCCGTTCGCCGACCCCTGCTCGCGGGCCACCGCGGTGGAGGCGACGAGCGCGTGACCGATGTCGGAGTTGGTCAGCAGGCGCGCGGCGGTGTCGTCGAGTGCCCCGCTGATCGGGATGGCGAGTCCCCGCACGCTGGTGACGCCCAGGATGGTGTCGACGATGTCGGCGGGCGAGCGGACCGCGGTGCGGGTCAGTTCGGGGTCGTTGACCCGGGCGAGGGTGTCGAGGTCGGCCTGCGCGAACGGCAGCGCCACCACGCACAGGCGCGATGCCATGGTGCGCAGGCGCGCCAACCAGTCCTGGGCCGCGGCGGACCCGGTGCCCTCCCGGGTGTCCGACCGCGGATCGGTGGGGTCGCGGGACACCTCGTACCCCGACGTCATGGCCTGCACGGTGATGAGCAGGTCGGGGTCGACGGCGAGACAGGTGCTGCGCGTGACCGGGGCGTCCGGGCTCGCGGTGGCGTCGTCGAGGGTGGTCAGCAGTCCGTTGAGTCGTCCGCCCTGCCGCAGCGAGGTGGCGAGGTCGTCGCTGATGAGGCGGACGGGTTCGTCTCCGCCGCCGGTGATCCCGGGTGCGAGTTGTCCCGGTGCCGCCAGGGGCCACATCAGCGTGAGCTGCGCCGGGGACGACACGGTCGGCGCGACCGACCCGTCCGCTCCCGACGGCTGCGTGTTCGCGGCCGCGTCGGCGAGGTCGCCGTCCTGGGCGCGGGCCGGGTCAGGCGGTAACCCGAGCACCGTCAGCAGGGTCCGCGAGTCGTCGAGACGGGCGGGAGTGCCGTAGTCGGGGGTTCCGTTGAGATTGACCAGGATCGGGTAGATCCCTGGGCTGTCGACCCCGAGGCCGGGCGTGGCGGCGTCACCGGTCAGCGGGACGGTCAGCGAGAACGGGCGGCTCTGTCCCGGGTCGAGCTTCGTCCCCACCTGGGTGAACCGGGTGGCGGTCTCGTACTGGGCCGGATCACGGATCAACGACGTCCGCAGTTCGGGACCCGATGCGAGTCGCTCGCCGCGTTGCACCCGCATCACGAGGTCGGTGACGGGCCGGTCGCCGACGTTGTTCAGCGTGCCCCGCACCGTCACGGTGGTCGGACTGCTGGTCGTGACCGCCGAGGGACTCACCGAGTCGACGGACACGTTGACGAACTCGGCCGGTTCGGGGAACGGTGCCGCGGTCGCCGGGGCGAGTGCGCCCGGTAGCGGACCGGCGAGCATCGTGGTCAGCACGAGCCCGAACACCCCCAGCACCGCGGCCCATCGGGACAGACGGTGACGGCGCGATCGCCGGGCGTCGCGCGGCCGTGTCGAGATCATCCGGTCGAGATCATTCGTCACCGTCGTGGGCGGTCCGCTCGCGCGGGGACTCCACGTGCTCGGGGTGTGCGACGTCGGCCGCTTCCGTCGGTGCGCCCGCCCCGCGCCGCGGACCACGCCGGCGTCGGCGGGCGCGGGCGGGCTTCGGGGCATCGTTGCGACGCTGGTTGCGGGCGGCGGCGGCCTTCTCGTACTCGTTGGGCTCGGTACGGGCGCTGTCGGCCTCCGACCGCGCCAGCCGCTCGGGGTCGTCGGCCAGGTCGGCGATGACCTCCTCGGCCGTGCGGGCCAGGCGGCGTTCGTCGGAGTAGGTCAGACGCTGCGGGAGCTCGGCGAGCGGCACCCAGGCGACCTCGGCGACCTCGTAGTCGGCGTCGGACAACTCACCACCGGTGGACCGCATCAGGTAGTGGTGCACGGTCTTGTGGATCCGCTTGCCCTCGCTGACGAACCAGTACTCGATCTTGCCGAGCGAGGCGACGACGTTGCCCTCGATCCCGGTCTCCTCGGCGACCTCGCGTACCGCGGTCTGCTCCGCGGTCTCCCCGGTCTCGATGTGGCCCTTGGGAAGCGACCACATCATCCGACCGCGTCGGTCCACCCGACCGATGAGCGCAGCGCAGCGCTCCCGGTCCGGACCGTCGATGCCGGAGACGATCAGCCCACCCGCCGACGTCTCGCGCACGGTGCGCAGTCGGGGGTTGGTCTTGGGGACGCTGGCGTTCTTGGTGGGCGTCGCGCGTGCGGCACCCCGGGCACTGCGTCCGCCGTGCCCGGCGGTGCGATTGATGGCGTTGAGGTCGGACGGCTTGACCGCGACCGGCGAGTCGCCGCCGTCGGTGTTCGCGACCGAGGCGGCGGCGTCGGGATTGTCGGCAGTGGGCCTGCTGGGCTTGCGCCTGCGGCCGCGACGTCCTCGGCGGCTGCCGGTCCGGCTGCCCTCGGTCGGGGCGGGACCGGTGGTCGGTGCCTGTGCATCTGAGGTGTCGAGGGTGGCGGGTGCGGCGTCCCCGACCGCCGTGGCCGCGGTCGTCCCGGGCTGTCCGGCGCCGGGCCCGCCACGTCGTTTCCCGCCCCGCCGATTGCCGCGCCGACGCCGCGGACGTCCCGCGACGTCGCGTTTCGGCTCGGAGGGTTCGGCTGACACCCCACGATGCTAGCCGTTGTCAACCCCCGGTTTCCGCAACCCCGGCGCGGGTCAGGGGCTCGATGTCCGAGGTGTACTGGGTAGGCTCTGACCCCGTGACAGCAACGCGGGAGGACTCCTCAGACGAGCGCCGCACCCGGTTGCTGGCCGCCGCCGCGGTGTCGTTGCGGCAGCTGTCGGGGGTTCTCGACCCCCTGGGCGCCCGGTTCGCCGAGCGTGGCTTCTCCCTCTATCTCGTCGGTGGGTCGGTCCGCGACGCGGTACTGGGCCGGCTGGGTTCCGACCTCGACTTCACCACCGACGCCCGACCCGAGCAGGTGCAGGCGATCCTGCGGGGATGGGCGGAGCACACCTGGGACACCGGGATCGCCTACGGCACGGTCAGTGCGGTCCGCGACGGTCAGCACATCGAGATCACCACGTTCCGCGCCGACACCTACGACCAGGTGTCCCGGAACCCGGAGGTGCGTTTCGGCGACACCCTCGACGAGGACCTGATCCGCCGCGACTTCACCATCAACGCGATGGCCGTCCGGATCGGCGCCGACGGCGCGCAGGAGTTCGTCGACCCGCTCGACGGCATGACGGATCTACTGGCCGGCGTCATCGACACCCCGGCCGCCCCGGAGACCTCGTTCACCGACGACCCGTTGCGGATGCTGCGCGCGGTCCGGTTCGTCTCCCAGCTCGGCTTCGTCCCGGCGCCCCGGGTGATCATCGCGATCACCGAGATGGTCGACGCCATCGACCGGATCACCGTGGAGCGCGTCGCCGCCGAACTCGACAAGCTGATCCTCGGCGACCATCCGGTCGACGGGGTCGACGCGTTGGTGGAGACCGGGCTCGCCCAGCGGGTGCTCCCGGAGATCCCCGGGATGAAGCTCGCCATCGACGAACACCATCAGCACAAGGACGTCTACTGGCACTCGCTGACCGTGTTGCAGCAGGCCGTCGACCTCGAGGAGGCCGATCCGGACCTGATCCTGCGGTGGGCGGCGCTGCTGCACGACATCGGCAAGCCGGCGACCCGTCGGCACGAGCCGGACGGCGGCGTCAGCTTCCACCACCACGAGGTGGTCGGGGCCAAGATGGTGCGCAAGCGCATGAAGGCGCTCAAGTACCCGAAGTCGGTGATCGAGGACGTCGCGAACCTGGTGTTCCTGCACCTGCGGTTCCACGGTTACGACGAGGGCCGGTGGACCGATTCGGCGGTGCGGCGCTACGTCACCGACGCCGGCGACCTACTCCCCCGACTCAACAAGTTGGTCCGGGCGGACTGCACGACCCGCAACAAGCGGCGCGCGGCGCGGTTGCAGGGCAACTACGACGACCTCGAACGCAGGATCGCCGAGCTGGCTGCGCAGGAGGACCTGCAGCGGGTCCGGCCGGACCTCGACGGCAACGCGATCATGGAACTGCTCGACATCCCGGCGGGGCCCCTCGTGGGTCGCGCCTGGCGTTTCCTGAAGGAACTCCGACTCGACCGCGGACCGCTCGACCGGGACGAGGCCGAGGCGGCGCTCCTCGACTGGTGGAGCCGCGAAAAGACTTCGGGCTAAGCTGGAGGTCTCGGTCCAGCAGCGGCCTCGGGCGATCGCATGTGCGAACGCCTCTGCTGTCCGACGCGTTCTCCCAGACGGGACCCATCATGACCAGTATCTCGGACCTGCCCTTCCGCTCTCGATGGATGAGGTGAGGCGTATCTCCACCGAATCAAGCCCTGTTCGCACTTCCCCGGACGAGGACTCACTCGTCGGGGCGTTGGAGGTCTCCATGCAGTTCGCGCCGATCCGGCGACTCACCGACGGCGCACTGGCGGGAGCGGAGCTGCAGGTCCGAGGCCCGTCGGGGTCCGCGCTCGGAACCGCCGAGTCGCTGCGGCGCGCGGCGCGGATGATGCAGCAGGAACGCGCACTCGATCGCCACAAGTTCACCTTCGCCGCCTCTGGCACCGCCCAGATGATCGCCGACGTCCTGCCACTGCTCGTGATGGTCGATCTCGCGTCCGTCGATCAGGCAGACCTGGAGAACTCGCTCGAGCGTCTCGCGGTCTCGGTCCAGCCCGACGAGATGTTGGCCGACCCCCAGCGCACCCTGGCCCGGATCGATGCGGCCCGCCGTGCCGGTCGGATCATCTGTGTCGACGGGTTCGGGGTCAGCGAGTACGCCGTGACGATGCTGTCGCTGATCGAGCCCGACATCATCGTCACCGGACCGGAATTGCTCACGAGGACCACCGAGCCCGCCATGGCTCGCCTGGCCCATGCACTCGCCGCGCACGTCGAGCGCAGCCACGCCGTGGTCATCGCCGAGGGCGTCGACACCGAGGCGCTGCGGCTCTCGGCTCAGACGATCGGCGCCGCCTACGGACTCGGTGCCCTCTACCCCCCTGTCGAGGACCCCGCGTCGTTCGCCGACGAGACCGTGGTCCCGTTGCCGGATGCGCCGGTCTGGTCGACCCCGGCCGCCGACACCACCACGCCGTATCGCATCGGTTCGGCCGGGCATCAGCCGCGCCGCGGCACGAAGCGACTGCTGATCGAGATGAGCAAGGCGCTCGAGGCACAGGCCGCTGCCGCCGGCGGCGCGGTGATCGTGCTCGGTACCTTCCAACACGCGCGCAACTTCACGACGCAGACGTCCGTGCGATGGAGGCAACTGGCCGACACCGCAGGTCTCGCCGGTGTCTACGGAGTGGGTCTGGCGCCGATGATCGACGGCAATGTGATCCACGCGCCGCTCGACGAGTCCGACGACATCGTCAACGAGTGGAACGTCGCCGTGCTCAGCCCCCACTTCTGCGCCCTGCTCGCCGCGCGCGATCTGCACGACGAGGGCCCGGACATGGAACGAACCTTCGACTTCGTGCAGAGCTACGAGCGGCTCACCGTCACGCAGGCGGTGCACTCGATCCTGAGCAGGTTCACCTTTGCGTGACGAACTGCCTGCCGACGACGAGCACCGTCGACCAGACGGTGCCACCGACGAGACGGTGAAGGCCGTCGGCGCAGTGACCGAGGCCCTGGAGTGGGTCGAACGCGTTCGTGGTCACCTGTACGAGGCGCACCAGATGTCCGGACACGCCGACCTGGCCTTCGGCGACGCCGCCGACGCGTTGGACGAAGCGGGCCACACCGAGCTGGCGCAACGGTTGCGCACGGAGATCGTGGGGCTCAACACCTTTCCGGGACGATGGACGTTCCAGCTCGTCGAGGAGTTCGACGACGGCTACTACGCCACCGTCAAGGAATTCGAGAAGCGCACGCGCACCGACCTTCTCGACGGACGTCGCCACGTCTTCGAATCCGAGATGAAGGAATCCCGTCGCACGCACGGCCGTTCGGGCCACGAGGCGCGTCCCTAGCGCCCGTGTGCGGCCCGATCGGGCATCGCTCTCAGGAGAAGGCCTCATCCGCCGCGCGCTGGTGCAGAGCCTGGAGTTCGGTGGCCTGACGGGCGGCCTGATCGTTCAGCTCCGCACATCGGGCGGTGCCGGGCCCGAAGTCGACACGACCCTCCATACCGAGTTCCCACATCGCCTTCTTCGCCAGCAGCAGAGAACGCATCGCCTCCAGCGCGGCGACCCGACGAAAGCGCCCACGGGTCACGCGCAGTACACCGGCCACGCCGCGTACCCCGCTGCCGAGGCCGACCACGGCACCCAGCCAGCTCTCCCGGTGGCCGCTCAGCTCCTCCACCCGTTCTCGCACAAACGCCATCTCCTCCTCGAGTTCGGCCGGGAGATGGTCGATCGCGCCCGCGGTCCAGGGATCGCCTGCGACGAGGCGTGCGAGTTGTAGACCGCCACTGGCCCCGATGAGGTGGGTCCGCATGTAGAGAGCGGACGTCTGCGATGCCATGTCCATGGTGAGACCCCTTCGTCGTTCGTCGGATCGGGCGGGGGCTGCACCTGATCAGCAGGAGTCGAGTGTAGAGCGTGAACGGTGGCGGTCGCGCGTCGCTTCGTGGCACAGTGGATGGGTATAGACGGCCAGGTTGAGCTCTCCAGCTGCGGTCACCCCACGATCGATGGTCGTGGTTGTGTCACGACGTCAGCGCCTACCGACGGACGCGTCGACATCTGAGGTCCGCGTCGGGTCCCACACCAAATGCGTGGAATCTGTTCATCATTCGCGAGATCGGGCACATCCCACGCATTGACGTGAACCAGGAAGGTGGAACTCATGCGCGCAGTCACATGGCAGGGCAAGCGAAAGGTCAGTGTCGACGAGGTGCCCGATCCGAGGATCGAGCAGCCGACCGACGCGATCATCAAGGTCACGTCGACGAACATCTGCGGCTCCGACCTGCATCTCTATGAGGTCCTGGGTGCGTTCATGACACCCGGCGACATCCTGGGGCACGAGCCGATGGGCGTGGTCGAGGAGGTCGGTTCGCAGACCGGTGATCTCAAGGTCGGTGACCGGGTGGTCATCCCCTTCCAGATCTCCTGTGGCTCCTGCTACATGTGCGACTCCTCGCTCTACACCCAGTGTGAGACAACGCAAGTCCGCGATCAGGGGATGGGCGCAGCCCTGTTCGGGTTCTCGTCGTTGTACGGGGCGGTCCCCGGTGGTCAGGCCGAGTACCTTCGGGTTCCCCAGGCGCAGTTCACCCACATCAAGGTCCCGGAGGGACCGGCCGACTCACGCTTCGTGTATCTGTCCGACGTGCTGCCGACGGCGTGGCAGTCGGTTGAGTACGCGGCCGTTCCCGACGGTGGATCGGTCACCGTTCTGGGCCTCGGTCCGATCGGCGACATGGCCGCCCGTATCGCCCAGCACCGGGGTCATCGGGTGATCGCTGTCGACCGCGTCCCCGAACGCCTGGACCGCGCGCGGGTCCGCGGCATCGAGGTGGTCGACCTCGACGCGGTCGACGACCTCGGTGCGGAGATCCGGTCGTTGACCGGCGGGCGCGGAACCGATTCGGTCATCGACGCGGTGGGCATGGAGGCGCACGGGTCGCCGACAGCCAAACTGCTCCAGCAGGTCACGAGCATCCTCCCTGATGCCGTCGCCAAACCGATGTTGCAGACCGCTGGTGTGGATCGCCTCGGTGCGCTGCTCTCGGCAATCGACATCGTCCGTCGTGGTGGGACGATCTCACTCATCGGTGTCTACGGCGGGATGGCCGACCCGCTGCCCCTGCTGACGATGTTCGACAAGCAGATCCAGCTCCGGATGGGGCAGGCAAACGTCAAGAGGTGGGTTCCGGACATCATGCCGCTGCTGGGCGACGACGACCCGCTGGGTGTTGATTCCTTTGCCACGCACGAGCTCCCGCTCGAGCAGGCCCCGCACGCCTACGAGATCTTCCAGAAGAAGGAGGACGGCGCGGTGAAGATCATCCTGAAACCCTGAGCTGGGGGTAGGTTTTCGAGCGGAAACCGTTGAGCCTCATCGGTGCTACGGTGGCGGCGACGGATGGGGTCAACAGACCCCATCCCTCGTACGGCCAACCTTGAGGAGGCCACGGTGGCCACCAGCCCCGACATCGCCACCCGCCACTCCTTGATGGCCGCCATGGCCCGGGAACTCGCGGCGCAGTCGTCCCGGGACGAGAACGAACTCCTCGGATCGGCGACGGCGAGCGCCGTCGAGCAGATTCCCGGCGCGCAGTCGTGCGCGATCACGTTGGTCGCACGCAAGGCGATCACCACGGTGGCGCCGACGGACGAGATGGCCCTGCTCATCGACCAGATCCAGACCGCGACCGCACAAGGTCCCTGTCTGCAGGCCGCCTCGGAATGGACACAGCACATCGTGCGGGTGCCCGATTACGCGACCGAGGAACGCTGGCCCGCCTACACCTCGGCGGCGCGAGCCCAGACGGCCATCGGTTCGACCGTCTCGTTCCAGCTCTACCGCAGCGACAGCGCGATGGGCGCTCTCAACGTGCACAGCACGGAGCCGCAGGCGTTCGGCGCGGAGGCCGAGGAAGTGGGCCTCGCCGTCGCCACCCACGCGGCCCTGGCGTTGTTCAGTGCCCGGCGTGAGGTGCAGTTCGCCAGCGCTCTGGCCAGCCGCGACACCATCGGGCAGGCCAAGGGCATGATCATGGAGCGGTTCTCGATCGACGCCCTGCAGGCGTGGGAACTGCTCCGCAAGCTCTCCCAGGATGCGAACGTGGCGGTCTACGACCTCGCCAGCCAACTCATCGAGGCCGACCACCCCCTGCGCGCCCCGCGTTGACTCAGAGCTGACCCAGCGCTTCGGTCGCCGGGCCCTCGATCACCTGACCGGTGGCGGTGAACCGCGACCCGTGCAACGAACAGTCCCAGGATTTCTCGGCGTCGTTCCAGTCGAGGATCCCGTAGAGGTGTGTGCAGATGGGTGAGACAGTCGACGTCTGGCCGTCGACGGTGCACCGGCCGACCGGACGGAGTCCGCGACGGAACACCACGCCCTCCCCCTCGCCGGGATCGGACGGCCCGGACAGCACGGCGCGGGTCCACCCGCGCGTCATGTGCAGACCCACGGAGGCGTTGGTCTTCGCCGCGGTGGGCAGCGCGCGCAGTTCCGACGGGCGCCAGGTGCGCAGGGTGTCGGCCCACGTGTCACCGGTGCCCAGCAGGTGCTCGGATACGGCCAGGG
Source organism: Williamsia sp. (assembly GCF_016462415.1). Classification (GTDB taxonomy): domain Bacteria; phylum Actinomycetota; class Actinomycetes; order Mycobacteriales; family Mycobacteriaceae; genus Williamsia_A. Next base: position 5,830 of record NZ_JAEMTF010000101.1, on the reverse strand, counting down.
CGGCCGCAACGCCATTGGTCATGCCCCATTTCGCGAACCCGGTGGCGACCTGGATGCGGTTCTCCCCCGGCAGCAGCGGGCCGACGTAGGGGAGCTCGTCGATGGAACTGTAATCCTGTGCCGACCAACGGTTCTCGAGGACCGCGTCGGGATAGTTGCGACGCGTCCAGGCGAACAGCTCCTGCACGTGACTGCGCTCGGATCCGCCGCGTGCCACCTCGTGTCCGAAGCCGCCGACCATGAGAACGCGGCGCCCGGGCTCGTCGCCCGTGCCCGGCCGCCGTACATATCGGATCGACACCGTCGGTGAGTCTGCCGCCAGGTACATCCCGGAGGGAGCGCGGTCGCCGACATCGAACGTGCCCACGTACGAACGCTGGGCGGTGAGACGGCTGAAGAAGGCACCGCGGTCGAGGATGGGCGTCCCGGTGGCCAGCACGACGGTCCCCGCGGTGATCTCGCCTCGATTGGTCCGCACCCCGACCGTCGAGCGGAGTCCGGCCCATCCGACCCCGGTGACCCGCGCGCCCTCCACCACGATCCCGCCCAGGGCGCGCAACTCGGCGCTGAGCGCGTGGAGCAGCGGCATGGGATCGAGCTGGGCCTGATCGGCCAACTCCACCGCGGCGATGGTCGCGAAAGGCAGCTCTGACGTGGTGGTCATCCGCGCGTCGAGCCCGGCCTCGCGTGCCAGGCGGTGCTCGGAGCGCACGGTCTCCGCCCCCGAATCGGTTGTGGCATAGGTGATCGCCGATTCACGATCAACGGACACCGACGCGGTCGCGCAGAAGTCGAGCAACCAGTCCATACCGATGCGGTTGGCGTCGACGTACTGCCTCAGGGTGTCGGCGCCGTGCTTGTCGGCCAGGGTGCTCAAGCGGCTGCCCTGCAGCAGCGACACCTTGGCGGTGGTGCTTCCCGTCGTACCGCCGCCGATGTGTCTCGCCTCGAGCACCGCGACCCGTGCTCCCGCGCGGGCCAGCAGCACCGCGGTGACCAGCCCGGTGATGCCTGCACCGACGATCACGTGGTCGAATCTCTCGCCCGCGGGCAGCGGCGTCCGATGTTCGAATCGGTCGTTCTCGAGCCACACACTTGTCATGGAGTCGTTCCTTCGATGGCCGCGGGCCGGCGGCGTCGGCGTGCGAGCCAGATGTATCGAAGGCGTCGCACCGGGAACGGCGTGTGGCGGGGCTGGCCGTGTCGTCCCTCGTCCCAGTTGTACCCCACTATGGGCGGCTGGACACGGGTCACGCGGTCACCCGGGCGTGCTGTACCTCAAATCCACTGCCAGAAGACGATATTCGGCCAGACCTTCGCATCTCGTCCCCGACGCGCTACTGTGAGCGTGGCCGGTGAGTCGATTCCACCGCCGCGGTGCAGCATCCTCGCCGTGATCAATCCCATTCCTGGTCGGACCGCGCTTCTCTGCGTGGTCAGCGGTGCTCAACTCCGACGCACTCACTCGATTCGTCGGGTCCACGCCCAGGCAACTCTCAATCACTCAGCCGCGCCGACGAACCCGTCTCCGCAAACGATTCGTCGGCACGCGCTTCCATCATCAGTGAGAGCAGGCATCCATGTTTCGTCATACCGATCACATGCAGTTCGACATCGCACCCGAGAACCCGGACCCCGTCTACGCCCGCAAGCTCCAGGAGCTGATCGGCGGCACCTTCGGCGAGATGACCGTGACCATGCAGTACCTCTTCCAGGGCTGGAACTGCCGCATGAAGGGCAAGTACAAGGACCTGATCATGGACGTGGCGACCGAGGAGATCGGCCACGTGGAGATGATCGCGACCATGGTCGCGCGGTTGCTCGAGGGCGCACCGGCCACCGAGTCGACCAAGAACGCGATGGGTGATCCGGTCGTCGCGGCGGTCATGGGCGGGATGGACCCCCAGCAGGCCATCGTCTCCGGTGGCGGCGCGCTGCTCGCCAACAGCAACGGTGTCCCCTGGAGCGGCGGCAACATCGTCGCGAGCGGGAACCTGTTGGCGGACTTCCGATCCAACGTCTCCCTGGAGTCGCAGGGCCGTCTGCAGACCGCGCGACTGTTCCACATGACCGACGATCCGGGCGTCAAGGCCATGCTGCGGTTCAACCTGGCCCGCGACACCTACCACCAGAACCTCTGGCTCGCCGCGATCGAGGAGCTCAAGGCCGACGGTATCGAGGACACCATCGTCCCCAACGACCTGTTCGACGAGGAGTTCGCCGAGCACGCGACCAGCCTGTGGCATCTGTCCGACGGCGCCGACGCGGACAAGGGCCGATGGGCCCACGGGACCGCGCCGGACGGCATCCACCAGAACGGATTCCTGGCGAACCCGGAACCGCTGGGCAACGTGCAGGCCGGGCCGCCGCCGGATCCCAAGTTGTACGCGACCTACGACGGCGCGATGGGTGAACCCCGTTCCGCCGCCTTCGCCACCGAGAAGGGTGTCGTCGGGAAGATCAAGGACGCCGTGGACCCCACCAGCTGATC
>NZ_JAEMTF010000101.1:0-3239 GCF_016462415.1 Williamsia sp. | reverse complement strand
CCGAAGTTCCGCTGGGTCAGCGCCGGGGCGGTCCTCGCGATCGTCACCTGGATCATCGCCTCTGCCCTCTTCGCGCTGTACGTGGCCAACTTCAGCAGTTACAACAAGACCTACGGCGCACTCGCCGGCGTGATCGTGTTCCTGCTCTGGCTGTGGTTGACGAACCTCGCATTGCTGTTCGGTGCCGAGTTCGACTCCGAACTCGAGCGCGGTCGCGAACTCCAGGCCGGCCTGCCCGCCGAGGAACACCTGCAGCTCCCCCCGCGTGATACGAAGGCCTCGGACAAGAACGAGCGCACCGATCAGGAATTCGTGGAGAGGGGACGGGCATTGCGCGAGTCACGAGGTCGCGGATCGCAGAGCGAGGACGGTCGTCCGCGGTGAGCGGCCCCACCCGCGGTGACGGACCGTTGACGGTGCGTATCGGCCACGACGAGTTGGTGATCCGTCAGCGCTGGGAGGTGGTCAGCATCGTCAACGACATCCTGATCGCCATCTGGTTCATCGCGGGAAGTGTGTTGTTCTTCGGCGAATCGACAACCACCGCGGGCACCTGGCTGTTCCTGGTGGGCAGCATCGAACTGCTGATCCGACCCCTGATCCGGTTGGCCCGACGCGTGCATCTGCAGCGACTGCACCCGAACTCATCGCCGTCGGAGAGCGACGAGTTCTAGCTCCGAGCCGCGTCGCCGGGAGGTCCGGGGAACGTCGCCGACGAGTTGACGAGGGTGGCCGACGGACTAGGGTTGGCAGACGAGGGCCTGAAATCATCGGGTGACCGCGTTCACCAGATCCGACGTCCGGAGCCCTTCATGGCGCCCATTCAGGCGATCCTTTTCGACATCGACGGCACATTGGTCGATTCGGTGTATCTGCACGTCGATGCCTGGCGTCGCGCGTTCGCCGACCACGATCTCGTCGCCCCGGCCTGGGAGATCCACCGTCGCATCGGCAAGGACGGGTCGCTGCTCGTCGAGGAGTTGATCGACGTGGCGGGCGGAGACGCCGAGTCCTCCGACCTGGCCTCCGGCCTGTCGTCGGCACACGACGAGTACTACGGCGGACGCTCCGACGAGCTGACCGTCCTGCCGGGCGCGCGCGAACTGGTGCGCCGTTGCAAGGACAGCGATTACGTTGTCGTCCTGGCCACGTCGGCCCCCGAGCACGAACTGAAGATCCTGCGATCGCTGCTCGACGTCGAGGACGCCGTCGACGCGGTCACCTCCGGCGCCGACGTCGAGACCGCGAAGCCCGATTCCACAGTGGTGGCACTCGCCCTCGAGCGGGCCGGGGTCGCCGCCGAGAACGCGGTGATGATCGGCGACGCCACGTGGGATTTCGTCGCGGCCACCGACATCGGCGTCCGCGGGCTCGGGGTGCGCAGCGGCGGGATCGCCGCACCGGAGCTGCGCGAGGCGGGCGCCTCCGAGGTGTTCGCCGACGCAGCCGAACTTCTCGCGCGCTCAGACCTTTTCACCCACTGATCACCTGAGGACCTCGAACGTACGGGGTCGCAACGCAACGGCCGTGACGGCCGCACCCCGCACAGGAGTTCGCATGAACGAACCCGACACACCGCATCCGACGATCAAGCGATTCGTCGTGGTCATACCCGCCCACGACGAGGTGAACACCCTGCCCGGTGCGCTGGCCTCGGTGGCCGCGGCCGCCGCGGAGGTCACCGCCGACGTCGAGGTCCTCGTCGTCCTCGACGCCTGCACCGACGGCACCGAGACGGCGGTCGGACCGGGTGTCGCCACCGTGGTGGTCGATTCGCACAACGTCGGCTGTGCGCGGCTCGCCGGGTTCGCGGGACAGCGTGTGGCCGAGGACATCTGGTTCGCCACCACTGACGCCGATTCGCACGTTCCCCGCAACTGGCTGTCGGCGCAGTCGATGGCGGCGGCCACCGGCGCGGACGCGTTCGTCGGCACGATCACCCCGGACGATTGGTCGGGGTGGCACCCCGGCGCGGCCACGTCCTTCGCCGAGAGCTACACCAACCACGACGGCCACCGGCATGTTCACGGCGCCAACCTGGGATTCCGCTCGACGGCCTACCTCGCGGCGGGAGGCTTCGCGCCGCTCGTCGAACACGAGGACGTCGACCTGGTGTCTCGGCTGGCGGCCGCCGGCGTCGCCATCGCGTGGTCGGCGCAGGCACCGGTCTCGACGTCGACCCGTCGCACCGGCCGCACACCCGGCGGATTCGCCGGCGCGCTGCCGCATCTCACCGAACCGATGGCGCGATGAGCGCGGTCAGCGAGGCCCGCGACATCGCGTCGTCGACCGCCACCCCGCCCCGGCCGGGTGCGGGCGCCACCCGCGAGCGGTTCGCGCTGCTCACCGAACACACCCACCGGGACATCTCCGTCGGCCGTCTCCTGGAGGCCCACTGGGATGCCGACGCGATCCTGCGCGACCTCGGGCGGGACCCGGTGGGCGACGACCAGCTGTGGGGGGTGTGGGCAGCAGAGTCCTCGACAGCGGTCCTGACCGCCGCCCGGGACACGACCGGCGCGTGGACGGTGTCCGGGACGAAACCGTGGTGTTCGGGTGCCACCGGGTGCACGCACGCCCTCGTGACCGCCCGCACCGGCGATGGCCGCGCGATGTTCATCGTGCAGATGGGGCAGGCATCGGTGACCGCCGCGGGCGGCGACTGGCACAACGCGGGGATGGCGGCGACCCAGACCCACGCCGTCGAGTTCTCGGAAACACCGGTCGAGTTCGTCGCCGACGCCGACGCGTACCTGCAGCGCCCGGGGTTCTGGCACGGTGCGGTGGGCGTCGCGGCGTGTTGGTTCGGCGGCGCATCGCTGGTGGCCGACCGCCTTTTCCGGCAGCGCAAGTCCGACGACCTGACGTTGGTGCACATCGGTGCCGTGGACACCGCGCTCTGGAGCGGCGCCGCGGCACTGACCGCCGCGGCCGACGCCTTCGACGCCGCACCCGACGACCTCGAGGGCGCCCACGCGATCGCGTTGCGCGTCCGCGCGATCATCGAACAGGTCGCGACCGAGGTCATCGATCGGGTCGGCCGATGCCTCGGGCCCGGCCCGCTCGTCGCCGACGAGGCGCACGCCCAGGCGGTCGCCGACCTGATGGTCTATCTGCGCCAGTCGCACGCCGAACAGGACCTGCGCGCCCTCGGTGCGTTGGTGCACGCACGGGACGAAGGCGGGGTCGGGGCACCATGACCACGGACGGACCGCCGACGCCCGCCGCGTGGACGTCGG
>NZ_JAEMTF010000100.1 GCF_016462415.1 Williamsia sp. | reverse complement strand
TCAGCCGCGGGCCATGTCGACGAAGCGGCTCAGATGCAGCTGGTGCGCGACGGTGATCGTCGCGGTGGGGCCGTTACGGTGCTTGCCCAGGATGATGTCGGCCTCGCCGGCCCGGGGATCGTCGCGCTCGAACGCGTCGGGGCGATGCAGCAGGATGACCATGTCCGCATCCTGCTCCAGCGAGCCCGACTCACGGAGGTCGGACACCATGGGCCGCTTGTCGGTGCGCTGTTCGGGACCACGGTTCAGCTGACTGATCGCGACGACGGGAACCTCGAGCTCCTTGGCCAGCAGCTTGATGCTTCGGGAGAACTCCGAGACCTCCTGCTGGCGCGACTCGACTTTTTTGCCCGAACTCATCAGCTGCATGTAGTCGATGACCACGAGCTTGAGATCGTTGCGCTGCTTGAGCCTTCGGGCCTTGGCGCGGATCTCCATCATGGTGAGGTTGGGTGAGTCGTCGATGAACAGGGGCGCCTCGGAGATCTCGCCCATCCGGCGCGCCAAGCGCGTCCAGTCGTCGTCGGTCATCCGGCCCGACCGCATGTCGGCGAGCTTGATCTTGGCCTCGGCCGAGAGCAGTCGCATGACGATGTCGGTCCTGCCCATCTCCAGGGAGAAGAAGGCGCTCGTCATGTGGTGGGTGATGGAGCAACTGCGTACGAAGTCCATGGCGAGCGTCGAGTTGTGCGTCGGGACCATCGATTCGCCGGCGAGGTACATCTGCCGCGGGTTGTCCACCTGGACGCAGCGGACCGGGACACTGTCCACCGGACGGATGGACACGATGCAGCGCAGTCCGCTCTGACGGCGAAGCTCCTTGTGGCGGACAGCCTTTCGATGCACCGTGAAGACGTCGTCGTCGGCGTCGACGCGCAGCCATCCGGTGGCGGCGCGACGGAAGCTGTAGCCGAGTCCGGCGACCAGATCGCCGATCACGGTGCTCATGTGCTGGGTCGCGGCGGGCACGGTGATCCAGCCGTCGTCGTCGACGATGCCGCGTGCGTCCAGCAGCCCGGCCAGCAGCGCGCGCCGCTGGGCGACCGAACCGCGGAGGTACTCGTACGGAACCCGGCCACCGAGGTCCGACATCAACGCCATCACGTCGACCGGACCCTCGGCGTCGATCCGCATACCGATCTCGTGATCGTCGAAAGCCATGCCCGCCAACGCCGCAACGGTGTACGGCCCGTACCCGAAGCGACGGCGCGGGAGGTCGAGGGGCTGCGCGTTACGGACGGCGACGGTCCCGACCTGGTCGAGGAGGGCGCCGGTGGTCTGCACCGTGCTCACCCCGTCGGACTCGGTGACCCACTGGTGCTCCTCGTCGGCGACGAGCACCGATCCGTCGGAGAACTCCACCTCGTAGCAGGGGCGATCGGTGAGCACCTCGGTCGTCGCGACCACGCGCGTCGGAGCGCCGTCGGCGTCGATCAGACGATCGCCGACCTTGACCTCACCCATCGTGGTCCACCCGTGCGGGGTGGGCAGCGGGGTGTCGAGCGCGAGCGCCTTGCCCACACCGGGACGCGCGGCGACGATGATCATCTGACCGGGGTGCAGACCGTTGGTGACGGAGTCGAGGTCCGCGAATCCCGTTGGTACACCCAGCGAGATGCCGCCGCGCGAGGCGATGGAGTCGATCTCGTCCATGGTCGGCTGCAGCAGTTCTTCGAGCGGGATGTAGTCCTCGGCGGTGCGGCGCTCGGTGACCTCGTACACCTCGGCCTGCGCTCGGTCGACGACCTCGGCCACATCCTGGCCGTCGGCGCCGGCGTATCCGTATTGCACGATCCGTGTGCCCGCCTCGACGAGACGCCGCAGCGTCGCCTTCTCGGCGACGATCTCCGCGTAGTAGCCGGCGTTGGCCGCGGTGGGCACCGTCGCGATCAGCGTGTGGAGGTACGGCGCGCCACCGACGCGACGGAGTTCGCCGGACCGGTCCAGCTCCGCGGACACCGTGACGGCGTCCGCGGGCTCTCCCTTGCCGTACAGCTCCAGGACCGCGTCGTAGACGGCCTGGTGCGCCGGCCGGTAGAAGTCTCCGGGGCGGAGCACCTCGAGCACGTCGGCGATGGCGTCCTTCGACAGCAGCATCCCGCCCAGCACCGACTGCTCGGCGGCGAGGTCCTGTGGGGGTTGACGGCCGAACTCCTCCGCTGGAGGCGGCTCATCGCGCGGCGAATGGCCGCGCTCGTCCACTACTGCCACCCTGCACCCTCTCCACGTCGACCCTGCCTGGCATGCGTCGAGATCCGCACACCCGCGATACCCGCTGGTGTTCGCGACCACGTCGTCGCGTCGAACCGATCACGCCCGCTCGTGTTTTCTACTCCCGGGGTCCGACAGAGCGGACCCGGCACGAGGCACGGTCACGAGGTTAGGTGCCGTTGTGATCCGCACCAAACCGTCCTGTGGAGCAAGTTGTTAGGTTCCTGTGGAGGAATCCTCCAATCGTGTTGACCGACTGTGGACGCTTTGGGGACAACCTGATCCGTGCATCGCATTGCCGCTGGTCACCGGTATCTACGACTACACACAGGGTGTGCATCGAATTGCCTTCGGCGTGTCGCGGGACTGCGTAACCCGGGCGTGTTCGAATTCCGCAACAAATGCTGTCGGACGATCAGATGAAGGCCGCCACAATGCCGGGTTACACCCAGCTGACGTGAACAACGGACATTGAGCCATCCCGCGAAGGAGTACGTCCGTACCTGTGCCAGTCTAGCGGGCGAGAGCGGCGGAGTGCGTCCACGCGGGCGGCGAGGGTCCGACGCGTCGGATTCCGCATCCGAAAGCGACGCGCGCGTATGGATTTCGTCAAGGTGAACGGCCACTGGCGTACAGATCGCGTCACCGACACCGTCGCGCCGCGCGTCGGGGCGTAGACCTGCTCGGGTGACACTCACCGACATCATGCCGACGCTGCGCATGAGCATCCCCGACCCGATCGACCTGACCGCGTGGCCGCCGCACACCTCCACCACCACCGATGACGTTGTTGTCGAGGGGCTTTCGATGCACCGGGTGGCCGATCTGCTGGGCACGCCGTGCGAGTGGACCACGACGCCGAGTGCGCGCGGCGGATGCGCGCGGGTCGTCCTGTGTCGGGTCAGCGCCGTGGTGCACGACGGGGACGAACCGATCGCCCTCGTCGACTGCGCGGCCGGCCACATCGGCGCCGACTGGGCACACGCGCGTCTGATCGATCGGATCTCGGTCGCGCACAAGGGTTCGTTTCGGGTTCTGGGCGACGGCTCGACCGCGCACGCTCGTCCGGATCGCCCGGCCAGGTCCGTGGACGGCCCTGTGGTGTCGCTGCCGCGCGACCTACAGGTCGGCGACCTGCTCATCGTCCCCTGTCCGGCACCGCAGGCCCCCGCCGCACGGGTCACCGCCGACCACCGCACGCCGGCATCCGTGGCGCGGGTCTGATCGGTCCTCTCGCGCAACCGCGAAACGCCGGCGCGCACCGTCACGGTGCGGTCTACTGAGATCGACAGCGGCGCCACGAGTTCGTGCCGCGCGGATCGGACAGGCCGGGGAGCGACATGACACCGACAACAGACCACACCAAGGACCGTGACCGGCGAGAACGCCCAGCGCTGTGGCGGATGGTGGTGCTCGCCGTCGCCGCGTCGATCACGGTCGCGATCGGCGGCGCCACGGGCATGGCGAGCGCGACACCGACCGAGGCGACCACATGGCTGTGCCGACCCGGCCAGGCCGCCGACCCGTGCGGCGGCCGGTCGGGCGCACCCGTCGACTGCTTCTACGTGTACCCGACGGTCTCCCTGCAGCTGACCGCCAACGCCAACCGGTCCATCGGCCCGGAGGAGCGTCTGATCGCCGGCCAACAGGCCGCACCCTTCGGCGCGAACTGCAACGTGTGGGCGCCCGTCTATCGCCAGAGCACCCTGCGTGGGCTGTTCACCGCGACCGGCAACCAACGCGCCGCGGCCCTCGACCTCGCCTACGACGATCTCGAGAAGGGGTGGAACGACTACCTGGCGCACCACAACAACGGCCGCGGTGTCGTCCTGATCGGGCACTCACAGGGGACGTTGATGCTGCGGACGCTGATCCGCACACGCATCGAGAACACCCCGGTGCAGGCGAGGTTGGTGTCCGCGATCCTGCTCGGCGGAAATGTGCTGGTGCGCAAGGGTTCGCTCTCCGGTGGCGACTTCTCATCGGTCCCGGCGTGCGCGAGCGCGTCGCAGACCGGGTGTGTGATCGCGTACTCCGCCTACAACCGGCAGCCCCCGGCCGACTCCCGGTTCGGTCGGCCGCCGTCGGAGCCCGGGACACAGGGCACACGGGGCAACCTGCCGTTCGGTTCCGACTACGAGGTCCTGTGCACCAATCCGGGCGCTCTGAACAGCAGCGCTCCGGCTCGACTGCACAGCGAGATCGCCGGGCGGTCGACCCGCGGCTACACCGGGGTCTGCAGCACCGGCGAGGGCGCTCACGTGTTGCGGATCAGCGGCGGCGGGGACGGTGCCCCACCGGCGGCCGTTCTGCCGACCCTGCCCAACGCCACCTGGGGCCTGCACCTCCTCGACGTCAACATCGCGCAGGGCGACCTCGTCGACCTGGTGGGTACACAGGCCCGGGCCTACGCCGGGCGCTGATTCCAGCCCGACACACCCCACCGACACACGTCGGCCCCCGCAGGAGATCCTGCGGGGGCCGAAGTGGTGGTTCAGGTGACGATCAGCTCGCGACAACCGAGAGGTTGAGCGACGCCGACACGTCGGGGTGCAGGTTCACGACGACGGGGTAGGTACCCGTGGCCTTGATGTGTCCCTTGGGCAGTTCGACGGCACGCTTGTCGACGACCGGGCCGCCCGCGGTGCGGATGGCGCCGGCGACGTCGGCCACGGTGACCGAGCCGAACAGCTTGCCCGAGTCGTGGGTCTTCACCGGGAGTGAGACCGACTCGAGGTTCTCCAGAGCCTGCTTCAGCTCGTTGGCGTGATCGAGTCCGCGCACCGCGCGGGCTTCCTGCGAACGCCGGATTCCTTCGACCTGCTTCTGTGCGCCACGGCTGGCCGGGATGGCCAGACCGCGGGGCAGCAGGAGGTTGCGACCGTAACCGTCTTTGACCTCGACGGTGTCGCCTGCGACTCCGAGGTTTTCGACCTCGGCGGTGAGAATGAGCTTCATTTTGTCCCTTTCCGCTCAGCGCGCCGTGGAGGTGAACGGCAGCAGTGAGACCTCGCGTGAGTTCTTCACCGCAATGGCCACGTCCCGCTGGTGCTGGACGCAGTTCCCGGTCACACGGCGCGACCGGATCTTGCCCTTGTCCGACAGGAAACGCCGCAGTTGCGAGGTGTCCTTGTAGTCGATGTCAGGTTTCTTATCTGTACAGAAGGAACAGGCCTTGGCCTTCACGTCCTTCTCGGCACGGACTCTGCGTCCGCCGCCTGATGTCTTCGGCATTTCCTTGCTCCGATATGTGATGCGAGACCGCCGCAGCGGTCCTAGAACGGTGGTTCGTCGTCCCCGCCGCCGAACGATCCGCTCGCCGGGGCGCTGCCCCACGGATCGTCGTTCGCTGCTGCGCCGCCGCCGGACGAGCCGCCACGGCTTCCGCCGCCGCCCGATGATCCGGAGTTGCCGCCGCCCCCACCGCCGCCACCGCGCGATGCGCGGTTGACCTTGGCGGTGGCGTACTTGAGCGAGGGACCGACTTCTTCGACCTCGAGTTCCACGACCGTGCGCTTCTCGCCCTCGCGTGTCTCGTACGACCGCTGCTTGAGCCGGCCGGACACGATGACGCGGGCGCCCTTCGTCAGACTCTCCGCCACGTTCTCCGCGGCGTCGCGCCAGATGCTGCAGCGCATGAACAGCGCCTCGCCGTCTTTCCATTCATTGGTCTGACGGTCGAACATCCGGGGGGTGGAGGCCACCGTGAAGTTGGCGACCGCCGCACCCGACGGGGTGAATCGCAGCTCGGGATCCGCTGTCAGGTTTCCGATGACGGTGAGAATGGTGTCGCCGGCCATGGTGAAACTCCCTATGCGTGTGGGTTGTTCTCGGGATCGATGCGCACCGGGGACGAGAGTCGGTCACGCACGTGCGTGTCGACCATATTTCCCGGTACCGACATGAGACTCGACTTCGCCGCGATCGGTTCCATCGACCTCGAGAAGAGGTGCGGTGGCCACAACCGGTCGATGTCGGTTCACGTCCGACGTTCTAGTGCTCCGACCGCAGAACCTTGGTGCGCAGGACCGATTCGTTCAGCTTCAGCTGACGATCGAGCTCGCTCACCGTCTTGGGCTCCGCGTTGATGTCGATGACGGCGTAGATCGCCTCGGTGTGCTTCTGGATCTCGTACGCCAGACGGCGCTTTCCCCAGATGTCGACCTTGTCGATCTTGCCGCCGTCCTTGCGGACAACGTTGAGAAAGGTGTCGAGCGAAGGGGCAACGGTGCGCTCGTCCAGATTCGGATCGAGGATGACCATCAATTCGTAATGACGCATAAGACCACATCACCTCCTGTGGGCTAATCGGCCACGGACGATCCGTGGCAGGAGGGTCGCCTGCGTCGGCAACCGGGCAAGGCTACATCAGTGACCTGTGACCTGCGAAATCGTCCCGACCCGACGGTCAGCCCGGCGACCGGACATCCGCTCGGTAGCATCGCTGCGATGACGGGCTGGTGGTCGGTCGGCGACATCAGCGCACCGTGGTTGGACCACGTCGTGCGCGCCGGTCCGATCGACGGGTACACGGTGGAGCCGTTCGCATCGACGCCGACGGCCGTGATCGTCCGGGTGCATCTGAGATCCCGGGATCCCTCGTGTCCGGCGACGGTGATCGTCAAGACCGCCCATCCCGACCACAGCGGATCCGGCGAGACCTTCCGGCGAGACCACCTCTTCTACTCGCGTCCGCCCGCACTCGCCCTGCGCACCGTCGCACCCTGTCTGCATGCCCACTTCGACCCCGGGCGCAGGGAGTTCTGGCTGGTCCTGGTCGACGCTGGTCCCGCTCGACACGGCAACGAGTTGGTCGGGCTGACCCGCGGAAAGGCACATCTGACGGTCGCCGCGCTGGCCGACGTGCACGCCACCTTCCGGCGTCAGGCCGCCGACGCGCAGTGGGTCCCGGCAGCCGAGCCCGTCGATCGCCGTCGCCTCGGCGAGCTGTACGTGCGGTTCGTCGAGCACTTCGGCGAGCGGATCCACCTGCATGACCTGGCGGTCGCGAACCGGATCGTCGCGTCGGTCGACGCCATCGTCGCCCACCGCGAGCAGACCTCGGCTCCCCGCGGCGTGGTCCACGGCGACTTCCGACCCGGCAACATCCTGCTGGGAAGGTCCGGATCGGAGCGACCGGTCACCATCACCGGGTGGCACGGCATCTCCTGGGGTCTCGCGGCCACCGACCTGGCCTACTTCCTCGGCACCCTCGATCGCGCGATGCGACTCGAGTACGGCGACACCCTGATCACGGTCTATCAGGAGGCACTGGGCGACGCCGCTCCCGGCAGTCTCGAGTCGCTGCGCCGCGACGTCCGGGACAGCGCATTCATCTGCCTGGTCAACGTGCTCGTGTCCTGGGGAGCCGCCGCTCCCGACCCGAGGTCCGACGAACTCTGGTTGACGCTGTTCGGCCGTGCCTGCGCCTTCCTCACCGACCTCGACAGTTCGCGCCCGGCCGGCGCAGCCCGTTCGGTCATGACCTACGTCGACCCGACCGACGAGTCGGCGCACCCCGTCACACCGGGCGGCGAGTGGAACGAGACGTGGTACCTCGACGTCGCCGATCCCGCGGCCCGGGTCGGCGCGTTCCTGCGGTTCGGTACCGGACCGGAGAACCCGGACGGGTGGTTCGCCCTGGGCGTGTGCGGACCGGACATCCCCACTGTCGTGATCAACGAATCCGGCTTCGAACTCGGCCGCATGCAGAGCGTCCGCACGGAGACGATCACCGCGACACACGTCCCGGTCATCCCCCTGGCGCACGTACACGTCACGATCGACGCGGTCGGGTACGCCCATGACGATCCCGCCGCGGTCAGCCGTGCCGTGGGCGGCCGTCCGGTCGGCGTGCGCCTCGATCTGCACTGGTACACCTCGGGCGATCCCTACCAATACGACCTCACCCGGGTCTACGAGATCCCGTGCATGGTCACCGGCTCGATCACCCTGGCCGGCGACGGCCTGCCCACCGAGCCGATCCCCATCGATGCACCCGGACAACGCGACCACGCCTGGGACGGACAGAACTGGTGGCACATCCCGTGGTTCTGGCTGTCGGCGCACTTCGAGGACGGCACCCGCGTCCACGGCGTCGACATCCGACTGCCGTCACTGCCGTCGGTGTCCATGGGGTACGCCCAGCGACCCGGCGCACCCCTGCTCGCGCTCGACAAGTGCAGACTCGTCGACGCCGACACCGACCCCGACCAGGTGCGGTCGATGACCTTCGCGCTCGAACCCGGATCGATGACGATGACGTTCCGCGCCGTCGCCCAGGCGCCGCAGCGGACGGAGAGCACCTCGGGCTCGGTGAGCGTGATGCCGCGCGCGTGGGGCGAGTTCACTCGGTCGGACGGCCGCCGGGGCGTCGGCTGGGTGGAGTGGAACACCGGATCCCCTAACCTGTAGCCCATGCCCTCCGTCTCCACCACCGATCGATGGCGGCTGCGGTTGCTGGCGGCGCGCGGCAACATCGCCGTCGTCCTCCTCGTACTGGTCGTCCTGAGCCTGATCCTCATGTGGCTCGGCTACCTCGGAAAACTCGACTGCGGAGGCGCGCCCTACTTCGCCGACGGTCGCAGCAAGCACTGGCCGGTGGGCAAGAACGAACTGCTCATGCCGTGTTACTCCGACCTGCAGTTCCTGTGGATCGGCCGCGACATCAACAACCACGTCTTCCCGTACATCCACGGCGGGATCACCCCCGACGGCGTCCTCTACGGCGGCGTCGTCGAGTACCCGGTGCTGTCCGGGCTGCTGATGTACTTCGGCGCCATCGGCGCGCACACCGACACCCAGTTCTTCCAGCACTCGGCGCTGATCCTGCTGCCGTTCGGCATCGGAATCACCGTCCTCCTCGGTCTGATGACCCGGTGGCGCGCCCTGCTGTGGGCCGCCACACCGCCGCTGATCCTGTACTCGTTCCACAACTGGGAGGTGCCGGTGGTGGCGACGGTCGTCGGCGCCGTCGCGGTCATGTACTTCGGGGCCCAGGAGTCGCCGAAGACCGGTCGTCGACGGATCCCGTTCCTGTCTGCGGCCATCATCGCTGCGATCCTGCTGTCGATCGGCTTCTCACTCAAGCTGTATCCGGGACTGTTCGTCGTACCCCTGGTCGCCTACGTGCTCACGCGCGGCCGTGGCGCCCGGTCGACGGGAGACTGGTCCATCGAGCACGCCGCCGGGGCCGGGGTGTCGGGAGGTCTGCGTGGACGCATGCTGTCGGTCCGTCGGGCCGGACTGGACTGGACGGGTGCCGCCTGGGTGACCGGCGCCGCGATCGTCACCGTGCTCGCCGCCCAACTGCCGTTCATGATCCTCGGCTACCGAGGGTGGAAGGCGGCGTTGTCGTTCCAGGGCAAGCGTCGGTCGGACGTGGACACCAACTCGATCTGGTACTGGGGCGTGCGGCATCTCACCGACGCCGCCGACATCAGCTACAACTCCGTCGTCGGGATCGCGTCGCCACTGCTGATCCTCGCGTCCTTCGTCCTGGTCGTGTATCTCGGTGTGCGCGTGTGGCGTACCGGTGACCCGTACCCGTGGATCGGGGTGTCGGCCGCGATGTTGGCCGGCTTCATGCTGTTCCACAAGGTGCACTCACCGCAGTACACGCTGTGGATCCTGCCCTTCTTCGTGCTGCTGCGGGTGGCCTGGCCGATCATCGTGCTCTACCTGCTGGCCGATCTGTCGCTGGACCTCACCATCTTCCGGCTCTTCGGCATCTACACCTCCGGCTCGCCGATGAAGTGGTGGGTGATGGGTGGCGTGCAGTTCGGCGTGTGGACGCACGCACTACTGCTCGCGATCCTGATCTTCGCGTTCGTGCGCGCACCGGTGCGCATGTACGTCCGGAAAACCGTTGGCCCGCCCGACAAGGTTCCCGATACCGTCACCGTATGACGAGCTGGCTGGGGTCACCGACGCTGAGCGGCAGCCACATCCGGCTCCGCCCCCTCCGCGCAGGAGACGCCGACGCGCTGGCCGCGGCGGTCGATGAGAAGGACGCGTTCCGTTGGACGTCCGTCCCGGGCGACGCCGCGGCGGCAGGTGCCTACATCGCGACCGCGATCGATGATCCACACCGCGTCGCGTTCGCGGTGATCGATCTGCGCGACGACGCGGTCGTCGGGACCACGTCGTACTACGACATCGACTTCGCACATCGCGCCGCGGCGATCGGTTACACCTTCTACTCGAAGCGTGTGCAGGGAACAGCGGTCAACCCGGAGGCGAAACTGCTTCTGCTGCAGCACGCTTTCGAGGCGTCCGGCGCGGTCCGGATCGTGTGGCACACCGACGAGCGCAACGCGCAGTCGCGAGCGGCCATCCTCAAACTGGGGACGACCTTCGAGGGGTTGCTGCGCAAACATCGCCTGCTCCCCGACGGGACGTGGCGCACCACGGCGCAATACGCCATGACCGACGACGACTGGCCCGCCAGTCGCGCGCGTCTACGGGCGCGCATCGCCTGACCGCCCAGTCGACGTCCGCAGCCGCCCAGTCGACGTCCGCAACCGCCCAGTCGACGGGTCAGAGCTGCGGCACAGGCTCCCGGGTCTCGGGCTTTGGTGCATCGGGTTCGACTGGGCGCTCGCGTCGACGCAGACGAAGCGTGTCGGGCGCCTCGTCCAACACACCGCCACCCGGGTCATCGAGGAAGCCACCCCGAGAGGTGTTGCGCACCAGGTCATGCCGTGGGTGGTAGATCTCCCAGACCACCAGCGCACACAACCCCACGACCGCGATCCCGCGGATCACCACCGCGCCGATGAAGTACGGCTCGGGGAGCCACTTGACGTTCTCCGGCAGATACAGTCCCATCCGGGGCACCCACACCAGTGCGTCGAGCACCATCCAGGCGATGAGCACCCTGGTCCGGGGGATCGCCAGCACCGCCAGCGGCACCAACCACAGCGAGTACTGCGGACTCCACACCTTGTTCACCACGAGGAACCCCGCGACGACCAGGAACATCAACTGCGCCAGGCGGGGTCGGGTCGGAGCATGCAGACCGATGAACGCGATGCCGACGCAGACCAGGGCGAACAGTCCCAGCGACAACGCGTTGACGAGCGCCGACTTCCCGTCGGCCGCCGCGCCCCAGTCGTAGCCCGACACCGAGCTGACCACGTTGAACCACGTGTCGGGATCGATGCCGCGATCGGAGTTGTAGCGGAAGAACTCCCACCACCCCCTCGAGGTCCCGACGATGAACGGCAGGTTCACGAGCAACCACGTGCCCACCGCCACCAACGCGGTCACGGTGAACTCGCGCACCTTGCCCGCGCGCAGACACAGCACCAGCAGCGGGATCAACAACAGACCGGGGTAGAGCTTCGCCGCCACGCCGATGCCGAGGAAAATGCCGGTCGCCCAGGGATTTCGACGTGCCCACGCCAGCATCGCCAGGGCCAGCAACGCGGTGGCGACGGCGTCGAAGTTGGTGAAGATGTGCACCATCACCAGGGGTGAGAGCGCGGCGATCGACGCCGACCAGATACGCACTCCGGCGGTGAGCGCGGTGGCCCAGATGGTGACGAGCCAGAACAGCGCGAGACCCAGGGCGACGACGTTGAAGAACAGCACCACGTCGAGCGCCGACGGCACACCCCAGTGCTCGTGCATCCACTGCCAGCCGTGCGCGACCTGCGCAGCGCCGTACATGTACATGCCGGTCACGACCGGGTACTCCATGTAGCGCTGTTCGGTGGCGCCGTCCGGACCCTTCTGGAACCACGACGACTTGTACGGCAGCGCACCGGTGTCGAGACGTTCGGCGGTGTAGAGCGGGACGGTGTCGGAGTAACACATGGCGATGTACTGCCGGTGCTGACTCCAGTCGAGTTCGAGCGTCTGGGTACCCGCCTTGGGCGCCTGCTGCAGACAGGCCGCCTTGCCGTACCACCCGAGCGCCAATGCGATCAACGCCAACAGCATGATCACGCGCAGCGGCGTGAAGTAGCGACTCCGTCCGACGACGGCGTGCAATCCCAGAGGGCCACCGACCGCGATGGACGCCTCACGCGCGATGACGTCGGTGCGTGTCGGGAGCTCGCGCTCGGAGTCCTCGCGAAGATCAGCCGACAGCCGTGTCGGCGAATCCCACTGTGTCATCTCGGCCCGGACGCCTACGGTCCGGCGCCGGGGTCGTTGCCGTCACCGTTTCCGGCGCCGCCGCCACGCGGGGTCGGCTCGACCTCCTGCGGGGTGGGTGCACCTGGCAGCGGGATGGTCACACCCGGTGCGAGCGTGAGCGACGGCGGTGCGAGCGTCTCGCTCGGTCCGGTCGACTCCTCCTCGCTGCGCGACTGCGAGCTCCGAGTCTGCTGCTCGGTGGTCGCCGGAGCCTCGTACGGGACACCCGCGACGCCACCGATCTCCTCCGGGTCCGGGAACTGTTCGATCGGCTTGTTGTTCAGGGCGCCGTCCATCGCGGCCTGCCAGATGTCCGACGGCAGACCCGAGCCGTAGACGATCGACCCCTGGTAGTTGGTCAGTGCGACACCACGATCGGTGCCGACCCAGACCGCCGTCGACAGGGACGGCGTGTAGCCGACCATCCAGGCGTCCTTGTTCTGGCCGGTGTCGCCGAGCTGCGTGGTACCCGTCTTCGACGCGGACGGACGCGAGCCGTCGTCCAGAGCGTGTCCGCGCGAGGCAGCCGCGATCGGCTCCATGGCCGCGGTGGTGTTGTTGGCGACCGCCGCCGAGAAGCGCCGTTCACCGGCATCGGGCTTGCGCTCGTAACGCACCTGTCCGTCCGACGTCTCCACCTTCTGGATGAAGTGCGGGGCGTGGTAGACACCCTGGTTCGCCAGCGTCGCGTACGCCGAGGCCATGTCCATGACGCGCGAGGGGTACTGGCCCAGGACCACACCACCCTCGACGCCGGTGCCGTCGGTGTTCTGCAGCGTCTTGGCGATGTCGCCGAAGCTCTCCGCGATGCCGGCCTGGTGGGCGGCGTCGGCCACGGCCTGCGCCTGCCCGTCGAGGTCCATCATCAGGCGGTAGTACACCGTGTTCAGCGACAGCTTGAGGGCCGTCGCCAGGTTGCACGAGCCGCAGCTCTCACCGTCGGAGTTGGTAACCGTCAGTCCACCCGGCGCCTCGAACGGCGCCGAGCTGTAGACCTTCGACAGCGGGATCCCCTGCTCGAGCGCCGCGACGAGCGCGAACACCTTGAACGACGAACCGGTCTGCAACGCCGCCTGGGCGTAGTCGAAACCCTGACCGCTGTTGCCGCCGAAGTACCCCTTGACCCCGCCCGTCTTCGGGTCGATGGAGACCACCGCGTCGCGAATGTTCTTCGGCTCGCCCTCCAGCTGGCCGTTCGCCGCGGACACCACCGAACGCTGCACCTGCGGGTCGATCGTCGTGGTGATCTTCAGACCCTCGGTCTGCACGTCCTGCTCGGAGATACCGAGGGAGTTCAGCTCGGCGAGAACCTGTGTCTTGATGAGTCCGTTGGGGCCGTTGGTGACACTGCCGGACACGTCCTTGACCGCCGCGACCTTGGGGTACTTGAGGGTGGCCTCGTCGCTCGGGCTCAACGCACCGATCGTGACCATGCCGTCGAGCACGTACCGCCAGCGCTCCTGCGCCGCCGCGATGTTGGTGGCGGGGTCGTAGAACGACGGCGACCGGATGGACGACGCGAGGACCGCAGCCTCGGGGACCGTGAGGTCGGACACGTCCTTGGTGAAGTAGGCCTGCGACGCTGCCGCGATCCCGTACGCACCGCGGCCGAAGTAGATGGTGTTGAGGTAGGCGGCCATGATGTCGTCCTTGGACCACTCGTTCGACATCTTGGTCGCGATCGCGAGTTCCTTGAACTTGCGGGTGTAGCTCCGCTCGTCACCGACGAGGGCGTTCTTCACGTACTGCTGGGTGATCGTCGACCCACCGCCGGCGTCGGCGTTTCCGGTGACCTGCCCGATCGCCGCTCGGGCCAGACCGCTGATGGAGAAGCCCGCGTTGCTCCGGAACTGACGGTCCTCGGCCGCGATGACCGCGTCCTGCACCGACTTGGGGATCTTGTCGATCGTGACGTCGGTGCGGTTGCCCTCGGGCGGGACGATGCGTGCGATCTCGCCGCCGTTGGCGTTGAGGATCGTCGCTACCTGGTTCTGCTTGATGTCGTCCGGGCCGGGCACCGACTGGCCCAGGTAGGTGAACAGGAACACCACCGCCATCACGATGACGCCGAGCGGCACCAGGCTGCCGAGGAGGCCGAACACCCAGGCCACGATCTTGAGCCGCGTGCGCTTCTTCTCGCGGACGGTGCGCGGCTGCGCGCCGGTTCCGTTACTCACAACCACGTCTCCATACTCATCGATCGAACACACTGTTCCCGGCCACGCCGACCCGGCGCCGTGAGGAAGATGTCACTCACCGGTGCCCGCCACGCGTCTGGTCCGTCGCGCGCGGGGCCGCACGGGCAGCCCTGCAACGAAGGACTGCACCAGGTGGTTCCACCGGCACGTCCGGCAGACCTCCACCACGTGCACCGAGAACTCCTCGGCGGTCTCCGCGAGCCGGGTGATCTCCTCGGTCGAGCGTGCCGACCCGGAGACCGTGCCCAGCTTGTCACCGAAAACCCAGGACACCAAGGTGAGCTGTTCCTTGCGGCAGACCGGGCACAGGACGGTGCTGGGGCGGCCGTGGAACTTCGCCGCGCGCAACAGATACGGATCGGCGTCGCAGACGGTCCGCATGGCCGCGCGTCCTGCGTAGACGTCGGACAGCACAGATCGGCGCTGCAGCGCGTAATCGACTGTCTGTCTCTGCACAAGCACGTCATCAAGAGTACGTGCAGCCCCATGACCACCCACAGGTTCGGCCCGAAGCCCGACGACCCCGTCCGATGCCGCCGATGACCGGGTGCGGCGGCCCCGGGCGGACACCCGACCGAGGCGGCGCGGTAAACCCCAGTTCACACGTGGTTTCCTATCCCGGTTATATCGGGCCGATACATTGCGTGTAATAATTGCTGCACACGTTCGTTCGACAGGTCGGGAAGGAGTATCGAAAGCAATGTTGGAACTCGCAGTGCTGGGCCTGCTCCTGGACACCCCGATGCACGGATACGAGCTGCGCAAGCGGCTCACCGGACTGTTGGGTGCTTTCCGGGCCTTCTCGTACGGCTCGCTGTACCCGACTCTGCGGCGAATGCAGGCCGACGGAATCATCGCCGAGGAAGCCGGTCCGCAGGGAACCCTGAAACGACGTGCGCGCCGGGTGTACAAGTTGACACCCGCGGGGCGAGAACGATTCGCCGAACTGGTCGCAGACACCGGACCACAGAATTACACCGACGACGGCTTCGGAGTGCACCTCGCATTCTTCAGCCGCACGCCGGCAGTGGCCCGTATGCGGATCCTCGAAGGGCGTCGCCGCCAGGTCGAGGAACGCCGCGAAGGTCTGCGAGATGCCGTCGGACGGTCCAATCGTGCAGTGGACCGCTACACCCGACAGCTACACCAATTGAGCCTCGAGTCCAGTGAGCGCGAAGTGCGCTGGCTCAACGAGCTCATCGCCGCTGAATCGTCGGCAGCCGCCGACGACGCAGCGATCGTCGAACCGGATGTGTCCGAAACCGCGGCCACATCCGTCCCGTCGGCAACCACCGGCGAAGCAACGTCAGTAACACCGAATACAGAAAGAGAGCCCGACCATGGGTGACAACAACTCTGTGCGCGTAGCCATTGTGGGCGTGGGCAACTGCGCCTCATCCCTGGTTCAGGGCGTGCAGTACTACCAGGACGCCGACGAGAACGTCACCGTTCCCGGCCTCATGCACGTGAAGTTCGGCAAGTACCACGTTCGCGACGTGCAGTTCGTCGCCGCGTTCGACGTGGACGCCAAGAAGGTCGGCTTCGACCTCTCGGAGGCCATCTTCGCCTCGGAGAACAACACCATCAAGATCGCCGACGTCCCCCCGACCGGCGTGACCGTCCAGCGCGGCCACACCCTCGACGGACTCGGCAAGTACTACCGCGAGACCATCACCGAGGCAGACGGTGACGGCGGCGACGTGGTGCAGACCCTGAAGGACGCCAAGGTCGACGTCCTCGTCTCCTACCTCCCGGTGGGCTCCGAGCAGGCCGACAAGTTCTACGCACAGTGCGCCATCGACGCGGGCGTGGCCTTCGTCAACGCGCTGCCCGTGTTCATCGCCTCCGATCCGGAGTGGGCCGAGAAGTTCCGCGCCGCGGGTGTCCCGATCGTCGGCGACGACATCAAGAGCCAGGTCGGTGCCACCATCACCCACCGCG
>NZ_JAEMTF010000099.1:4361-16514 GCF_016462415.1 Williamsia sp. | reverse complement strand
TCGCGCAACCACCGACAGGGCGTCTACCACCTCGAATCATCTCAAATCGCGGCCTCCCGTCGTGGTCCGAAGCGTCGGTGTTCACCCCGTGGCACTATCGCAGGATGGGCGACGGACTGTTGGGGTGGCGGTGACGACCGAGTCGCAGCCCGATCAGGCCGCGATCCTCCGTCGAGTCATCGACACCGTTCCCGCCCTCATCGGTTACTGGGACACCGACCTCCGAAACGTGGCGTCCAATCAGGCCTACGTGGACTACTTCGGGCTGACGCCAGACCAGGTCCGGGGCATGCACATCCGAGACGTGCTCGGGCCATCGGTCTACGAGTTGAACAAGCCGTTCATCCTCGGCGTGCTCCGCGGTGAACATCAGCAGTTCGACCGCACCCTCATCGACACCAGCGGCAAGATCCGCTTCACCCAGGCCACGTACATCCCCGACGTCATCGACGGGGTCGTGCGGGGTTTCGTCGTCCACGTCAGCGATGTCTCCGAACGTGTTCAGGCGGAGAAGGCACGCGACGACGCGGTGACCCTGTTCGAGACGGCCATGAGCAACGCGCCCATCGGACAGGCTGTCGTCGACAGCTCGGGTCGGTGGCTGCAGGTGAACCAGGCGATGTGCGACCTGACCGGGTACAGCGCCGACGAGCTGCGCAGCCTGTCGTTCCGGGACATCACCCACCCCGACGACGTGCCCGCGGCCGACCTACACCTGACCCAACTTCTCGACGGCACCCGGTCCCACATCGAATCCGAGAAACGGTACATCCGCAAAGACGGGTCGATCGTGTGGGTACAGCGCAATGCGGTGATCGTCCACGGGGTCGGCGACGGTGCTGCCGACATCCTCATCGCGCAGATCCAGGACATCACCCGCCGCAAGCACGCCGAGGCCGAGTTGGCACGTCAAGCGGTGACCGACGCACTCACCGGACTCGGCAACCGTCACTCGTTGATGGCGCAGATCGACGCCCTGAGGCATGTCCAGGGTGACGGCGTGGGTTTGTTGTTCCTCGATCTCGACGGGTTCAAGTCGGTGAACGACACCTACGGTCACAGCGCGGGCGACGAACTGCTCGCCGACGTGGCGCGCAGGATCAGACAGACGATCGATGACGATGATGTCGCCTGCCGGATCGGTGGAGACGAGTTCGTCGTGATCATCTACTCCGCGACGTCACCGGAGGATGTGGAGAATCATCGCGTCGCCTTGAAACGTGCTGTCGCCGGCGAGTACCTCCTCCCGTCGTTGGCCGAGCCGATCACGATCGGGGCCTCGGTGGGGTCGAGTTGGTCGAACACCGGCGATCACCGTGACCTGCTCGCCGTTGCCGATCAACACATGTACCGAGACAAGAGCAGCGCTCGGCGACAAGCTGTTGCGACACAACCGATCACGCCGACAGAGCGCACCCCAGACGATCGTTAGCGGGTCACGAGCTGGACTTGATCTCGCGCTTCCGGCCCGGCCGGACGATGCGCGGGATACGGTCTGAACAGGAGTCCAACAGCGGCTCGACCATCCGTAGTTCTCTCGGAGGTACTCGTGATCACACTCGGTGTCATCCTGCTCATCATCGGCCTCATCGCCAAGATCTCCATCCTCACGACGATCGGGGCCATCCTGGCCGTCGTCGGAATCGTCCTCGTCGTCCTGGGCCGCACCGGCCGCAAGGTCGGCGGTCGCGCGCACTACTTCTGATCGGGGATCGAATTGGCGAAGCTCGACGGTGTAGGTATCTGGAGTTCTCAACTGAGGTACGGAGACTCAGCCGAATCAGCTGACTCCGCAGCCGAACTCGAGACCCTGGGTTACACCGCCCTGTGGATTCCCGACGTCGGTGGGCCGGTGTTCGACTCCGTCGCCAACCTCATGGGTGCGACCGAACGTGTCGTCGTCGCCACCGGCATCCTCAACCTGTGGATGCACGAGCCCGCCGACGTCGCCACCGCCTACCACGAACTCGTCGGTGAACACGGCGACCGCTTTCTGATGGGTATCGGCGTCAGTCACGCGCCGTTGGTCGACGCCGGCGACCCGGGCCGCTACACGAGGCCACTCGCGTCGACGAGGGCTTTTCTCGATGCCATCGACGCCACTGAGAACCCGGTCCCCATCGAGTCCCGCGTGTTGGCCGCATTGGGTCCGAAGATGTTGGCGCTCTCGGCGACACGCGCCAACGGGTCGCACCCTTACCTGGTGACCCCGGACTTCACCGCGGGCGCGCGCGAGACCCTCGGCCCCGGACCGCAACTGCTGCCCGAGCAGACCGCGATCCTGACCACCGATGCCGACGAGGCGCGCAGCATCGGCACCGACTGGCTGCGCGCGTACCTGCAGCTGCCGAACTACGCCAACAATCTGCTGCGGTCCGGCTTCACCGAGGACGACCTCACCTCGGTGAGCGACAGGTTGTTCGACGCGATCATCGCGTGGGGTGACGAGGACGCGATCGTGCGGCGTGTGCACGAGCACCGGGACGCCGGCGCGAATCACGTGTGCGTGCAGATTCTGGGCGCCGACCCCCAGGCCTTTCCGCGCGAACAGTGGCGCCGCCTCGCGTCCGCGCTGACGTAGGTCTCGCTCGCCGCTGAATCAGTACGTCGCCGACACGGCATGGCGTTTTCACAGGTCGGCGGACCTACCCTCGGGGGATGGGTGATCCCGGAACCGTGAGCAACCGTCTCACCTGGCTACGCAGACGTCTGGCCGGGGTACGGATCCGCCTGACGGTCATCGCCACCCTCCTGCTCGCGGTCGCTCTCGCCCTCGCCGCCGCGATCATGCTGTTCGTCCTGCACGAGTCGCTGCTCAACGCCGCCGACGGGGCCACGTCCGCGCGAGCGGGCCAGATTGCCCAGGCGTTGCAGAACGAGTCGCCGGCCACCATCGACGTCCAATTACTGGCCCCGTCCGACGATGTCGATGCCATCCAGATCGTCAGCCCGGACGGAACGGTCCTGGCCGGCACACCCAACGCCCGCCAGAGCCCGCTGTCCGGCGGTGCCGCCCCGGGTGCGCGACGCACTGTCGACGACGCGCGCATGAGGTCGGGCGATGACGAGTACCGCGGCAGCGTTCTCGGAGTGACGACCCCGGGAGGACCCCTCACCGTCATCGTCGGTGCCGCCGAGGGGCCGATCAACGATGTGGTGCTGACGGTTGCGGTGCTCTTCTGCGTGGTGTTCCCGGTCATCCTTCTCATGCTCGCCGCCGCGGTCCACTACGTCGTCGGGCGGACCCTCCGGCCGGTGGAACAGATCCGCTCCCAGGTCGCGTCGATGTCGAGCTCGGACCTGAGCCGACGGGTGTCGGAACCGGACACCGGCGATGAGATCGCGACACTCGCCTCGACGATGAACCAGATGCTGGACCGACTCCAGTCCGCCCGCGAACGTCAGCTGCATTTCGTCGGCGACGCGTCCCACGAGCTACGCAGCCCGTTGATGACGATCGTGGGCATGCTCGATCTGGCGCGCACCAGCGGTCGCCCCCTCGACACCGACACGATCGACACGGTGGTCCTACCGGAGGCGCATCGCCTGCAGACCATGGTCGACGACCTCCTCCTGCTCGCCCGGGCCGACGAGAACGGCGTCCCACTGACCGTCGAGGATGTCGATCTCGACGACATCGTCGATGCCGAGGCCCGGCGACTCGAACGGCTCGGAAGGATCCGGGTGCACGCGGACGTCGAGGCGATACGCGTTCGGGGTGATCGCGACAAGCTCACCCGAGCCGTCCGCAACCTCGCCGACAACGCCGCGCGCCATGCACTCGATTGCGTCGAGATCTCCATGTCGAGCGACTCCGCCGCCGGCACGGCATCGGTGACCATCAGCGACGACGGACAAGGCATACCCGAACCGGATCGACAGCGGGTGTTCCAGCGATTCGTCCGACTCGACACCGATCGACAACGATCACGTGGCGGTTCGGGCCTGGGGCTCGCGATCGTCGCCGAGATCGTGCACGCGCATGACGGCGATGTACGCGTGGACGAGGCGGTCGGCGGAGGCGCGGCCGTGACGGTCGTCCTTCCACTCCCGGGCGCGGATCAGGCGGACGAGCCGCCGTCGGCGGCGAGTCGATAACCCACACCTCGAACGGTCTGCAGGGCGGTTCGTCCGAACGGGGTGTCGATGCGGCGCCTCAGATACCCGGCATACACCTCGACCACGTTCTCGTCGCCGTGATAGTTGCTGTCCCACACCGACCGGAGGATGTCGGCCTTGCTGATCACCGTCCCCTTGTTCCGCATCATGAACTCGAGCATCGCGAATTCCCTGGGGGTCAGGTCGATCTCGGTGTTGCCGCGCCAGACCCTGTGGCCGCTCGGATCCAGCGACAGGTCACCGGCAGTGAGGGTCACCGGCCGCTGGGGTGCGCCGCGACGCACCAGCGCACGGAGACGGGCGACGAGGACCGCCACCGAGAACGGTTTGATCAGATAATCGTCGGCACCGAAATCGAAGGCGTCGACCTGGTCGTAGTCGCCATCCTTGGCCGTCAGCATGAGAACGGGTGTCCACACCTGCTTCGCGCGGAGCTCCCGGACGACCTCGTAGCCGTTGAGTCGCGGCATCATGATGTCGACGATCAGCACGTCATAGGTGTCGGTGCTCGCTGCGAAGAGACCGTCCTCGCCGTTGTCCTCGACGTCGACGACCCATCCTTCCGCGACCAGTGTCCGCCGCACCGTCTCCGCGCCGTTGCGGTCGTCCTCGATCACCAGTACCCGCACCGTTTCAGTATCCCCCGCTACAGCCGATTCCCGATTCTCAGCACCCTCTCAACAACCGGCGCCTACCGTCACGACTCATGGACAGTTTCAACGGCTTGCCCCTGCACCCACTCGTCGTGCACTTCGTGGTCGTGCTGATCCCGTTGGCCGCCGTGTTCGCCGTGCTCGGGGTGGCGTGGCCCGCCGCCCGTCGCAAGCTGGGGATCATCACCCCGATCATCGCGGCTGTGGCGCTCGCGGCTACTCCGATCGCGACGAGTGCCGGGGAGTCGTTGGAGAAGAAGACACCGCCGAGCGCGGTCCTGGACCGGCACACCGAGCTCGGCGACCAGATGATCTATTGGGCCGCCCCGCTGTTCGTGTTCGCCTTCCTGTGGTGGGCCTTCACCAGCCCGTGGTTCCGGGAGGGCGCCTGGTTCAACGACCGGGTCCCGGCATTGACCCACGGGCGAACTCAGGTCGCGATCGCCGGTGTCCTCGGGGTCGTCCTGGTGATCGTGGCAGTGGGGGCGGTGATCTGGGTCTATCGCATCGGCGACGCCGGCGCCCAGTCGGTCTGGTCCGGTTAGACCAGGCTGTCCTGACTTCGGCCACTTTCCCACGGGCACTTGTGATCCGCGCAACAGTGGACGAACCGAACTCGGGCGGTTGAGGTTTGGCTGCACTGCCTGGACGCCGAGGTCTCGATCCGCTTTCATTGATCGCATGTCATCGACCACACCCGCTCAGCACGACGCCGAGCCGCACGCCTCCGCACCCGGCAACAAGCTGAACTGGCTGCGCGCCGGTGTCCTCGGCGCGAACGACGGCATCGTCTCGACGGCCGGGATAGTCATCGGGGTCGCGGCCGCATCGGCCGACCGCGGCCACATCTTCACCGCCGGCCTGGCCGGTCTGACCGCAGGCGCCGTCTCCATGGCCCTGGGTGAGTACGTCTCGGTCAGCACCCAACGGGACACCGAGAAAGCACTTCTCGCAAAGGAGAGCGCCGAACTCCGCGAGCAGCCGGAAGAGGAACTCGAAGAACTGGCCGCGATCTACGAGTCGAAAGGACTGACCCCGGAGACCGCCTGGCAGGTCGCGATGGAGCTGACCGAGAACGACGCGTTCGCGGCGCATGTGGACGCCGAACTCGGCATCGACCCCGAGGAACTGACGAATCCGTGGCAGGCCGCGATCTCGTCGGCGATCTCGTTCACCGCGGGCGCGCTGCTCCCATTTCTTGCGATCATGCTTCTGCCCGCCCATCTTCGAATCCCGATCACTTTCGTCGTCGTCGCCGTCGCGTTGGCCCTGACCGGTTTTCTCAGCGCCACCATCGGTGACGCGGGTCGCGGCCGTGCGGTACTGCGGGTGACCGTCGGTGGCGTCATCGCCATGGCGGTGACCTACCTGATCGGTGCACTCGTGGGCACTGCCGTGGGCTGAGGGCGCAGCGGCTCAGCGTCACCACAGGATCGGATCGTCACAGTGGTCTGATGAAATCTCATCTCACCCGAATCGAGGTCACGGTCGCGCTCGTCGCGGTGGTGGCTCTCCTGGGGGTGGCGATCGCGGTCGGCCACAACCCACTCCGGTCGATCGATGCGGGCGTCCTGAGCTGGATGGTCGATCACAGGTCGTCGGGCGCCACATCTGCGGCAACCACGGTGACCGACCTGTTCGCCCCCATGTGGACAGGCATCTGGACCGTCGTCGCGGCCGCCGTTCTGGTCGCTGTGGATCGCACCCTGATCCGCGCGGTCCAGCTGCTCGCGACGGTTGCAGTCGCCGGCGCCGCATGCGAGGTCATCAAACTCGCCGTCGACCGTCTCCGCCCACCGACGTTCGATCAGGTCGCCTCACCAGAACTCGCCATGTCGTTCCCGTCCGGCCACGTCACCGGTGCGGCCGCGCTGCTGATCGGGCTCGCGGTCATCACGACGAGTGCCGCGCGTTCGCGCACACGGTGGTGGGTCGTCACCGCTGCTGTGATCGTGGCGTCGGGTGTCGCCCTCTCCCGGTTGTATCTCGGCGCGCACTGGTTCTCGGATGTCGCCGCGGCCGTTGCCCTGGCCGTCGCCGCCGTCGTCGCGGTGCCCGCGGTTGTCGGCTTCGGGATCGACCGAACGTCACGGCACATGCTGACCAGCCGCTCTCAGCATCGTCTCAGGACCGGGGGTCCACTGTGAACCGATGTGGAACCCGACGGTCGACGCTCCCGTGATCGTGTACCCCGGTAGCGACCTCGAGACGTCGGGACGGATCGTCGACGACTTCGGCGAGTTCGACGCCCACGGCGTAGAGGTCAACTCGACGCACATCTCCGACCCTGCGCGGCGATGGGCTGTCCTGACCGACGATGGTGCGCTGGTTTTCGTCGACACGCACCAGCTCGCTGCCGCTCCGGGCCAGTCCGAGTAGCGGTCGACCGCCGATCCGGATGCCGGAGCACATCTCGCACCGTCATCCCGGATTACAGTCCATGACGTGGAGATCTCCCAGCGAGCCCTCGAGCAGTTCGTTGCGGTCGCCGACGAGGAGCACATCGGCCGCGCGGCGGCGCGGCTGATGATGACGCAGCCACCGCTCACACAGGCCATCCAACGACTCGAGCGCGCGGTGGGTGTCGAGTTGCTGGAACGGTCGCGGCGAGGCGTTCGGTTGACCGCGGCTGGTCGTTCCTTCGCCGACGACGCGCGCCAGTTACTGGTAGCGCAGCGTGCGGCCGTCGAACGTGCTCGACGGATCGCCGACGGTGCCGAAGGGGACCTGCGGGTCGGGCATGTCGCCGGCCTCGCCCACGAGACGGTACCGCGACTGCTCGGGCTGGTGCATCGCAAGATGTCCGGGGTCCGCGTCCACCTGACCCAGCGTTCCTCGGCCGAGCTGGTGGTTGCCGTGCGCGCCGGGAGCCTCGACATCGCGTTGGCACGCGCACCCCTGGCCGACCACAACGGCGTCGACCTGCGCGCGCTGCCCGACGAACGCCTCGGGGTCGCGGTCCCGGTCGGGCATCGCCTCTCCGCGACGTCGTCGGTCCGGTTGGTCGAACTCCGCGATGAGCGGTTCGCTCTTTTGCCCAACGCCTGGTCGGAACTCGGTGAGCAGGTGCAATCCGCCTGTCGCCGAGCGGGCTTCGCCCCCATGGTCGCCGCGCGCGCCGACGGCCTACCCGGGCTGCTCGGACACGTGTCGGCCGGCGGCTGCGTCGCTCTCGTGCCGACGTCGGTGGCAGCGATGACGGCTCCCGGGGTGGCGGTGATCGCGTTGGCCGACATCGACGACGATCTGACGTTGCGGACCTGCCTGGTGAGCCGCTCCGGGGCCACCGATCCGATGGTTGATCGGGTCGTGGCCCTGCTCGGTTCGACGCGGCTCACCTAGCGACAACGCCCGCGCGTCACCGTCCGACGAAGTGCGGCGCCCGGCGCTCGGTGAACGCACTCATCGCCTCGGCCGAGTCGGCGGTCGACTGCACAACCGCCTGATGGGAGGCGATGAGGTCCAGCGACGTGCGGAGGTCGCCGTGGGCACCCGCCCGGACCGCTCGCTTGATCAGCTGGACCGCGACCGGCGGCTGCGCGGCCAGCCGGTGGACCATCGTCTCCAGCGCGGTGCGCACCTCGTCGAACGGGTGGACCTCGTCGACCAGTCCCCACTCCAACGCGGTTGTCGCCGAGACGAACTCGCCCGTCCACAACATACGCAGGGCCCGTGATCGTCCGACGATCGGCGGCAGGTAGTGACATCCGCCGTCTCCGGGGACCAGTCCGACACGGATGTACCCCTCCGAGAAGCGTGCCGTGTCGGCCGCGATGCGGTAGTCACCGGCCAGCGCCATGTCGAGTCCGGCACCCACCGCGACACCGTTGAGCCCGAACACCAGAGGCTTGGCGAGATTCTCGGCCGCCAGCGCCACCGGTTGGACGTACTCGGTCATCAACTGTCGACTGGCCAGCGGCGAGGTGGCCTTCTCCTGCAGGGCGCCGAGATCGGCGCCCGCGCAGAACGCGTCCCCGGATGCCGTCACCGCGACCACGCGCACCTCGGGGTCGGTGTCGAAGCGCCGATAGGCGTCGGCCCACTCGCGCAACATCTCCGGGGTGAAGGCGTTCTTCTTCTCCGGCCGGTCCAGTTCGATCCAGCCGACATGGTCACGGACGGTGATGTGGATTCCCTCGGTGCTCACAATGTCTCCTCGGTGGTTGCGGTGATCATGGTCCAGAGTCCTTCTGCGCCGGCGACGGTCGCGTCCGATCCCAGCTGCGCGGCCCAATCGCCGGAATCGATGGCCTCACGCCACGCCCACAGGCGGGTCGTGAAGCGATGCAACTCGCTGAGTTCGGTGAAACCGATTGCGCCATGCAGCTGATGGGACAGGCGGGCGATCTCGCCGGCGGACGCGCTCGCCTGCACGACTGCGGCCATCACGGCGTGGCGCGCGGCCGTGCCGAGCGGCGATGCGTCGGTGGCGACGAGGTGCCGGCCCGCCAGGGCTGACACTGCGCGTACCAGGGCGACCTCCTCCAGCAGCAGCGCCAGGTTCTGCTTCACCGCCTGGAAATGGTCGAGTGTGCGTCCGAGCTGTCGGCGCGTGGCAGTGTGCGTCACGGTCATCTCGGCGCATCGCTCCGCCGCCCCGGCGATGAGCAGTGCATGCACCGCCGCGATTCGCAGTCGGGTGTCATCAGCCACCTCGCGTCGTACCGGAGCGGGATCGGCGACCGTCATTCCGTCGAAGACGAGTGTGGCCGAGGGGTTCCCGGCCAGATCGGTCTCCGTGCCGACGATCGTGACTCCCGACGTGGCGTCGAACACCACCGGGCCACCGGGGCTCTCGGCGAGGACGAGGACCGTGTCGGCATTGCGTGTCCCCGACACCCGGGCGATCGTCCCGGACACGACCAGGGCCGTGTCGGTACCCGCGGCACCGGCCGGGCCGACCGCGGAGTCGATGTCGACGTGGCGGTATCGGACCACCAGCGAGTCCGCATCGGCGACGGCAACCGTCACCGATCCCTCGGTCGCGGATAGCCCCGCCGCCCGCAGGAGCGGGCCGGCGACGAGCAGGGTCTCGCCTGTGGGCGCCTCGGCGGCGAGATATCCGGCCTGACGCACGTCGTCGATGTCGGTGGCGTGTGTGCGCACGCCCTCGGTGCTGATCGTGGTGCTCATCGCGCAGTGACCTCCTTGGTGATGACCCCGCGGAGGATCTCGTTGGTGCCGCCGCGCAGGGTGTATCCGGGTGTGTGGAGCAGGGCGAAGGCCAGCAGCTCTGCGTGGCCGCCGATCGTTGCCGATCGGTTGGGTGCGACCGGCGAGACGGCCCGGACCTGCTCGATCAGATCTCCCTCGAAACGGGTTCCGAGGTCCTTCACGATCGCGGCCTGCACGTCGGGCGAGGCGCCGGCCTGCAGCGCGGACGCCACGCCCAGCGACATCGCGCGCAGCGAGATGAGGCGGGCGACGAGATGCCCCACCACCGACTGCTGGTGCTGCGACGTCGACGCCGAGGCCAACAGCCGCACCAGCGACGTCAGTACCGGAAGCGTGGACAGGAAGCGTTCGGGACCGCTTCGCTCGAAGGCGAGTTCACCGGTGACCTGCCGCCACCCGTCCCCCTCGGCGCCGAGGACGCGGTTGTCGGGAACGAGGACGTCCTCGAGGTGGACCGCGTTGAATCGGTGCTCCCCGGTCAGCAGGCGGATCGGTTCCACCCGCACTCCCGGGGCACGCAGATCGACGATGAACTGGGTGAGCCCCTCGTGGCGGTCGTCGTGATCCGACGATCGGGCGAGCACGATGGCGTAGTCGTTGAGATGCGCACCGCCGGTCCACATCTTCGTACCGTTCAGGCGCCAACCGCCGTCGGTGCGCTCGGCCCGGGTCTGCACGGATGCGAGATCCGAGCCGCTCTCACGTTCGCTCATCCCGATCGAGAAGAAGCATCGTCCGGCCGCGATCGCGGGCAGGAACGCACGCTTCTGCTCCTCGGTGCCGTGCGACAGGATCGAGACGCCGGCCTGCCGGTCGGACACCCAATGCGCCGAGACCGGGGCTCCGGCGGCCAGCAGTTCCTCGATGACGACGTACCGTGCGATCGGACCGGCTCCACTGCCGCCGAACTCGGTGGGCAGCGCCATACCGACCCATCCCCGTGCCGCCAGGCGTTCGCTGAACCCGCGGTCCCATCCCGACAGCCACGAATCCGGTCGTCCCATGACCGTTCCGTTGGCTCGTTCCTCGGCGATGAAGTCCCGGACCTCGCTTCGCAGCTCCTCGGCACGATCAGGGAGCAGCGGGTCGGGGAACCGGACCAGTTGCGCCACTGCGCGGCCTCGATCGTCGGTGGTCATCGGTGTGCTCCGTTCATGTCGGTGGTCGATTCAGTCGTCGAGAGCATTGCTGCGCAACCGATCTCGGTGAGCACCTCGGCGGTGTGTTCTCCGATCGACGGGCAGTGACGCATCGTCGGATTGGGGTCCACCGAGTAGTGGACCGGGTTCGCGACGAGGCGGTAGGTGCCCTCCGTCGGGTGTTCGGCATCGGCGACGAGCCCTCCGGTGACCGCGTACTCGGTCTCGGTGGCCGCCTTGAGGTCGAGCACCGGGGCCGCAGGGATGCTGACCCTGTCGCAGAACTCCTGCCACTGGGCCGAGGTCCGCGACGGCGTCAGTTCCGCGACGAGGCGATACAGGTCGTCGGCGTTGTCGGCTCGGGTGGACATCGACTGAAACCGTTCGTCGTCGATGAGATCGGCGCGGTCGACGAAGGTGAAGAAGTCGCGCCAGTTGCGATCGTTGTAGGGCAGGATGCACATCCAGCCGTCGGCGGTGCGCTGCGCCTTCCGGGTGGTGCTCAGCGCGCGCCGATATCCGAACGGCGCCTCCGGGTCCAACGTCGCCGCCGCGAGATGCTCGACCAGGTTGAAGGCGAGCATGGTGTCGACCATCGGCACCTCGATGTCCTGACCGTGCCCGGTTCGGTCGCGGTACACCAGCGCCGCGAGGACCGACTGGGCGATCTGCATCCCGCAGATCTTGTCGGCCAGGACGGTGGGAACGAAGTACGGTTCGCCGGAGACCTGGTGGTTGAGCGACACCAGACCGGATGCCGCCTGGATGATGTCGTCGTAGGCGGCGCGGTCGCGCAGTGGGCTGTCGCTCCGGAAGCCCTGTCCGCGTGCGTAGATCAACCGGGGGTTGATGTCCCGAAGGACCGCCGCGGTCAGGCCGAGTCGCTCCATGGCCTGAGGGCGGACGTTGGTGATGAACACGTCCGCGGTGGCGGCCAGGGCCTCGATCGCCTCCCGTCCGTGCGGCGCCTTGGCGTCGATCACCACGCTGCGCTTGTTGCGATTGAGATTCAGCGTCGCCCCGCTCATCCCGGGGTGTCGGTGCGCGCCCATACCGCGGGTCATGTC
>NZ_JAEMTF010000099.1:0-4261 GCF_016462415.1 Williamsia sp. | reverse complement strand
AAGGTCCGCCGATACCGCTCCGGACTCACGCCGCAGGCCTTTCGGAACGCTGCACGCGTCGCGGCGGGGGATCCGAGTCCGGTTCGCTCACCGAGTTGCTCGACCGGCAGGTCGGTGGTCTCCAGGATCTCGCGCGCGAGGTCGATCCGGACCGTCACCATCCACTGTGCGGGCGTCAGACCTGTCTCGGCGACGAAGGCACGGACCAGGGTTCGTGGTGAACAGGGCACGCGCGCAGCGAGTTCGGTGAGGGTGTGACGTGCTCTGGGGTCGTCGGTCATCCACGCCCGCAGGTCGGCGAGACGTTCTCCGCGCGCCGTCGGGCGAGCCACCGGGATGAACTGGGCCTGGCCACCGCTGCGTCTCGGAGGTGCGACGATGGCCCGCGCCCGCTGGTTGGCTGCGCCGGAGCCGAAGTCACGCGCGATGAGGTGCAGGCAGAGGTCGACGCCTGCGGTCACGCCCGCCGAGGTCAGGATGTCGCCGTCGTCGAGGAACAGCGGGCGCGGGTCGACGGTCAGCCGGGGATACATCTGCGCAAGGCGGTCTGCCTCCTGCCAGTGCGTGGTGACCGTCCGTCCCGTCAGTAGGCCGGCGGCGGCGAGCGCGAAGACCCCGGTGCAGATCGACACCATCCGCGCTTGCCGGTCGGCTGCTGCAGCCAGGGCCGCCAGAGTGGCCGCCGAAACGGCTGCCACCGGATTCTCGACGCCCGGTACGACGACGGTGTCCGCGTGCGCGAGCGCGCCGAGTGGCTCGGTTCCCGACATCGTCACTCCCCCGACCGGGGTGGGACCCAGGTCGGGGTCCGCGCACACGGTCAGCGAGTAACGGGGGTCGAACCCGAAGATCTGCATGGGGATGCCGAGGTCGAGTGGGAGGGCTCTCGGAAGGACCAGCACGGCCACGTTGTGTGTCACGTGACCATTTTCGAGCGGGACAGGGCTTTGTGGCCACTGGTGCCACCGGCGCGGCGCGGGTGGGATCAGGGACATGCCACTTCTCCTCGAGATCCCGACCGATCCGATCGCCATCGCCGCACTGCAGGCGGCTCGATCCACCGAGTCCGAATCCGTGTTCAACCATTCGGTGCGCAGCTACCTGTGGGCGGTGCTCCTCGCCGATCACGAGAACGCCACGCGCGACGCCGACTACGACCCGGGGCTCCTGTTCGCGGCGACCGTCATGCACGACCTCGGCGCGGGCTCCCGCGCTCCGGGGCGTCAACGGTTCGAGGTCGAGGGCGCCGACCTCGCCGCCGCGCTGCTGACCGACCACGGTGTGACGGCGACGGATGTCGACCGCGTCTGGGAGGCCATCGCCATCCATACGAGCCCGGGCATCGCCGAGCGTCGGGGTCTGCTCGCCTACCTCGTCCGCGAGGGTGTCGGTATCGATTTCGGACGGCAGGCGGACGTGGTCCGCGACCATGCGGACGACATCCACGCTCGATATCCGCGGTTGTCGATGGTGCGCTCGCTCGTCGACGCCATCGTGGACCACGCCGCGCGCGACGAGGCTGCGGCACCGCGCTATTCGACGCCCGGCGAACTGCTCCGCGAGCGGCGCGAGAACGGTGTCACGCGCATGGAGCTGGCCGCGGCCGAGTCCCCGTGGCGGAGCTGACCCGATCCGTTCAGGGCTTCTCGCTCTTGTTTTGAGAGCACCGGTGCGCTTGACTCTGATGTGAGATCGCAGCCATCCCCACGTGAAGGACGTCCATGAGCAACCAGTCCGCATTCGTTCCCACCGCCGTCGGAGTCACCTTGGCCGCGACGGGTGTCGCACACTTCGTGGTGCCGCAGGCGTTCCAGGCGATCACCGTGCAGGCGTTCCCGAAGGACACGAGCACGTGGATCAAGCGCAACGGCTTCACCGAGACGGTGGTCGGTGCGGCCATCGCGATCCCGGCGACGCGCACGGCGGGCTGGGTCGCACTCGGCGCCTACGTGGCCTTCCTCGGATCGCAGATCGTCCTCGCCAACAAGTGACCTAGGCGCCCGCGGGTGGGTCGAGCTTCGCGGCCCAGTCGTTGACCCACTCGATCAACGGCTCGCCCGCCGCGAGCAGGTCGGTGCCGTCGGCGGTGAGTGCATAACCGTCGTCGGTCCGCATCACGAGATCAACGCCGCGGAGCTCGGCCAGGCGGGTGTTGAGCGTGCTCGCGGCCACACCTCCCGCACGTTCCTGCAACGCCCGAAACGACGCCGGTCCGTCGGCGAGCGCCCACAGCACCCCGAGGGCCGCCCGACGACCCAGCAGGTCGAGCAGCACCATGATCGGGCGCCCGGTTGCCGAACCGCGCACCGGTTGCCCGGGTCGCGGCGTCGCACTCGCCCTGTCCATGCCGGGGATGCTATCGGCGCGTCGGCCTGCGCGCTCTCGTTTGCAGAGCGCGACGCCGCCTACGGTGCCCGATCCCCTAGCCCGCGAGGGACGTGGTCTGCACCGGCACGGCGCCGGAGTCGACGGTGAACATCTCCCTGCTCCATGGGGCGACGGTGGACGCCCCGTACTCCATGGCGCGCAGGCGTTTCGCGAGAGCAGGCAGTTCTCGCACGTGCAGCAGTGCGGCCATCTCCGTGTACCACCGGAGCACCTCGATGACCGACATGTCCAACGCGACAGCGACCTCTGCGAGGGTGTGATCCTCGGCAACGAGGTCGGCGATCGACTTGTGGGTACCCACGCGACGGGCGGGACCGGTGTTGTTTTCGCTCACGAGTCGACACTAGGTCCGGCGTCCGACATCCTGGGCGATCGCGCGGCGATCGGTACGGGAACGTGCCCAGGTCACGGGAAGGTCTCGACGAGCAGGCAGGGGCCGACTCCCGACCCAGACGGTGGGGCGCACAGGTCAATCGACCTCGGAGGCGTTGCGCGAGTCGGTGAGCGTGAGAGCCCCGCCGACGGCGACGACCCCGACGACAACGGCGAGCACCGCGTAGGTGATCCGCTCTCCGTGGAAGAAGGAGTCGATCAGGGCGCTGCTCCAGGCGCCGCTCGGCAGCTGCGTGGTGACCAGGGCCGCGATGAGTGTGCCGACGACCGCGGTGCCCACACTGGTGCCCACCTCCTGGGCGGTGTCGTTGAGGGCGGCACCGATCGAGGTGCGGTTGGCCGGCATGGCGTCGACGAGGGCGATCGCGCAGATCGTCATCACGGTGCGCAGCCCGATCGTCATCAGGACCATCGAGGCCGCGATGGCGGCGTACCCGTGCTCGACGCCCCACGACAGGCCCCCGAGCGAGCCGGCGAGGCAGAGCGCACCGATGACGCAGGCGATGCGGTGACCGAATCGTGCGGCGAGCCACTCCGAGAGCGGCGTGGCCACGACCATCGTCACGATGATCGGTAGGTTGGCCAGCCCGGCACGCATCGGGCTCCACCCGTACGCGTACTGGAAGTGCAGGATCAGCCCGAACATCACACTCGCCATGGCGATCGACGTACCGACCTGCGCGATGGCCGCACCCCGCACCGTTCCGCTCGAGAACAGGCGCAGGTCCAGCATCGGCGCAGCGCTGCGGCGTTCGTGCCAGACGAACGCCACTCCGGCAGCCACGGCACCGACGATCGAGGTGACAGTCGGCGTCGAGAGCCAACCGTGTTCCACACCGCTGGTCAGCGACCAGCACGCGAGACCGATCGTCGTGATGCTGAGCAACGCGCCGGGCAGATCGAGCTTGTCGGCGGTGAGGTCGCCGGGTCGGTCGGCCGGAACACCCAGTCGGACACCAATTGCGGCGATCAGCGCGATCGGTGCGTTGACGACCAACAACCATTCCCACCTGACGTGGGCCAAGGCAGTGCCGCCCAGAACCGGCCCGAGGACGAATCCCGCCATACCGACCACGATCATCACGGTCATCGCACGCATCCGCAGGGTCTTGTCGTCGAAGAGCCGGAAGACCAACGAGTTGGTGATCGGCGCCATCGCCGCAGCCGCGACCCCGAGCGCGGCTCGGAGGCCGATGAGTTCGCCGGTCGACGTCACGGCGAGGACGAGCAGGCTCACCGAGCCGAAGACGCCGAGCCCGACCAACAGCACCCGGCGGCGGCCGAACCGATCGGCGATCGATCCCGCGGTCAGCAGCAGGCCGCCGAAGGTGAGCGAGTAGGCGCCGGTCACCCACTGCAGCGCAGTGGTTCCGCTCCCGAGGTCGCGCCCGATCGTGGGCAGCGCGATGGACAGCAACGTGTTGTCGACCATCTCGACGAAGAACGCGAGACAGAGCGCGGCCAGCGGTATCCACGCGGC
>NZ_JAEMTF010000179.1:2131-4281 GCF_016462415.1 Williamsia sp. | reverse complement strand
ACGGCTCGCCCACATCGTCTCGAGCGTGGGCGAGGGACGGAACGGGACGTCGCCGTGGACGTCGAAGTAGTAGCTGTTGGCGTTTCCGCAGCCACCCTGGAAGAACACCTGGTTCTTCCGCCGGCCCAGTACCGACTCGAAGTACTCCGCGTTGGCCTTCTCGGTCACCTCGACCCGCGTCGCCGCCTGTTCGCGCGCGTGCCGCAGCACCCGCACGATGTGATTCGACTGGGTCTCGATGAGGTTGAAGTACGACGATCCGTTGAACCCGTACGGGCCGAGGATGGTGAAGAAGTTGGGGATCCCGGGCACCGAGACGCCCTGGAATGCCTGAAAGCGGTTCTCGTCCCACCACGTCTCGAGGTCGCGACCGCCCGATCCCTGCACCGGGAAGGGCGGCATGTTGCCGTGCTCGAACACCTTGAACCCGGTGGCGAGGATGAGGATGTCGACGTCGTGGTCGGTCCCGTCGACGGTGCGGACCCCGGTCGGGGTCACCGACTCGATGCCCGAGGTCTCGAGCGTCACGTTGTCGCGGTTGAAGGCACGCAGATAGGCGTTGGAGAAGCTCGGACGCTTGCACCCCAGGGAGTAGTGCGGCGTCAGCTTCGCCCGTGTCTCGGGGTCGGTCACCTGATTCTTCAGGTGCCTGCGCCCCATCCGCTCCCCCACCGTCGCAATCGGCACGATGCCGTTGAAGTGCGCCGGGGTGGGGAAGTTCAGCTCGACGAACGCCTGGCTCACCGTGCGCGCGACGCGTTTGAGTCCGGGGATGCGCCGCAACGCCAGGCGGGCGGGTCCGGGCAGGATCGCGTCGGGCTTGGGCAGACACCAGATCGCGGTGCGCTGGAAGACCGTCAGGTGCGCCACCTCCGGCGCGATAGACGGGATCACCTGCACCGCCGAGGCCCCGGTGCCGACGATCGCCACGCGCTTGCCTGCGAGGTCGACGTCGTGGTCCCACCGCGCGGTGTGCATCACGGTGCCGGTGAAATCGTCGAGACCGTCGATCGCGGGCGGCTTCGGCTGGGTCAGCACCCCGGTCGCGCCGACGACATGGCGCGCGGAGATGGTGTCGCCGGTGGCGGTGGTCAGGGTCCAGATGTCGGTGTCGTCGTCGAACACCGCACCGACGATCCGCGTGTTGAGTCGGGTGTGCTGGTCCACCCCGTACTTGCGGACGCAGTGGTCGGCGTAGTTCTTGAGCTCGTCGCCGGGCGCGTAGACCCGCGACCAATCAGAGATCTGCTCGAACGAGAACTGGTAGCTGAACGACGGGATGTCGACCCCGACACCGGGATAGGTGTTCCAGAACCAGGCGCCACCGAGTCCATCGCCGTCCTCGACCAAGAGGTAGTCGGTGAACCCGGCGCGGGCGAGGA
Organism: Williamsia sp.; assembly: GCF_016462415.1. Taxonomy (GTDB): domain Bacteria; phylum Actinomycetota; class Actinomycetes; order Mycobacteriales; family Mycobacteriaceae; genus Williamsia_A. The sequence goes on along the minus strand of NZ_JAEMTF010000179.1, from coordinate 2,899 downwards.
TGATGGCCGCACCGATGCCGGAGAACCCACCACCGACGATCACGATCTCGTGGTCGGGCCGCGCGGACACATTGTTGCCATTCATGGATGTCACTATTGCGGACCCTGCGTCGAAAGGAAAGCCCGCGGCGTCAGTCTACGGGGGTACTCCGCGATCGCTGTTGGGCTGACTGTGTGGAAACCGCCGTCGAGTGTGCTGACAGCGCACCGTCACCTGACAGACAGACAACGCAGACTCGACGAGCGGGCTTCCGCACCGTCAGCGGCCTGAGAACCCAGGACATGGAAGACACAAGCCGCCGACAGGGCACCGCGGTCAGCACAGAAAAGCGGCCCGGCTCCTCTGTGAGGAACCGGGCCGCTCGTCGAGCATCTGCCGTGACGGTCAGATCAGTACTTCTCGCCCTTCGCGGCCTTGTCGACCAGCGACTGCGGCGGCTCGAAGTGCTTGCCGTACTTCGACGCCAGGTCGTTCGCGCGATCGACGAAGCCCTGCAGTCCACCCGGGTACTGGTTGATGTACTGGATCACACCACCGGTCCACGCGGGGAAGCCGATGCCGAAGATCGAGCCGATGTTGGCGTCGGGGATCGACTCCAGCACGCCCTCGTCGAAACACTTCACGGTCTCGAGGGACTCGGCGAACAGCATCCGGTCGATGAGGTCCTGGAACGGGACCTCCGTGCTGCCCGACTTGAACTCCTCACGCAGTCCCGGCCACAGACCGGTGCGCTTGCCGTTCTCGTCGTAGTCGTAGAAGCCCTTGCC
>NZ_JAEMTF010000179.1:0-2031 GCF_016462415.1 Williamsia sp. | reverse complement strand
GAGGTGAAGAAGCCACGGCTGTCGTTGACGACGATCGGGGTCTTCTTGATCGCGAGCGTGTAGTCGATGACCTTGGCCAGCACCGCATCCGAGGTCTTCGCGCCCTTGATGATCTCCACCAGCGGCATCTTGTCGACGGGCGAGAAGAAGTGGATCCCGATGAAGTCCTCGGAGCGCTTGACGCCCTCGGCGAGGATGGTGATCGGCAGCGTCGAGGTGTTCGACCCGAGCACGGCGTCGGGGGAGACGATGTCCTCGATCTCCTGGAACACCTTGTGCTTGACGTCGACCGACTCGAAGGCGGCCTCGATCACCAGGTCGACACCGGAGAAGTCCGCCGCGTCGACGGTCGGGTGGATGCGAGCGAGCAGGGCGTCGGACTTCTCCTTCGTGGTCTTGCCACGCGAGAGTGCCTTCTCCTCGAGCTTCTCCGAGTAGGCCTTGCCGCGCTTGGCCGCGTCGAGGTCGATGTCCTTGATCACGACGTCGATACCGGCCTTGGCCGAGACATACGCGATGGCCGCACCCATCATGCCTGCGCCGATGACGCCGACCTTGGTGGCGGTCCACTTGTCGTAGCCGTCGGGACGCGAGCCGCCGCCGTTGATGTGGTTGAGGTCGAAGAAGAACGCCTTGATCATGTTCTGCGCGACCTGACCGGTCACCAGCGACACGAAGTAGCGGGTCTCGATCTCGGTGGCGGTGTCGATGTCCACCAGCGCACCTTCGACCGCGGCCGAGAGGATTGCTCGCGGTGCGGGCATCGGGGCGCCCTTGAGCTGACGACGCAGGATGGCCGGCATCGCGGGCAGGAACTGCGCGACCGACGGGCTCGTGGGCGAGCCACCGGGGATCTTGAAGCCCTTGACATCCCACGGCTGCACGGCCTCGGGGTTGGCCTTGAGCCACGCCTTCGCGGCGGGCAGGAGTTCCTCGACGCTGCCGACGACCTCGTGGATCAGGCCGATCTCCTTGGCCTTCTCCGGACGCAGCCGGGGTCCCTGCAGCAGTACGCCCATCAGCGCGTTCTGGATGCCGAGCAGTCGCACGGTGCGCGCGACACCGCCGCCGCCGGGCAGCAGGCCGAGGGTGACCTCGGGCAGGCCGAGGGAGGCGCCCTTGACATCGGCCGCGATGCGGTGCTGGGTCGCGAGGGTGAGCTCGAGGCCACCACCGAGTGCGGCACCGTTGATGGCCGACACGACCGGCTTGCCGAAGGTCTCCAGACGACGGAGGTTCTTCTTCATGTCGTTGGTGCGCTTGGTGATCTCGGTGGCGATCTCGACCTTGTCGCGGTCGCCGCGGTCACTGGTCATGTCCTTGAGGTCGCCGCCGGCGAAGAAGGTCTTCTTCGCCGAGGTGAGCACGACACCGGTGATGTCGTCCTTCTCGGCCTCGAGACGGTCGACCGTCGCCGCGATCGACGTCATGAACAGGTCGTTCATGGTGTTGGCGCCCTGGTTCGGGTCGTCCATGGTCAGGACGACGACCCCGTCGGCGTCTTTGTCCCAGGCAATCATGTTGTCGCTCATGTGTTTCTAATGTCCCTTTGAGAGGTGAGTGGTGAGGTGGGCGAGGCGATCAGACGCGCTCGATGATGGTCGCGACGCCCATGCCGCCACCGATGCACAGGGTGACCAGGCCGTAGCGGCCACCGCTGCGCTCGAGCTCGTCGACCACGGTGCCGAGGATCATCGCGCCGGTCGCACCCAGCGGGTGGCCCATCGCGATGGCGCCGCCGTTGACGTTGGTCTTCTCGTGCGGGATCTTCAGGTCCTTCATCCACTTCATGACGACCGACGCGAACGCCTCGTTGAGCTCGAACACGTCGATGTCGTCGACGGTGAGTCCGGCCTTCTTGAGCACCAGCTCGGTGGCAGGCGTCGGGCCGGTGAGCATGATCGTGGGATCGCTGCCGGTCTGCGCGGTGGCGACGATGCGTGCACGCGGGGTGAGGCCGGCGCGCTTGCCCGCCTCGGCCGATCCGACGAGCACCAGCGCGGCGCCGTCGACGATGCCGGAGCTGTTGCC
>NZ_JAEMTF010000098.1 GCF_016462415.1 Williamsia sp. | reverse complement strand
TCGTCGGCGTCCAGATCGGCATCATCGGACTCGAGTTCGCCGTCGTCGGCACCGTCGACGACATCGGCCGGGCCGATCTCGTCGGTGTCGCGACTGTGATCGTCTGCGTCGGCGACGATCTCGTCGGCGTCGTCGATCTCCTCGGGCTCGTCGGCGACCAAGACATCCGAATGGTCGTCGAGTTCGTTGATCAGCTCACCGGGCTTGCGGTACTCGCGTACCGGTGCAACCCAGTCGGCGTCGTGCGGGTGACGACCGCGCGCGACCTTGCTGCTCGCCTTCGACATCGCGCGACCGCCACGGTTGATGACGCGGGTCGCCAGGGTGGCCTCGGTGCGCTTGCGGACCTCCGGGCGCCCCTTGATCACCATCGGCACCAGCACGAACAGCCAGATCGCCACCAGACACACCCACAACACGGAATTCGGCATGACCGCGGCTCTCCTCTCCGTCTTCGACCGACCCTGGTGATCACCCGAGCCTCATGAGTCACAAATGACCCCCTTCAGGCTAGGGGTGGGGGCGTCCCGGCCAGCGCAGACGCGCCGAGGCGACGACAAAAGTTCTCGCCCGCCGTCGGCGGGGCCGATCAGCCGAGATACGACGCCCGACCGCTGCGCACGAGGGCCTCGGCGGCACTGCCGGCGATCTCCTCGGCGGTGAGCGCGAACAGGATGTGGTCGCGCCACCCACGGTCGACGTCCATGTAGCGCTCGAGCAGGCCCTCCTTGCGGAATCCGACCTTGGTGAGCACGGCCTTGGACGCCTCGTTGCCGGGTTGAACCGTCGCCTCGAGTCGGTGTAGCCCGACCGCGCCGAAGCAGTGATCCACCCCGAGCGCGACCGCGGCGGTCGCCACCCCCTGATTGGTCACCGCGTTGTCGATCCAGTAGCCGATCCAGGCGTTGCGCAGGGCCCCGCGCTGGATGTTCCCGATGGTCAGCTGCCCGACGAACTCGCCGTCGACCTCGATGACCAGCGGCAGCATCGACCCGTTCTTGGCCTCACGCTTGAGCACCGAGTGCAGCGTGGGCCACGAGGTCATGTGGTGACGGTCGACCCAGTTGCCCTGACCGGTGGGTTCCCACGGCATGAGGGTGTTCTGGTTGGCGATGCGCAGCGAGCTCCATGCGCGGGCGTCGCGGAGGCGGACGCCACGCAGCGTCACCGTTCCCGCCCTCGTCTGCAGCGGCCCCAACACCGTCGGCCAGCCGGGATGCCCGCTGCCGCCGCTCGCCCATCGTCCAAACACGATCGAAGACTATTACCCGCGTCCGACCGCGGAGGCGCTAACCACGCTGCGCCAGGAACGCGACGTCGACCTCTTCGCCGATGCGGAGCTCCTCGACCTCGGGCTCGACCATCACCAGACAGTTCGCCTCGGCCAGTCCCGCGAGCAGGTGCGACGACCCGCTCTCGGACGTGCCGATGACCTGCACGAGGTATTCACCGGTCTGTTCGTCGCGCATCAGCTGCCCACGCAGATAGCCCTTACGGCCGCGCACCGACGCGATCGGTCCGACGGTGCGTGCCCGGATGATGCGACGCATCGGCTTGCGCTTGCCCAGCGCGATGCGGATGAGCGGGCGGACCATCACCTCGAACGCGACGAGCGCGCTCACGGGATTCGACGGCAACAGGAAGGTCGGGACCTCGTCGCGACCGAGCTGGCCGAAGCCCTGCACCGAGGCGGGGTGCATGGCGATGCGTTCGACGTTGATCTCACCCAACGGCGCCAATGCGTCACGGATGTTCTCCGACGCCGTGCCGCCGAGCGGCGCGCAGATCACCACGATCTCCGACCGGATGAGCTGCCCCTCCACCACGTCCCGCAGTTGCGAGGCCTCACGATCGGCGATGCCCACGCGGTTGACGTCGGCGCCTGCGTCGCGCGCGGCTGCGGCCAGCGAGTAGCTGTTGACGTCGAAAACCTGTCCCGCACCCGGGGTTCGGTCGATGTCGACCAGTTCGCCACCCACCGAGATGACCGACAGTCGGGGCCGCGGGTGAACCAGAACGCGGGTACGACCCACCGCGGCAAGCAATCCCACCTGGGCGGCACCGATGATGGTGCCTGCGCGCACGGCCACGTCGCCGGGTTGCACGTCGTCACCCACGCGACGGACGTAGTCGCCGGTCTCGACTGCGTGGCCGATCTTGACCTTCGACACCCCGCCGTCGGTCCACCGCAGCGGCAGGACCGCGTCGGCGAGAGTCGGCAGGGGCGCGCCGGTTTCGACCCGTACGGCCTGCCGCGGCTGCAGTCGGGTCGGCGTGCGCGATCCCGCCTCCACCTCGCCGACCACCGGCAGCACCACGACGACGTGCTCGCCGGGGGCCTCGGAGTCGTCGGATGCGACGATCCCCGCCTCGGCGACGTCGACGCTGCGCACCGCATAGCCGTCGATGGCGGCCTGATCGAATCCGGGCAGCGGGTTCTCCGTCGTCACCTCCTCGGCACAGAGCAGACCCTGCGCCTCCGAGATGGCCACCCGCACCGGGCGTGGTGCGACCGCGGCCGCGGTCACCCGCGTCAATTGATCCTCGACCGACCGCATCTCGCCTCCCGCCCAACTCTCCACACGTCAGTTCGCGCAGAATCCGACGTTAGCCGGTCGACGAGCCGAACCGGTGACGCAACGCGGTGTGCGCGGCGATCAGGACTGCTTGAGTCGCTCTTCGAGGAACTCACGCAGATCGGGGCCGTAGTCGTCGCGGTCGAGCGCGAAGTCGACGCACGCCTTGAGGTAACCGCCCGGGTTGCCGAGGTCGTGCCGGGTGCCACGGTGGACCACGACATGCACCGGGTGGCCCTCCTCGATGAGCAGGGCGATCGCGTCGGTGAGCTGCAACTCGCCGCCGGCACCGGGTTTGATCCGCTTCAGGGCGTCGAAGATGGCGCGATCGAGGATGTAGCGACCGGCCGCGGCGTAGTTCGACGGCGCATCGGCGGCGTCGGGCTTCTCGACCATCCCCTTGAGCCGCATGACGTTCGGGTTGTGGGCGTCCGGAAGCGGCTCGACGTCGAACACGCCGTACGCGGAGATCTTCTCGGTGGGCACCTCGATCGCGCAGAGGACGGTGCCGCCGCGACGCTGCCGGGTGCGGGCCATCACCTCGAGAACTCCCCCGGGCAGCACGAGGTCGTCGGGCAGCAGGACCGCGATCGCGTCCTCGTCGTCGTCGAGCTGGGACTCCACACAGCCGACCGCGTGGCCGAGCCCGAGGGGCTTCTCCTGGATCACCGACGAGACGTGCATCAGCGACGGCGCGTTGCGCACCTTCGCCAGCATGGCGTTCTTGCCCCGCTTCTCCAGCGTGTTCTCCAACACCAGGTCCTCGACGAAGTGAGCGACGACACCGTCCTTGCCGGGCGAGGTGATGATCAGCAGTCGTTCGGCGCCCGCCGATTTGGCCTCCTCGGCGACGAGTTCGATGCCGGGGGTGTCGACGACCGGCAGCAGCTCCTTGGGCACCGTCTTCGTGGCGGGCAGAAAGCGGGTGCCCAGGCCGGCCGCGGGCACGATCGCCGTCTTGGGGATCGGCGGTGTGTTGGGTACGAACTCGTACTCGGCGCCTGGCGACCCGTCGCCCTGATTTCCGACCGTCTGCGTTTCCGTCATGTTCCTCACCCTAGGACTCGACCCTGGACACCGACTGTGCGTGCGCTCGATCGACGCCGGCTTGTGGCAACGTCGATCGCACACGCAATCTATCGGGTGGGCGCCGATCGCGAAGGGTGGAGACCATGGAGCCGACACAGGGACCTCCTCCGGTGAGCGACACACCGGAGGATTCCGTCGCCGGGGCGAAGGCCGCGTTGCGCCGACGACTCATCGCCGACCGCGCTGCCATGGACGAGACCGAGCGCGCGGCGGCCGCCACGGATCTGGCGGGCTGGATGTCGGTCGACGTCCCGTTCCGGCTCGAGGCCGACGTGACCGTCTGTTGCTACGCGAGTGTCGGGACCGAGCCGGGGACCGGACAGATGCTCGACGCGCTGGTCGACCGGGGCGTGAACGTACTGCTGCCCATCACCCCCGACGGGCCCCCGACGGCGTTGGAATGGGCGCGCTACACCGGCAGGCACGGGTTGCGAACCGGACGGTTCCGTCTGTCCGAGCCCACCGGTCGGCGGTTGTCGAACACTGCCCTCGACATCGCGGAGGTCGCCCTGATCCCGGCGCTGGCCGTCGACCGGCGCGGCGTGCGCCTGGGCCGCGGAGCGGGATATTACGACCGCTCGCTGGCCGCGACCGGTGCCGAGCTGGTGGCCGTGGTCTTCGACGGCGAGGTGCTCGACGAGATCCCGGCCGACGAGTACGACATCGCCGTGGGCTGGTCGTTGACCCCCGGCGACGGGTTCACCCGGCTCGGGTGACCGTCGCTCCACTCGCCCATTGGCACTCGCGTGTCATGAGTGCCAGAAACGGCGGTAGACTCGACGGCGGTCCGCGATGCGGGCCCCTGATCACACCGCGCGACGACGTGACGACGCGCGGCCACTCACTCCCTCGGAGGTGCCCGGTGCCGACTTACTCGTACGCCTGCACACAGTGCGACAACCGGTTCGACATCTTCCAGTCGTTCACCGACGACTCGCTCACCGAGTGCCCGAAATGCGGCGGCAAACTGCGCAAACTCTTCAACTCCGTGGGCATCGTGTTCAAGGGCAGCGGCTTCTACCGCACCGACAGCCGATCCGGGTCGACCGCGTCGGAGAGCGCGAGCAGCGACTCCTCGTCGTCGGATTCGAAGTCGTCGTCGTCCTCGGACTCGAAGTCGTCGTCGACCAAGGACTCGTCTTCGTCGTCCTCGTCGGACAAGTCCTCGAAGTCCGCGGACAAGTCGTCGGGGTCCTCGGGATCAGGGTCGTCCTCGACCCCCGCCGCTGCGTCCTGACCGTCCTGCCCGGGTCGTCGCCCGTGCGCACACCGTCTCGCGATCCACAGTTCCGGTCCGTCCACAGGGCGATTGGCTGATCTCTCGCGTCGGTCGGCGCCCGTTCCTACCGTGAGGGCATGCCTGCCGACCGGTTCCGTCTCCAGCCGACGATCGTCGATCGGCTTCGCGGCGCCGCGCAGCCCGGGTGGACGCGCGCCCTGGCGGTGCGCCGCACTCTCGCCGTCGCGTTGCTCGTCGCCTCGATCGTCGCGGCGGTCGTGGCGCATCGTGGGGAACAGCAGGTCACGGTCATGGTCGCCGCGCACGATCTGTCCCCCGGTACGGAGTTGGCCGCGACCGATCTGACCGAGCTTCGCATCGGCCCGGGCGAGCGCCCTGACGGTGCACTTCGGATGAGTCGCGACGGGGTGGGACGGACCGTCACCGGTCCCGTCCACCGCGGCGAGGTGCTGACCGACTGGCGATTGCTCTCGCCTCGCCTGCCCACCCAGCTGATGAACGACGCGAACGCCCGGTTGGTGCCGGTCCGCCTCGCCGACGATGCGGTGGTGCGCCTGCTGCGCTCCGGCGACGTCGTCGACGTGCTCACCGAGGCGCCGGACGCACAGCGGCAGGCATCCGCTACCGGCAGCGATGCCGTTGTCGACGAACAGGATTCAGGAGGTGCTCCGACGTCGAAGACCGCGTCGGGGCGAGTTCTGGTGCGCGGGGCGGTCGTCGCGGTGGTCGCGGCACCGGATTCGCGTGCCGCGCGGGGATCGGCGGCGCCGGTCATCATGCTGGCGATGGGTGAACGCGAGGCCCACACCGTCGCCGGGGCCACGCTGGCCGCCCCGCTGACAGTTGTCTTTCACTGATCCGACAATGCATTTGGTTCACCTCGGCGCTGTCGGCGCAGCTGAGCGGTCTCCGGTGTCGATCAGGGCGCGCCGAGCGAGGCCAGAGTCCCGCATGCCACACCGGGTCTGGTTACGATCCATTCACCGGACGTGGCCGAACATCGCCGCGCCTTGATCGAACAGGACAGACACATGCTCAAAGGATTCAAGGAATTCCTGCTCCGCGGCAATGTGATCGACCTCGCTGTCGCTGTTGTCGTCGGCGCCGCGTTCAGCGCCATCGTCACCGCGTTCACGGGCAGCATCATCCAGCCGCTGATCAACTCGCTCGGCGGCACCGACGCGGCGCAGGGACTCGGGTTCACGATCCGCAACGGTAATCCCAGCACCTTCGTGGATTTCGGGACGCTGATCACCGCGGCGTTGAACTTCCTCATCATCGCCTCGGTCGTCTACTTCGTCATCGTGATGCCGTTCGAGAAGCTCAAGGCGTTGCGCGCGAAGGCCGGTGACGACGCCGCGGCGCTCACCGAGGCCGAGCTGCTCACCGAGATCCGTGACCTGCTGGCCGGCAAGGACCCGAAGGAGGCCAAGCAGAAGGCCGCCGCCGACGAGTCGTCGACCACCGCATTCCCCGGCGCCGGCGCTGCGGGGTCGTCGCAGGGCGACAGCCCGCTGGATCGCAGCCCCAACATCTCCGGACAGTTCGGCGGCCAGGGTCAGGGCCCGGCTCCGCAGGCCCAGCGGCCCCAGAACCCCGGCCCCCAGAACCAGCCTCCGCAGCAGCCGTATCCGGGACCGAACCAGCCCGGCGGAACACCGCAGTACGGTCAGCCCGGCCAGGGCGGCGGATATCCCGGCCCCGACAACCGGGGGCAATACGGGCAGCAGTACGGCCAGCCGGGTGGGCCCGGCGAGTACCGCCAGGGTGACTACCCGCCTCCCGGATACCGTCCCGACGGCCCGGGGCGCCACGAGCAGTAGCAAGCCCGCCACCGTCAACCACCAGCACCGATGGGGTGCACCGACTCAGGTCGGTGCACCCCATCGGCGTCCGCGCTCGACTCGATCGACCTACACATCCCCGACGGAGAGTTCATGGCGCTGCTCGGTACGAGCGGGTGATACCGAACTTACGGCCTGCACTGACGCCAGTTGGGCACTCAGACCCGTCAGTTGGGCACGTAAAGCCGTCAGTTGGGCACGTAAAGCCGCCAGTTCGGTGGGTAGGTGCCCAACCGACGCGTTTACCTGCCCAACTGGCGGGTCAGCGGGCGGGCTGCGGTTCGCGGTGCTCGGCGACGTCCGGCACGTTCGACACAGACCGTCGCCGATCCAACCCCAGTCGCGCGAGGGTGACCGCCACCAGCACCAGTGCCGGGGTTCCGATGGCGATCGCGATGGGGGCGATCGTCCGTAGGTGCAGCGCCTCGACGATCGAACTGTAGAGCGCGCCACTGGCCATCTGGACGAAGAAGAACAGTCCCGCGCCGACTCCCTGCGCGGGCAGGTTCAGCGAGATCAAGCCGCTCTGCGCGTGCGGGATCGCCGCGCCGACACCGACGTACGTCACGGCCAGTGGTATGACGAGGGCGAACACGGAGTCGACGCCGGAGACGGCGAGCGCGATCACGACCGTCGCACCGACCCCGCCGATCGACGTGCCGAGCAGGTACGCCCGGCCGTGCGAACTCAGGCGGCGGATCAGGACGCTACCGCTGATGTACCCGATCGCCGGGATCATCAGCAACAGTCCGTACTCGATCCGCGACACCCGGTGGATGCCCTGCAGCAGGTAGGCCGACTGCTCGATGAACAGGAAATAACTCATCCAGGCCAGCGAGATCACCGCTGCGTGCCAGTAGAACCCGCCGCGGCGCAAGGCTGCACCGATGCCCGCAGCGATCGACGACGGCCGCACCGCGACCGGGGTCGTCGGGCGGGCCGATGGCACCAGCCGGGAGAACGCGAACGCCAGGACCAGACCCACCGCCGCCAGCACCCCGAACAGCGAACGCCACGTGGCGATCTCGATGAGCGAGGCTCCCACGAACGGGGAGAGCGCCGGGGTGGCCGCGATGACGATCGACAGCGACGTGAGGATTTGCATGCGCTCGGACTCGGGGTAGCGCCGTTGGATCACCAGCCGGCACAGCACCGTCGCCGAGGTACCACCGATGGCCTGCACCACCCGCGCGGCCGCGAGCACACCGACGTTCGGCGCGGTCGCGGCGAGCACCCCGCCGACCGCGAAGAGCACCAATCCCCACACCTGGAGGGTGCGCGCGTCGAAGCGGTCGGCCAGGACCCCGGCGGCGAACATCGAGATCGCGTATCCGGCCATGTATCCCGACAACGTCAGCTGGATCGCCGACACCGAGGTGCCGAGGTCGGCGGCCATGTCCGGGATCGACGGGTTGAGCAGACTCAGCCCCAGCTGCGGCACCATCACCGCGACGAGCAGCATCACCGTTGCGTGTCGGCGGGGCAGCGAGATCAGTTCAGACACGGGTGGCCTCCGACCGCTTCGATGTCACCGATTCGTCGGCGATGTGGCGTGCCACCGACCGCGCGCGACGGCGGATCTTGCCCATGCTGCTGATGTAGTAGAGGTCGCCCGAGGCGATCTCGCCGATCACGTACACACCGGGGACCGGGCCTCCCGCGGCGTCGAGCAACGCGTTGGTGCCGACGTCCACGCGCAGTCCGCCGTAGGGATTGCGTTGCGCCAGGCCCCGATAGAGCAGTGACGACACCAGGCTCGCGGCCGCCGGTGACGGTGCACCGGCCGGGGTACGGGTCGCGTTGACCGCGTGTTCGACCGACCGTCGTGAGCCGTCGGCGAAGCTCATGCAGAATCCGGTTCGTCCCGGGTCCACGTCGCTCACGCCTGCGGAGATGGTGAGCTGTCCGTCGCTGAGCATCAGCCCGAGCCGTCGCGCGCTCTTGGCGGGCAGCGGGTTCGACAGCGCCTGGAATGCGGCGTGGGTGGTGGTCAGGAACGTCGCGCGTGCCGTACGGGTCATGGCCGCCCAGATCTCGTTGACGTAGTGCTGGGCGATGCCGATGACAAGGCGTTGTACGGCGACATCGACCGATCCGGTGGCGACGGCCATCTCGGCCAGTCGCTCGCCCGCCGGCTGCGAGATCGCACGGAACGCGGCTCGGACCTCCGAGCGTCGGATCCCCTCGCCCAGGGCGAGATAGTCGACGATGTGCAGGACGTCCTCCCACTCGAGACCGCCGCGTTTGCGGGTGACCCGCATGATGAGAGCCGAGATGTCGGGGTCGAAGTCCAGCGGCGAGACGATCGCGCGGGCGTCGGGCAGGATCCCGTGCCGCGATGCCATCGTCAGGTGACCACGCCATCCACGCTGACGTACCGCGAGGGCGACGTCGACGGCGCTGAGACCGGTACCGATGACCGCTGCCGACTGCGTGGCCGCCACGTCGTCGATCCATCCGCTGGTCGGGTACGGATCGGGTGTGTAGGACGCCACCCCGTGCAGGCGGTACGGGTCGGCGGGCGGGCTCGACCCGAGTGCCAACACCACCATGTCGTGGGTCGCCTCCGCGGGCACGCCGTCCCCGGAGTCGACGGTCAGCCGCCACCGCGTGTCGTGCGGGGCGATGTCGATGACGCGTCCGGAGACGAAGGTGAGTCGCTCGCCGAAATGCGACGCCGCGGTGTCGGCGGAGTCGGTGAGGTACCGGCCGTAGAGGTTGCGGGGCACGAAGCTGTGTTCGTCCTCGTCGAGCCACTCCGGCGCGTGCGCCCGTACCCAGTCGTGGAACTCGTCCGGCCACGAGTCCGACACCGACATCGCGAACACCTGGCGGTTGAGAATGGCCGAGTCGGCGTTCTCGCAATAGGCGCGGCCCGGTCCGAGAGGCCGGTCGGCGTACACACAGACGTCGAGCCGGTCGGTGTACGGCAGTTGCCGCAGCAGGCTCACGGCCGCGGCCCCGCCACCCACGATTCCGATCGAGATCACGCAGCGCTCCACTTCTCTGGTCAGTTAGTTAGCCAGAGTAGTTAAACACTGCACGTCCGAATCGCACCAGATGCTCGGAAAGAGACGTTCGTTACGTTCATCGCCAAATGCATTAGCCTGCATGCATTTACGATCACCATGACCCGCACCGCGGAGTTTGCCACGTCGACACCCGCCGGCAACCCCCACCCGCGAGGGGTGGGGGTCTGACGACTAGTGCGAGACCGCCTTCTCGACACCGACACCGGTGAGTGAGCGGACCTCCATCTCGGCCTGCTTGGCGACGCTCTCCTGCTTGCGACGTCCGATCCAGGTGCCGATCACCGCGAGCAGGAAGCCGGCCGGGATCGAGACGATGCCTGGGTTCGACATCGGGAAGATGTCGAAGTTCGCGTCCGGGAACATCGAGGTCGGCTTGCCCGACACCGCGGGCGAGATCACGATCAAACCGATACAGGTGATCAGGCCGCCGTAGATGCTGAACAGTGCGCCGGTGGTGTTGAACTTCCGCCAGAACAGCGAGAACAGCAGCGTCGGCAGGTTGGCCGAGGCCGCCACGGCAAAGGCCAACGCGACGAGGAACGCGATGTTCTGCCCCATCGCGAGGATGCCCAACACGATCGAGACGACCCCGATGACCACCACTGTGATCCGCGAGACGCGGACCTGCTGCTCCTCGGATGCGTTGTCGCGCTTGATGACACTGGCGTACACGTCGTGGGCGAAGGACGCCGACGCCGTGATGGCCAGACCCGCCACGACGGCCAGGATGGTCGCGAAGGCGACCGCCGAGATCACCGCGAGGAAGATGGTGCCGCCGAGTTCGAACGCGAGCAGCGGCGCGGCGGCGTTCTCCTTACCGGGTGCGGCGAGGATCTTCTCCGGGCCGACCATGCGCGCCGCGCCGTAACCGAGCACCAGCGTGAACAGGTAGAACGCACCGATGAGGCCGATGGCCCAGGTGACCGACCGACGGGCCTCCTTGGCGGTGGGCACGGTGTAGAAGCGCATCAGCACGTGCGGCAGTCCGGCGGTGCCGAGAACGAGGGCGATGCCGAGCGAGATGAAGTCCAGCCGCGACATCGCGCTGATGCCGTACTTGGCGCCCGGCGCGAGGATGTCCTTGCTGGAGTTGGCCTGTGCGTCGGCGAGCAGCGTCGAGAAGTTGCCCTTCACCGCCAGCAAGACGAGGACGAACATGATGCCGGCGCCGAGGATCAACAACACGGCCTTGACCATCTGGACGTAGGTGGTGCCCTTCATGCCCCCGACGAGGACGTACACGATCATCAGGACACCCACGACCGCGACGACGACACCCTGGCCGAACTTGCCGTCGATGTTGAGCAGCAGCGCGACGAGTCCACCGGCACCGGCCATCTGGGCCAGCAGGTAGAACAGCGACACCGTCAGCGTCGACAGCGCCGCGGCCATGCGTACCGGGCGTTCTTTGAGCCGGAAGCTCAAGACGTCGGCCATCGTGAACCGGCCGGTGTTGCGCAGCAGTTCGGCGACGAGGAGCAGGGCGACCAACCAGGCGACGAGGAACCCGACGCTGTAGAGGAAGCCGTCGTAGCCGTAGACCGCGATGGCGCCCGCGATGCCGAGGAACGACGCGGCCGACAGGTAGTCGCCTGCGATCGCGAATCCGTTCTGCGGGCCGGAGAACTGTCCGCCGCCGGTGTAGAAGTCGGATGCCTTCTTGGTGGTGCGGCTGGCGCGGATGACGATCGTCATGGTGATGACGACGAACGCCACGAAGATGGCGATGTTGAGGATCGGGCTACCGACCGCCGTGGAGTCTGCGGCGAGAGTGGTCATGAGAGCGGGCCTTCCAGCTCGTCGCGGATGGCGGCGGCGCGGGGATCGAGATCGCGGTTGGCGAAACGCACGTAGATCGCGGTGATCACGAACGTCGACACGAACTGCCCGAGGCCGAGGATGATGCCGAGGTTGACGTTGCCGAAGACCTTGGTGGCCATGAAGTCCGTTGCGTAGGTCGCGAGCAGGACGTACAGGGCGTACCAGGCGAGGAAGAACCCGGTGAGCGGGAAGACGAAGCGACGCAGCCGACTGCGGAGTTCCTGGAACTCCGGGGACGCCTGCATGTCGATGAAGGCCTGCTCGTCCGGAGCCTTCCGCGCGGGAGACCGTTCCGGGCTCGATGTGGTCATGACAACTCCTGAATTGAGCGGGATTGCGAGTTGCCTGCAGACAGTAGTGAGAGCCAGGTCACAAAAGGGTGTGGTGGCGCCGGTCACACGCCGAGCTGCGTGAGTGTGCGACGAACGGTCGATGTGGTGCGACGAGCGGTACGGCGGGGTCGACGCGTCGGGCTAGAGATTGGCCTCGCGGTCGCGTCCCACACCGAGGCGTTCGGGGGCGTGCAGTCGGGTCAGGACCCGCGCGACGTCGGCCGGGATCCGATCAGAGGTCCGCAGCGAGACGCCCACCATGACCGCGAACGCCAACGGCACGCTGATCGCGGCGGGGTATCCGACCAGCACCGACGGCCACCCGCCCCAGAGGTCGTCGGAGAAGCCGCCGACCGCGGTGGTCAGGGCCGCTCCCCCGGCGACGACACCGCCGACGATCAGTCCTGCGGCCGCGCCCACCGCGGTGAGTCCACGCCACCAGATGCCGAGCACCAGCAGCGGGCACAGGGTGGACGCGGCGACCGCGAAGACCAGACCGACGGTGCGCGACAGGTCGATCGACGTGACGCCGACGGCCAGCAGCACCGGGATCACCCCGGCGAGCAGCGAGGCGAGCCGGAAGTCGCGCACCCGCCCCCGCAGCACGTCGGTGCTCAGGACACCGGCCACACTGACCAGCAATCCCGACGACGTCGCCAGGAACGCCGCGATGGCCCCCGCCGCGACGAGCGCGGCGAGTAGCTGCCCGCCGATCCCGGAGACCACCGACCCCGGCAGCAGCAACACCGCGGCGTCGGAACCGCCGGTGATGAGCAGCTGCGGCACCCAGAGTCGGGCGAAGGCGCCGAGCAGCGTCGGGAAGAGGTAGAACACCGACAGCAGTCCGACCACGGCGAGCGAGGTCCGGCGCGCGGCCCGTCCGTCGGGGTTGGTGTAGAAGCGCACCAGGACGTGGGGTAATCCCATGGTGCCCAGAAAGATCCCGATGATCAGCGAGTAGACCTGGTACATCGGGTGGTCGCCGCCGAATCCCCACCCCGGTGTCGCCCACTGCTGATGGGTGGCGGGCGCTCCGGCGACCACCGGCACCGACGACCCCGCGGCGAGCACCACCGACGTGCCCGATGTCAGCTCGTGGTCGCCGGGGGTGAGTCGGATCGGCCCCGACACCGCCTGCCCGTCGATGGTCCCGGTGGCCGTGACCTCCAGTGGCGCCGCGACCTGGACGACGACGTCGGTGGTCACGTCGACGGTGGTCTGTTCGGTCACCGTCGGCGGTGCACTCGAGCCGAGATCGTGATCGCCGCCGTAGAAGTGGAGGGCGAGCACGACGGCGGGCACGGCGATCGCGGTCAGCTTGAGCCAGTACTGGAACGCCTGCACGAACGTGATCGACCGCATGCCGCCGCCGATGACGTTGGCGATCACGATGAGCCCGACGACCACGGCCCCGACCCACGGCGGGATCCCCAACAGGATGTTGAGCGTGAGACCGGCACCCTGCAGCTGCGGGACCAGGTACAGGATGCAGATGAGCACCACCACCGCGGTGGCGAGCTTTCGGAGTCGTCTCGACCCCAGGCGGAACTCGGCGAAGTCGGGAACGGTGTACGCCCCGGAGCGACGCAGCGGTGCCGCGACGAACAGCAGCAGTCCGACGTAACCGGCGGTGAAACCGATCGGGTACCAGAGTGCGTCGGCGCCGTACTTCGCGATCAGACCGGCGACGCCGAGAAACGACGCGGCCGAGAGGTATTCGCCGGAGATGGCCGCGGCGTTCCAGTTCGACCCGACGCTGCGCGAGGCCACGAGGAAGTCCGAAGTGGTGCGCGCCAGGCGGACGCCGTAGGCCCCGATCGCCACCGTCGCGACGGCCGCGGCGACCAACGCGACCACCGTCGGCACCGGGACCGACGACCCGGTCAGCCCGTTCATCATCGTGTTCTGCTCATCGCGCGTCGGTGGGTCATCAGTCGTCGACGAGGTCGCCGAATTCCTGCTCGTTGCGGTCGGCAGAGCGGTTGTAGACCCAGCACACGGCGAGCAGCAGCGGGTAGACCGCGAACCCGAGGACGATCCAGGACAGGCGGATCCCGAGGATCGTCACCGCACCGACGTCGGGGAACAGGGCCAACAGCACCGGGATGGCGCACAGGACACCGAGGGTGATGCCGGCCAGGCGCAGCGCGAGTCCGAGCTGGGCGCGCATCAGCCCGCGGATCAGCGCATCGCCGACCTCGGTCTGTTCCTGCACCTCGACGCGGGTGCGGATCGTGCGCGCACCGCGTCGGGTGGCGAGCACGACGCGTTCGCGACGGGGTGGGCCGTCCGACGGCGTGCTCATCGGGATCCCCGGGCCGGGCGGGGGCTCGGCACGAGGCGGTCCTTGAGCTCACGGGTGTGTCGTCGGCTGACCGGCAGCTCGACCGGCGCGCCGCCGCGCTGTACCCGCAGCACCACGACCGTTCCCGAGCCGGCTGTCCGGATGCCGGTCACCAGCGGCAGCGGCACCAGGTAGGAGCGGTGCACCCGTACGAAACCCACCTGCGCCCAGCGGGTCTCGAGAGTGGAGATCGGGATGCGGACCAGGTGCGAACCGGTGGCGGTGTGCAGCCGGGCGTAGTCGCCGTCGGCCTCGACCCACTCCACCGATGATCGGTGCACCAGGGTCGTCACCCCGCCCATCTCGACGCCGATCACCTCGTCGACCGCGTCACCGGGCGACGGGGGCGACTGCGTCTCGGACGGGTCCCGGCTCCCCCGCATGTCGACGACACGGCGCACCGACTCAGCGAGCCGTTGCGCACGAACGGGTTTGAGGAGGTAGTCGACGGCGCCGAGGTCGAAGGCGCGCACCGCACGGTCGTCGTGGGCGGTCACGAACACCACCGCGGGCGGGTCGGCGAACGCGGCGAGCACGCCGGCGAGTTCGAGCCCGTCGAGTCCGGGCATGTTGATGTCGAGGAACACCGCGTCGATGGCGGTCGGGCGCGCGTCGTTGATCAGGCGTAGCGCGGTGGTGGCGTCGGCGGCGGTGAGCACCTCGCCGACCTGGTCCTGCGCCCGCAGCAGGAAAGACAATTCATCGAGCGCTGGCCACTCGTCGTCGACCGCGAGCACCGTCAGGGCGGTGCTCGGTGCGGCAGCGGTCGCGGAGGTGTCGGTCGCAGGGGTGTCGGTCACAGTGGATCCATCGTGCCACCGGTCGTTGCGGCCGGTGCTCACACGGCGATACCGGGTCGGAATTTCGGTACCCGCATGCTGACCTTGGTTCCCGCGCCGGGTGCGGTCTCGACGATCAGTCCGTAGTCGTTGCCGAAGGCGGCACGGAGGCGGTCGTCGACGTTGGCCAGCCCGACGTGGGCGTTCTCCGACGCGCTCGGTCCCGAGGCGCCTGAGGTGATGGCGTCGAGGTCGCCCGAGCGCAGGAGTTCGGGGTCCATGCCGATGCCGTCGTCCTCGACGCTGATGACGCAGTCGGTGCCCTCGTCGGCGGCGATGATCGTCACCGTCCCTCCGGCCGGTTTGCTGGAGATGCCGTGTCGCACCGCGTTTTCCACGAGCGGTTGCAGGGCCAAGAACGGGAGGACGACGTTGAGGACCTCCGGGGCGACCTGCAGACGCACCTCCAGCGCGCTGCCGAAGCGGGCGCGTTCGAGCGTCAGGTAGCGGTCGATGTTGCGCAGTTCGTCGGCCAGCACGGTGTACTCCCCGGCCGAGCGGAACGAGTAGCGGGTGAAGTCGGCGAACTCGAGGATCAACTCGCGGGCCTGCTCGGGGTCGGTACGGACGAACGACGCGACCGTACCGAGCGCGTTGTAGATGAAATGGGGGCTGATCTGGGCGCGCAGCGCGCGGACCTCGGCGCGGTCGAGGCGGGCTCGGGACGCGTCGAGTTCGGCGAGCTCGATCTGGCTGCCGGCGTACCGGGCGACCTCGGTGATGGCCGACAGCATGCCGGGGCCGGGCTGGGCGCGGGTGACCACACCCATCACGCCGACGGCCCGCGACTCGTCGAGCAGCGGCTGGACGATGAGGGCTCGCACGCCGGGTTCGTCGAGCTCGGCACCCGTGATCAGGATGCGACGCCCCTCATCCACGGCGCGGGTCGCGGCGTCGGCGAAGACCGGCGCCAGGCATTCGTAGGGACCGGCCCACGCGAGGACGGTTCCGTCGGCGTCGGCGAGCCCGAGTGCGTCAGCCGAGGTCAGGCCCCGCAGGTGCGGAGCCGCTTCGGCGGCTGAGTCGGCGTCGAGTCCCCGGCGAAGCGGGCGGGCCGCGAGCGACGCGGTGTGCAGGGTGGCGTGCACCGCGCGCTCGGCCGGGGTCGTCAGGGTGGGGCGGGTGCGGACTCGCAGCGCGACGACGGCGACCGCGACGGCCACCACTGCGATCACGGCGACGACGATCGTGGCGCCGGACATCAGTGGCTCGTCACGGCGCTGTGCTCATCGGGACTCGGGGTCAGCGATCCGCGACCGCGTAGGTCACCCCGGCGACCGCCGCGGTCACCGAGAGCACCGATGGCCATGCGCCGATCTTCTTGGCGAGTGGATGCGATCCGCCGAACGCGCCGAGATACCCGGCCAGCAGCGCACCTGCGACGGCCGGACCCTGCGACCGAGACCATTCGCGCGTGGACCAGGCGCCGGCCGCGGCGAGGACGACGCCGCCCAACGGACGGATCCCGCTGTAGCGGGCGGTGGCGAATCCGCCGATCAGACCGGCGGCGACAACGGGTGCGGTGGGTGCGGTGGTCACCGGCCGACTGTACCGTCGG
>NZ_JAEMTF010000097.1 GCF_016462415.1 Williamsia sp. | reverse complement strand
GGACGCATCTGGGTCGTGTCCGACGGACTACGGGTGCTGAGCGACGAGTCGATGCACGAGCCGCAAGTGATCGACCTCCCCGCGCTCCTCGACAACTGACGACACGTCGACCGTGTCGCACGCAGACGGCCCCGGTTCCTGCGACACTGTGACCAGATGGCCGTGAGCGGGACGCGGACGGCCTGCCGAGGCTTCGGGGGCCGAGGGGTCGGCAGGCACCATCATCCCGGTTCGTCAGCGGGTCGTGACCGGGTTCCAGACCGCGGGCACGTTTCGCATCACGAGCACGCTGTCGAGTTCGGCAGAACCGGCGGGCAGGTTGTCGAACAGCGAGGCACGCACATCCACCGGGGTTGTCGGTTCGACCCGCCACGCGTCGGTGTCCAACCGCAGCCCGTCGAGGTCGCCGACCTTGGATGCCGGCGACCAACCGGTGCTGCCGGCGCGGAAGAACTCCGACGCCTCGTCGATGCTCTCGAAGACACTGTTCGACAACGTCGTGGACAACCGGACATCGGCATCGACAGTGTCGGTGGGGGTGGTCATTCGCAGTGCGATCCGCTCTGGCGACTCGTCGCTCGTGATGGCCGCCTTCGTGTGTACCCCGGGAAACAGTCGTCCGCCCAGAGCCACCGCGGTCCGCGACGCACTGAACCGTCGGGTGATGAACACCCCCCGCGACGGCGTGCCATCGGACGATGTCCATTCGACCGCGACCCGTTCGGCGGCATTCTCTCCGCCCCACCCCAACACCGTCGGCACGCCGACAGGTGCCATCCGGGCAAGGCGGATCATGCAGATCCCCGCGATCGCGGACCCGCCGACCATCTGGACGCGGAAACCATCGGGCAGCCAGGTCTGCGCCAGCGCCTGGTCGACCCGGTAGTTGATCAGCATCCGACGTTCGATCGTTGCGTTCATACGTCCCAGCGACAGTGGCATGTCATCACCGTAGTCCCGCCCTCGCCCACGCCGAATCGACGGCTCGTCGAGGTCGACAGCACGAAATCGGGTCGCTGTGGGATCCCCGATTCGGGCATGCTTGACCCGTGAGCGCCCCGCCGGATGCGACGACGAGCGCCAGGGCGACGCGCTACCCGCGCGCCCTGGCGCCATTCGCGCGCACGCAGTACCGCTTCCTCGCCATGGGCCTGGTGTTGGCCATGTTCGCCGACGGCATCTGGACGGTGGGCGTCGTCTGGCAGGTGATCGCCCTGGGCGGTGGCCCGGTTCAGCTCTCGTTCGTCACCGGCATCGCGGCGGTCGGGATGGTGGCATCGACCCTGTTCGGCGGCGTGTTGGCCGACCGGATGTCGCAGCGCACCATATTGATCGCGCTGGAGCTCATCAAGCTGACGGCGATAGGCGTGGTGGGTGTGCTCGCCGCCACCGGTGCACTCGATCTGCCGATGTTGATGGCGGTCGCGTTGATCGGCGGCGTCACCACCGGCATCTACTACCCGGCGTACTCGGCGCTGTTGCCGGCGCTGGTCCCGCCGAACGAGCTGATGGCGGCCAACGGGATCGAGGGCACGCTTCGTCCGGTGATCCTCAGTGCAGCGGGCCCGGCCATGGCCGGTGGTCTGATCGCGATCTCGTCCCCTGCGCTGGCGATCATCGGATCAGCCTGTGCGAGTGCGGGATCAGCGGTGCTCTACCTGCTCATGCGGCGCGTCCCTGCGCGCCGGGTTCCCGAGACCGACTCCACGGACACCCACCCGGTGCGATCCACACTGTCCGACATCGCGGCGGGCTTCGCCTACATGTGGCGCACGCCGTGGCTGCTCTCGACGCTGCTGTTCGCCTCGATCCTGGTGATGATGACGATGGGACCCATCGAGGTCCTGGTGCCGTTCGCGATGCGGGATCGGTTCGGCGGAGATGCGGGATCGCACGCGATGGTGTTGGCGGCGTTCGGGTTCGGCGGCGCCATCGGGTCGCTGCTGATGGCGTCGCTGCCCATGCCGCGGCGCTACCTCAGTGTGATGTTCGCGATCTGGGGCGTCAGCAGTCTGCCGATGGTGGTGTTCGCGTTCGGTGACCGACTCACCGCGTTCGTCATCGCCGGTTTCGTGATGGGTCTGGCGCTGGACTGCCCCATGGTGATCTGGGGGACACTGCTGCAGCGTCGCGTCCCGCCCGAGATGCTGGGCCGGGTCGCGAGCC
The DNA here is from genome assembly GCF_016462415.1 of Williamsia sp. Lineage (GTDB taxonomy): Bacteria > Actinomycetota > Actinomycetes > Mycobacteriales > Mycobacteriaceae > Williamsia_A. The sequence continues at coordinate 14,557 of NZ_JAEMTF010000097.1, read as the reverse complement.
TGGACTTCTTCGTCTCGATCGCATTCATGCCCATCTCCATGGCGGTGGCGGCCCCCGTGGCGGCCACCATCGGTCTGACCGCAACCTTCCTCATCGGTGGTCTCGTGCCGGTGCCGCTGGCGGCGATGGCATATGTGTGGGCCCGGCTGCATCGGGACGAGATCGCGAACCCGCTGAGCAGCGAGACCGTCGACGCCGACCCGACGCCCGCTCACACCAGATAGTCGGCGGCTGCGTCGACGATGAGCGCGGTCAGCTCGTCGATCAGCGGCGAGTTCAGGGTCCAGTGCTGCCAATACAGTTCGATGTCGACGTGGTGGTCGGACAGTTGCGTCACCGTGCCGGCGGCCAGGGCGTCGGCGATCTGGGCCTGCGGCACGGTGCCCCATCCCGCGCCCAGCTCGACCGCGCGGTGGTACTCCGTCGACGACGGGATGTAGGTGGTCGGCGGCGAGATGGCCGCGCGTGTGTGGCGCCGGATCAACGCCGACATGATGGTGTCCTTACGGTCGAAGGCCACCATGGGCGCACGGGCCAGGTCACGCGACTGAAGCCCGTCCGGGAACCAGTGCGCCGCGAACTCGGTGTTGGCGACGGCCAGATAGCGCGTCGCGCCGAGCCGCCGGGTCGTGCAGCCGCGGACCGTGTGCGGGTCCGAGGTCAACGCCCCCAACACCGTCCCCGTTCGGAGGAACTCGGTGTTGTGGCTCTCGTCGTCGCGGAGCACCTCGACCGCCACGGCGAAACGCTCCTGCATCGTGACGATGACCGGCAGCAGCCAGATGGCGAGGGAGTCGGCGTTGCTCGCGATCGGGAGGTGGACGCGCGGCCGGTCGCGCGGATCGGCGTGCACGTCCTCGTCCTCGCCCGTCAGCTCGGCGAAGGCACTGGTGGTCAACAGATCCCACTGTTTCGCCAGACGGAGCAGCACCTCACCGTCGGAGGTGGCGACCGCCGGCTTGGTGCGCTGGACCAGCACCCGTCCCACGGACGTCTCCAGGGCCTTGATCCGCTGGCTGACCGCCGACGGCGTGATGTGCAGCGACCGCGCAGCGGCCTCGAAGGTCCCGCCCCGGACCACCGCCGCCAACGTGACCAGTCCGTCGCTGTTGATCGCCATGAACAGTGATTCTAATGATTCGTGAGAAACATTCGCTGGATTCATCGACGCGGCGCTCTTAACGTCATTGGCATGAACGCACTGCTCACCGCCGCGGCCGGGTTGATGACCGGAGCCGCACTGATCATCGCCATCGGTCCACAGAACGTCCTCGTGCTCCGCACCGGAGTGGCCCGACGTCACGTGGTGTCGGTACTCGCGGTGTGCACGGTGTCCGACCTGATCCTGATCACGGCCGGCGTCGCCGGTCTCGGCGCGCTGGTGTCGGGACACCCGACGCTTGTCACGGTGGCGACGCTGCTCGGCGGTGGCTATGTCATCGTTCTCGGGTTGCTGGCGGCCCGACGCAGTCTGGCGCCATCGGCGATGACGATCACGTCCGGGGGCATCGGCGGTCGGTGGGCGACGATCGGCACCGCGTTGGCTCTGACGTGGCTCAACCCGCACGTCTACCTCGACACGGTACTGACCCTGGGGGCAATCGCGAACAGTCACGGGCCGGAGGGCAAGTGGCAGTTCGCGATCGGCGCCGGCATCGCCAGCATCATCTGGTTCGCCGCACTGGCCCTCGCGGCGGTCAAGCTGGCGCCCCTGTTCGCCCGGCCGCGCGCCTGGCGGATCCTGGACGCGGTGGTCGCCGTGATCATGGTGACGATCGGCGTGGGTCTGCTCGTCTCGGTGTGGTGATCAGATCGGCCACGGCGGCGGACACCCGAACGTCCGATTCTTCCCGAGGTGTGCGCGCGCGTCCTACTGTGTGCGCATGGACGCCACCGCCGCAGTCGAGAAGTTCAACGCCATCGCAGCATCCGGCGAGGTGAGCACCACCGACCTGCTCGACGAGATCTGGGCGCCACTGCCGACGGTCGCGGTGGAGGAGATGTTCGGGTCGTGGCGTGGAGGTGAGCTCCCGTCCGGTCACGCCATGGACGGGGCGCTCGACAAGGCCCGCTGGTACGGCAAGACCTTCGTGTCGGCCACCGACGTCAAGCCACTCATCTGCCGCGACGACTCCGGTGAGCTCTTCTCGAACGTCGACCTGGGCAAGGGGGAGGCGAGTCTGTGGTCGGTGGAGTTCCGGGGAGAGGTGACCGCGTCGATGGTCTACGACGGTCAACCCGTCATCGACCATTTCAAGCGGGTGGACGACCAGACCGTCATGGGGATCATGAACGGCAAGAGCAGCATCGTCCGCGACCATCACTACTACTTCTACCTGCGCCGGGACTGAACGAGGACGGCCAGTGGCCTGCGAACGTATCCACTGATCGGTTGATCGCGGTGTAGCCGACCGGTGGATGTCGTCGGCGCTGCGCTCGACGACGGTGGATGCATGGCAATCATTCGAGTCGAGCAGTTGAGCAAGACGTATCCGGGCGGTCGTGGTGTCGTCGATGTCGGTTTCACGGTCGACGAGGGCGAGATCTTCGGGATCCTCGGACCCAACGGTGCCGGCAAGACCACGACGGTCGAGTGCATCGGCGGGCTCCGGTCTCGCGACGGTGGCGTCGTCGAGGTGGCCGGATTCGATCCCGGTTCCGACTCCGTCGGGCTCCGAGAGGTACTGGGGATCCAACTGCAGGAATCGACCCTGCCGGACAAGATCCGCGTCGACGAGGCGCTGGCGCTGTTCGCGTCGTTCCACGACGACCCGGCCGATGCCGGTGAACTGGCCGAGAGACTGGGTCTCGCCGCTCACGGCCGCGTGCAGTACAGCAAGCTGTCCGGCGGTCAGAAACAACGGCTGTCGGTGGCACTGGCCCTGATCGGCAGGCCACGTGTCGCGATCCTCGACGAGCTGACGACCGGCCTGGACCCGCAGGCGCGCCGCGACGTGTGGGGCCTTCTCGAAGACCTGCGGTCCACCGGCGTGACGCTGCTGCTGGTGTCGCACTTCATGGAGGAGGCGCAGCGGCTCTGCGACCGTGTGGCGGTGATCGACCAGGGGCGGGTGGCCGCCATCGGGTCGCCGAACGAGCTCGCCGGCCGGGCCGGGAGCGGCCAGGTCATGGTCTTCACCCCGTCGGAACCGATCGATGTCGAGTCGCTGCGGACGCTGGCCTCGGTCACCGAGGTCGCCCGCCGTGGCGACCAACTGCACGTCAGAGGAGGTGATGACGTCGTCGGCGACGTCATCGTCGAACTCCAACGACGAGGTGTCACCGCAGGCCACCTCCGGGTCGACACACCGACGCTGGACGACGCATTCGTATCACTCGTATCCGATGGAAAGGCGAATCGATGAGCACCACCACCGCACTGACCGGCGTCGGACCCGGTCGGTCGACGAGCAGGCTCCCCCGGGGGCTGCGCGGCCTCCTGGTGTCCGAGTCGCGGCTGATGCTGCGTAACCCTGCGTTGATCGCCTGGGTCGCCGCGATCCCGGTGATCGCCTCGGTTGTCCTCGGTGCCCTGCCTGCCACCCGAGAACCCAGGCAGGAGTTGAACGGATTGAGCTGGTTCACGGCCTACCAACCGATCCTCATCATGTTCTCCGCCGTTCTCCTCAGCGTGCAGATCCTGCCCGACGTCCTCACCAAGTACCGCGAGATGGGCATCCTCAAGCGGTTGCGGACCACCCCGGCGTCGCCCACCGCGCTGCTTGCCGCGCAGGTCATCCTCGCGGTGGTCGTCGAGGTGGCGGTCGCCGCGGTGATGGTGTTCGTGCCGGCGGCGTTCGGCGCCCCACTGCCGGGCAACATGACCGCCTTCGTGATCGCGTTCGTCTTCTCCACCGGCGCGATGCTGTCGATCGGCATGGTTCTGGCCAGCGCGTTTCGTAGCAGCAAGGTCGCCGGGGCGGTCGGGACGGTGCTGTTCTTCGTGCTGCAATTCTTTGCCGGACTGTGGATCCCGCGCGCATCGATGCCCGGTTGGCTGCGCGGGGTCTCCGACGCGACCCCCACCGGTGCCGCAGTCGGGGCGCTGACCGATGGAGTCGACGGCGCCTGGCCGCAGCTACTCCACCTCGGGGTGCTCGCAGCGTGGATGATCGTCCTCGCGGCGGTGTCGGTGCGCGTCTTCCGATGGGAGTGACCGAGGCGACGAAGCCCCGACGTCACCGGCCGTTCGTGGGAGGATCAGCGCATGCGTGACCACGACGCACAGCCACCGCAGACCTTGAACTGGGACCGTTTCGACATCGCGCCGACGTTCCTCGTCCTCGTCCCGGGTGGTCTGCTCCTGGCATCACTTCTGATCAGCGTCCTGACCGGCACGACGTCATCGGGATGGTCGCCGGGACTGATCGTCGCGGTGTCGGTCGCGGCGTTCGCTCTGCAGTGCGGGTGGATCCGACGCGCGACGTTGTCGATGCCCGCGCGCAGTCTGATCTTTGTCGCACAGTTCGCGATGACCGCGGCCCTGGTCTGGGCGAGCCCGTTCTTCGGCATCTACGCCTTCATGGGGTACATCACCGCACTGATGATGTTCTCCGGCGTCGCGCTCTGGACGGCCATGAGCGCCATCGCAGTTCTCGCCGCGGTCGCACAGATCGGCGGCTTCCCGCAGATCCCGCACGCGTGGCCGGCGCTGATCGTGCTCGTCGGGATCAACACCGGCCTGGTGTTCCTGTTCAGTTGGGTGGGCGCCCGGCGCGATCGCGAGGTCGCCGAACGGGAGGCCGCGGTCACGGCTCTCGAGGAAGCGCAGCAGCGCAACGTCTTTCTGCAGGAACAGCTGCTCGAGCGAGCGCGCGAGCGGGGAGTGCTCGAGGAACGTGCTCGACTCTCCCGCGAGATCCACGACACGGTCGCCCAGGACCTCGTCGCGATCGTCAGCCAGCTCGAGGCCATCGACGGCGACGACGACTGGACCGGCCGTGTCGAGACCGCGAAGACGCTCGCCCGTTCGGGGCTCGGGGAGGCCCGGCGGGCGGTGTACGCGCTGCGCTCGCCGATGTTGGACTCGCAGCCCCTCCCGTCGGCGTTGACCGACCTCGTCAATGCCTGGGCCACAGTGCATCACCTGCACGCATCCATCGACATCGACGGCGACCCGGTGCCCACCGACGACGACCAGAACCTGCTGCGTATCTGTCAGGAGGCATTGTCGAACGTGTCCCGTCACGCCCACGCCACCACGGTGGAGGTCTGCCTGTCCTACGTGGAGGAGGGAGTTCTGTTGGACATCAAGGACGACGGTCGCGGCTTCGATCCCCTGGGCGTCCACGAGGGAAACGGACTGCGGGGCATGCGTGAGCGGGTGTCGTCGTCCGGTGGCACGGTGGATGTCGCGGCGAAGGTCGGGGAGGGCACGTTGGTGAGCGCTGTGGTGCCTGCGTGATCACCGTGCTCATCGCCGATGACCACCCGATCGTCCGGGACGGCGTCAGAGGAATGCTGGCCACCGACGACCGCATGGACGTGGTGGCCGAGGCATCGTCGGGACCCGAGGCCCTGGCGCTGTCGGCGCGGCTCGACCCCGACGTCGTGCTGATGGACCTGCGGATGCCCGACGGCGACGGCGTCCCCGCGATCGCGGCTCTGCGACAACGTGATCCGACACGGCCCAGGATCCTCGTGCTGACCACCTACGACGCCGACCGCGACATCGCCTCTGCGATCGACGCGGGCGCCGACGGATACCTGCTGAAAGCGTTGAGCCGAGAGGAACTGATCGCGGCGGTCGTCGATGTCGCGGCCGGGCGCAGTGTGCTGGCTGCGAGTGCGGCGCAGAGTCTGATGGCACGCCGACACCTCGAAGAACTGACCAATCGCGAGATCGAGGTACTCGCGCGGATCGCCGAGGGCGGCACCAACCGCACGGTGGCGAAGGGGTTGGTCATCAGCGAGGCCACCGTCAAGACGCATCTGCTGCACATCTATTCGAAGCTGGGCGTGCGTGATCGCGCCGCGGCGGTCCGCGTCGCCTACGAACGTGGCCTGCTCTGAACCGATGGACGAGTCAGGTGTCGGCGTGGCGGTGCCATCGGACACCGACCATGACCAACCCGGCGGCGAGCAGAACCAGCGGTAGGGCGGGAGCCGCGATCGGGGCGACCGACACCAGCGCGCCCGACGCGGCCGCACCCGCCAACAACGACATCAGCGCGACGGCGGCCGCACGGTTGACCGTCGAATCGGTCACGAGCCCGGTCAACAGGTTCGTGAGCGTGCCCGTGAAGTAGGTGGTGGTGACGCCGGGCAGCCGGTCCATCGCGAATGCCCTGCCCTGCATACCCATCGCTGCGGCGGTCAGCGCGAGCGCCGCGAACTGCGCGACCCCTCCGGGACGGCCACCGGTGGCGACCCAGATCGTGGCCAGCCCACACAGGAGCGTGAACTCGAACCCGTAGACCAGGATGACCGGGGTCGCGGCACCACGCGCTGGATGTTCGTCATGTCTGCGGGTCATCAGCGTCGCGACGATCACCCCGATCGCGTAGCACCCCACCGCGATCGCGGCGTGCGACATCACCCCGAGATGGCCGCCACCGATCGCGACCCCGACGACCACGACGTTGCCGGTGATCACGCTGGCGAAGACCTCGCCGAGACGCGTGAACACCAGGACGTCGACGGCCCCGGACACCGCGCCGAGGAGTCCGGCGAACGCGATGGCGGACGGGCGCGACGTGGGGCTCACGACGACAGACTAGGCGGCTACGCTCGATCCCCATGGCCATCGATGATCGAGCGGACCTCAAGGACTTCCTTCTCGTACGCCTGCAGTTCAACCGGGACGCGGTGCTGTGGAAGATCGACGGCGTCGATGAACACGACCTCCGGCGTCCGCTCACACCCAGCGGACTGAACCTGTTGGGCGTGGTCAAGCACCTGGCGGCCGTCGAGTTCGGCTACTTCGGCGACACCTTCGGTCGCCCACCGGAGATCCCCACACCGTGGCTGGAGGGGGAGTGGTCCGACAACGCCGACATGTGGGCCACCGCAGACGAATCGGTCGACGACATCGTCGGGCTCTATCGCGGAGCATGGGCACACGCGCAGAAGACGTTCGACGCCTCCGACCTCGCGACACCGGGTCTGGTGCCCTGGTGGCCGGCCGATCGCCGCGACGTGACGCTCGGGAAGATCATCGTCCACATGCTGGGCGAGACCGCGCGGCACGCAGGACAGATGGACATCCTGCGCGAGTCTCTCGACGGCGCAGCAGGTCTCTACGCCACCAATGACAACATGGCCCACAGCGAGGCCTCCGCGCTGCGCGACTACGTCGCGAAGCTCCAGGAGGTAGCAGATTCCGTGAGAGGACCCCGATGACCCAGCCCGCCGCCGCACCCGGTCGCGCACGCCAGAACGCCATCTACTCGGCAGGCGTCTTCGGACACCGGCCGTCGGTGCCCACCGACTTCGCCGAACTCGAGCGGCGGGCACAGCGCGCCATGGGGCCGAGGGCGTGGGCTTATATCGCGGGCGGCGCCGGCGAAGGCGCCACGATGCGGTCCAACCGGGCAGCCTTCGACCGCTGGGCGATCGTGCCCCGGGTGCTGCGCGACGTGTCGCGACGAGACCTCTCGATCGACCTGTTCGGTACGACGATGCCGGCACCGATCCTGTTCTCCCCGGTGGGTGCAGGCGAACTCGCCCACGACGACTCCGACCTCCACATCGGCCGCGCCGCAGCCGAACTCGGTGTCCCCTACATCTTCTCCAACCAGGGCTGCAACCCGATGGAGGACGTCGCCGCCGCGATGGAGGCCGTGGTCCCCGGCGCCCCACGGTGGTTCCAGCTGTACTGGTCCACCGACGACGCACTCGTCGACAGCCTCGTCCAGCGCGCAGAGACGATGGGTGCTCAGGCCATCGTCGTCACCCTCGACACCACGATGCTGGGATGGCGTCCGCAGGATCTCAACATCGGTTCGCTTCCGTTCGCCCGCGCCGAGGGCATCGCGCAGTACACCTCCGATCCGCGCTTCCGGGAGATCGTGGCCGAGCGGATCGCGAACCCGTCCGCCGACGCCGGGCCCAAGGTGGAGATCACCCGGGCCGCCGTGTCGGCACTGTTCTCGATGGCCCGCCACCTCCCGGGGTCGTTGCTGTCGAACCTGCGGTCTCCGGTCCCCAAGCAGTCGGTGCAGACCTTCCTCGACATCTACTCCCGGCCGTCGCTGACCTGGGACGACATCGCCGGACTGCAGAAGAAGACCAGTCTGCCGGTCATCCTCAAGGGCATTTTGCATCCCGACGACGCGCGCCAGGCCGTCGATCTCGGCATCGACGGGATCATCGTCTCCAACCACGGCGGCCGACAGGTCGACGGGTCGATCTCCTCACTCGAGGCGCTACCCGACGTCGTCGAGGCGGTCGACGGACGCGCGAAGGTGCTCATCGATTCCGGGATCTACACCGGTTCGGATGCGTTCAAGGCCCTGGCGCTCGGCGCGGATGCGGTCTGCATCGGACGTCCGCACATGTACGGCCTCGCGATCAACGGCCGCGATGGCGCGCGCGACGCAGTTGCCAACATCATCGCCGAACTCGATCTCACGCTTGGCCTGTCGGGGCACACCGACATCGCGTCGCTCACCCCGGACGTCCTCCGGGACATGGGATGCGGTCGCCGGGACCGGTGACCTCGTCGACCCGGCCGGGCGACGAACGACAGGACGACCGCAGTGTGTTGTCGGCTGAAAAGTCTCTGTTGCTCGGCGGCCGGCTGTGCGATCCTGATCGACGCCATGGGCAGAGAGGCGGGTCGGCGGGGTTGTGGACTACTTCATGATGATCGGCACACCGGCGCTGCCGTATTCGGCGGCGATCGCCGGTGTGTTGATCCTGGTGGCGCTGATCGGCGCCATCGACGTGCTCGGGCGCGACTCGGTTCACATCCGCGGACTCCCGCAATGGGCCTGGTTTCTGGTGGTCGTGGCGCTGCCGGGAGTCGGCCTGCTCGCCTGGCTGACCATCGGACGCCGTCGGCGGCGTCGCCCACGTCCGACCAGGTCGGATCGCGTGATCGAGGCCTTCCCGGAGTACGACCGCAAGGGCCGGTTCGTGCCCGCCGACCCGGTCGCCGACGCCGCTTTCCTGCGGCAGTGTCGCGAACGGGCCGAACAGCAGCGCCGGACCGCGGAGATCGAGCGACGTCGGCGGGAGTTCGGCGCCGGCTGAGCGCTGCGATGAGTTTTCCCGGCCGTCGGTGTCTATCCGTATGACAGCAGCACCGGAACTCATTCCCCAGGAGCCACCATGACCACCACCGTCTCGACCTCCACCGCATCCGCCTCGAAGACCACCAAGCGGTCACGCACCCACATCGCGGGGATCGTCCTCAGCGTCCTGATCGGCGCGTTCCTCGTCTTCGACATCCTCGGCAAACTGTTCCAGCCGCAGAGCGTCGTCGAGGGGACCGAGAAGCTCGGCTTCACCACGACCCAGGCGACCGTGATGGCGATCGTGCTCGCGCTGTGCGTGATCGTGTGGGCCATCCCGCGGACCGCCGTCCTCGGCGCGATCGGTCTCACCGCCTACCTCGGCGGCGCGGTGTGCGCCAACTGGAACAACGACGCACCGCTGGTCAGCACGACACTGTTCGCGGTGTACTTCGGTGTGGCGCTGTGGATCGCGATGATCCTGCGACGCCCGCAACTGCTCGAGGTCCTCGGACTGCGCGCCTCGCACCGCGCGTCCTGATCGGAACGTCCCGGGGCGCCGCCGCCACCACCGTGACGGCGGCGATCCCGACTGCGAGGCCCACCGCGGTGACGACGGTGAACGATTCGCCGAACATCACCGCTCCCCAGACCGCGGTCACCGGCGCGATGAGGAACATCAAGGTGTTCACGCGGGTCACGCCGACGCGGCGCAGCAGGATCCAGTAGAGGCCGTAGCCGCCGAACGTGGACAGCACGATGAGCCAGACCATCGCCCGCCAGAACGCGATGTCACCGGGCGGCGTGGCGTGGCCGGTGGCCAGGGCCAGCACCGTGAAGACGATCGCGCTCGTCGAGCAGTGGACGGCCAGGCCCTGCAGCGGCGACACCTCCGCGGAGCCGCGTTGTTCGACGAAGGTGGCCGCGACCAGGCTGAGCATCCCGAGGAACGGGATCGCGTACGACCACCACGGCGCGGTGGTGTTGGACCCGGCGTCGGCCGCGGTGACGATGGCGACCCCGCCGAGCCCCAGGAGCAGCCCGATCCACTGTCGCCCGGAGACGGCGACGCCGAGCAGCGGTCCGATCAGGGCCGCGGCCACCAACGGTTGGATGCCGTCGACGAGCGCGGTGGTCCCGGTGTTCACCCCGATCCCGATCGCCCAGTAGACGGTGAGCAGATACCCGCTCTGCGACAGCACCCCGATGACCGCCTGTCGGGCCAGGGTTCGAGACGTGGGCATCGCCGCTCGTCGGCGGGTCGACCACCACGCGATCGGCACCAGCACCAGGGTCAACGGCAGGAATCGCCACATCAGCACGGTGGTGACCTCGGCGTCGCCTGCGCCGAGTTTGGCGCCGATGAACCCCGAGCTCCAACAGGCGACGAACAGGACGGACAGGCCGACCGTGACGGCGGGGTGCGCGCGCAGGCCGGTGGGTATACCGATCTGTTTAGTCATGATCGCGACTATACAGATCGGTATACTCGACGTCCATGGACACCGACACCGACACCGCCCTGACCCCGAAAGCCCAGCGCATTCTCGAGTTCGCGTCGAAGTTGTTCTACGACAAAGGCATCCATGCCGTGGGTGTGGACACGATCGCCCATGACGCCGGGGTGACCAAGAAAACTCTCTACGAGCGGTTCGGGTCGAAGGACGGGCTGGTCATGACCTATCTCCGCGACCGCGACCAGCGGTGGCGTGGCCGGCGGGACGCGGCGGTCGAGGCCGCGGGCCCGGGCTGCGCCGATCAGCTACGGGCGGCGTTCGACGCGTCGGCCACCTGGTCGGAGTCCGACGGTGGCAAGGGGTGCGGTGCGATCAACGCGCACGCCGAGTTCAGCGACGAGACGCACCCGGTGGCGGTGCTCATCGCCGATCAGAAGCGCGAGACCCTCGACTTCTTCCGACGGATCCTCGCCGTCGGAGGTGTCGCCGACGAGGGCGTGGTGGAGGCTGTCATGGCACTCCACGAGGGAGCCCTGGTGGCACACGGCATCGGGATCGGTGCGGACCCCTGGGGCAGTGCGCGCGATGCGGCACTGCGGTTGGCCGGCGTCGGCTGAGCGACGCCCGGGCGATCAGCGGATGGCGTCGGTCTCGTCGAGGAAGTCGGGCAGGTCGGCCGGGACGGTCGAGGTGAACTCGGCCGGTCGCTTCTCCAGGAACGCCGCGACGCCTTCCTTGCCGTCGCCGACGCTCGTGTAGAACATCGCCAACGAATCCACCCGGTGCGCATCGACGGGCGACGCGAACGCGCTGTTGCGGTACAGCATGTGTCGAGCCAACGCGGTGGCCACCGGCGAGCGGCCGTCGACGAAGCGGTGTGCGAGGGCGAGTGCGGCGTCGAGCAGCTCTTCGGGCGGATGCACTGAGCGGACCAGTCCCATGTCCTTGGCGGTCGCGGCGTCGATGATGTCGGCGGAGTAGACGAGTTCGAGCGCGTTCTGCATCCCGACGACGCGGGGCAGGAACCAGCTCGACGCCGCCTCGGGCACGATGCCCAGCTTGCCGAACACGAAACCGATCCGGGCCTTCTCCGACGCGAGCCGGAAGTCCATCGGCAGGGTCATCGTCGCGCCGATGCCCACGGCCGCACCGTTGATCGCCGCGATGACCGGCTTCGGGCAGCGGTAGATGGCGAGCGAGACGCGGCCACCGGTGTCGCGGACGCCGCTGATGATCGCCGGGTCGTCGAACCGCTCGTAGAGATCGGTGAGGGTCGGCTCGAGGGTCTCGTCGAGCCCGAACACGTTGCCCTCGCTGCTCAGATCCATCCCGGCGCAGAACGCACGTCCCTCACCGGTGACCACGACGGCGCCGACCGTCGAGTCGGCCGAGGCCTCCTCGAAGGCCGCGACGAGATCGTCGGCCATCTGGACGGTGAACGCGTTCAACTGATCTGGGCGGGTCAGCGTCAGGACCGCCACCCCGTCGGTGACGTCGTACCGCACGGTTTCACGTTGCATGGGATTCAAACTACGTCAGCGTGCGATCACCGGGTGATCCGGTCGAGAAAGCGATCAGCATCGGGCAGGACCGCCCGCAGCACGCCGGGGTGATCTGCGCCGGGATAGACACGCAGTTCCAGCGGTTGGCGGTTGGCGGTCATCTGCGCCGCCAGCGACAGCGCGGCCGGGGCGGGCACGTTGACGTCGAGCAGCCCCTGTCCCAGCAACACCGGCCGCGTGTAGCCGCTGTCCGGGGTGCCCAGGTACCGCCGTAGAGCGGTGTAGATCCCCGGGATCGTGTCGAGGGGGCGGGTGAACAGCTTTCGCAGGTCGAGGTCCTGGGAGAAGGGGCGCAATTGCTTGCCGCACGTCGTGCCGGCGATGTCGATGAGTCGCCGCCCCAACGGGGTGAGCAGGGCGTTCACCGGCAGATCGGGGCGGGCGTCGCGGAAGCCGGCGAGGATGTAGAGCGTGTACCCGTTCAATGTCCGCGGCAACACCACGGGCGGGAACGACGGTCCGAGGAGCGCCACGGCGGACTCGATGTTGGCGGGCACACCGGTGGCCACGACTCCGCGGAAATCGAGCCCGGAGCCCGCGGTGAACTCGTCGGCGAATCGCGCGGTGCTCAGCGCGGCGCCCGCGCCCTGGGAGTGTCCGACCGCGACCCATCGCGTGGCCAACGGCAGGGACGTCTGCCGGGCGGCGACGACCGAGTCGGCCACCGAATGCGCCGCCGCGACGCCGTTGAGGTAGGAGAGCAGTCCCGGCGTCCCCTGGCCCACGTAGTCGGTCGCGACGACGGCGTACCCGCGGGCCAGCCAGTGGCCGAGGTAGGCGGCCTCGCCGGCCTCGTGTGCCTGGGCCGACGGTGCGCAGTCGTCACCCATGCCGACCGTGCCGTGCGCCCACGCCAGGATCGGCCAGCCGCCGCGTGGCGGTGTCCCGCGGGGGATGAACACCGCGCCGGTACTCACCGCACGTCGGTCGAACTGGTTCGTCGTCGAGTACAGGATCCGATGGGCACTCGCGGCGTTGGGCAACGACAGCGCCGACGCCATCGGTCGCGTGGTGATCAGCGTGCCCGCGCGCTGCGGGACCGGGCCGCGGTACTCCCGCACGTCGAGTCCGGACCAGTCCGGGGCGGGCTCGGGGGTCAGGGCGGAGGCCGCTCCGGCCGGGATCGTCGTCGCGACGACCGTGACGGACAATACGGCGACGATCGCGGCTGCGATCCGACGTCGCAGGTTGGTCACGGCCTGAGTATCCGCGCCAGGAACGGCGTCGAATCCGGTTGGGAGGCGTACACCGTGCCGGAGTGATCCGACGTCGGGTAGACGTGCAGTTCGACCGGTTGGCGGTTCGCGGTCAGCTGCGCGGCCAACGACAGCGCCGACGGTGCCGGCACGTCGGTGTCGAGCAGCCCCTGGCCGAGGAAGATCGGCCGGTCGTACCCCTGCGCGGGGGTACCCATGAACCGGTGCAACGCGTCGTACGCGCCGGGGATCGAGTTCACCGGTCGGCGGAAGAAAGATCGCAGATCCGAACCCGCCAGCTCCGTGCGCAACTCCGGGTAGCAGACCGTCTCGGCGCGATCGGCCACGGCGCGTCCGCGCGGGGTGAGGATGCCGTCGATGTCGAGATCGGGACGTGCCTCATGGATCGCGGCCAGGATGTAGGTCGTGTACGTCGTCAGCCCGACCGGCAGCGTCACCGGCGGGAAGGTGGGTCCGCCCAGGACGATGACCGACTCGATGTTCGCGGGTGTTCCGGTCGCGACGACGCCGCGATAGTCCAGCGGCCACCCCCGGGAGAACTCGGTGGCGCGACGGGCGGCGTTCATCGCCGCGCCGGCCCCCTGTGACTGGCCGAGGATGGCCCAGCGGCGGGCGGTCGGCTCGCCGAGCTGGGTCAGCGCTTTGACCGAGTCCACGATCGAGTGCGCCTCGGCGACCCCGTTGAGGTAGCTCATCAACCCCGGGGTGCCGAGTCCGGCGTAGTCGGTGGCGACCACGGCGTACCCACGCCGCAACCAGTGCGAGAGGTAGTCGCTGTCGCGGGTGCTGCGGGGCTGCGCCGACGGGGTGCACGTGTCGCCGATGCCGACGGTGCCGTGGGCCCAGGCGAGCACGGGCCAACCGCCGGTAGGTGCGGCACCGCGGGGGAGGAAGACGGCACCGGTGCTGACCGCACGTCGGTCGTGCTGGTCGGTGGTCGAGTAGAGAATCCGGTACGCGCGTCCCGCACCGGGGATCGACAGCGCCGGGTCGAGAGCTGTGTGTTCGACGAGCGTGCCCGCACGCGTGGGGATCTCGCCGGAATAGTCGCGTGCGTCGAGGCCGGACCAGTTGGGGGTCCTGGTCGGAGGGAGGGTCTCGGTGGCCGCGGGGCGGGCTGGTGCCGCACCGGCGGGGACGCCCCC
>NZ_JAEMTF010000096.1:11766-16738 GCF_016462415.1 Williamsia sp. | reverse complement strand
CTCAACGGCGGCCCGGGTGCGCCTGCGTTCGCCTACGTCGCGCAGCGACATCTCGACGACATCGTCCAACCGATCTGGGGGTGGATGGGGGCGGCCGACTCGTTCGAGATGGGACAGGGTTACGTTCCCGCTCAGGGCATCCGACGCATCCTGAGCGGCACTCCGGCCGTTCTCGGGATGCTTCCGATGGCCGACATGCTCGACCTGATCGAGGAGGTCGGGGTCGTGGCCGTTCGTGCGAAGTCCATGGCGCTCACGTCGTTCGCAGTCGAGCTCGTCGATGACGTGCTCGCGCCGTTCGACGTCGAGGTGTCCACGCCGCGGGACCCCGCCGAACGCGGCGGCCACATCACCATCGACCACCCCGCGTTCCGAGTGATCACCCCGCGGCTGTGGCGGGACGGCATCATTCCCGACTTCCGCGGCCCCACCGGCATCCGACTCGGCCTGAGCCCGCTGAGCACCAGGTTCGACGAGGTCCGCCTCGGCATCGAGGCGATCCGCGACGAGCTAGTGGCCCATCCGTCCTGAGCCGAGCGCGAGCTCGATGCCGGCCAGGACCTCGGCCCACAACGGTGCGACGGGGTCGATGATGGCGAAATGATCTCCGGCTGAATGTATCTCGGTCACCGCATCTCCGGCCGCCAGAGCCGCCGCAGAGTAGTCGCGGCTGAAGTCGAGCAGGTGCGGGTCGTCATCGAGACCGCAGGCGACGATCTGCGGGATGCCGAGCGGCAGTCGGTGTCGCGGCGACGACGCGACGTCGTCGGGGGAGTCACCGCTCCAGTGGTGTCCGAGGGCGTTGGCGACAGCCCCGTCGCCCATGGCGAACTCGTCCGCCCGCTCGAGGTCGATGACCCCGGCCAGCGACACCGCCAGCGCTGGTCGCGACTCGGCGGGCAGGTCGGCGACTCCACGCAGCGCGAGCTGGCCGCCCGCGGAGTGACCGATGACCACGATCGGGGTGCTCACCTCGACTGCTCGCAGCGCGGCCGCGAGATCGGCCGTCGTGGCCGCCCAACCGTGCTCGTCGGGACGTCGGTACTCGACGTTCCAGGTGGCCACGTTGTGCGACGACAGTGAGTCGGCCATCGGATCCATCAGGTCCAGCGTGTACGGCGAGCGCCAGTAGCCGCCGTGGACGAGCACCGCGGTCCATCGCGGCGTCACGCCGGGTGTGCGCACGGCGATGTGCTGATCGGGATGGTCGCCATAGCGGACGATCCGGTCGGGGCCGGCAGGTTTCTGCGTCGAGGTCACCCCTCGAGTGTGCACGGCGCTCGATATGCCGACGAGGTCCCCGGCCTCGTGCCACAGTGGTGCAATGGGATTGACGGTGGCGGTGACAGGTCCGACAGGTGAGATCGGCATCTCGGCGGTGACGGCGTTGGAGGCCGACCCGAAGGTCGACACGATCATCGGGATGGCGCGACGACCGTTCGACCCGAGCGAGCACGGCTGGACCAAGACCGAGTATCGCCAGGGCGACATCCTCGACCGAGAGGCCGTTGATGCGCTGGTCGCCGACGCCGACGTCGTCATCCATCTGGCGTTCATCGTGATCGGTTCGCGCGACGAGGCGGCGCGGATCAACCTGGCCGGGACGAAGACGGTGTTCCAGGCAACCGTCGACGCGAAGCGGCCGACGCGGATGGTCTACACGTCGTCGGTTGCCGCGTACGGCTATCACTCCGACAACCCCCTGCCGCTCACCGAGGACACCCCGATCCGCGGCAGCCAGGAGCACTACTACTCCGCCCAGAAGGCCGACTGCGAGGCCGCGATCGCCGAGATCGTCGACGGCACCGACCTCGAGCTGTACATGCTGCGGCCCTGCATCGTCGCCGGACCCAAGGCACCTGCCCTGGCCGACGCGATGCCATGGCGCGCACTGCCGGGGGTGGCGCAGTCGGTGATGGGCGCGGTGCCGATCCTCAAGATGCCCATGCCCGACCACGGCGTGCCCGTGCAGCTGGTGCACCACGACGACGTCGCGCAGGCCATCGCCCTGTGCGCCACGACCGACGCGCCCGCCGGTGCCTACAACATCGCCGGCGAGGGCACGGTCAGCCTGTCGGAGATCGGTGAGGCACTCGGCGCCCGGCCGGTCCCGTTCCCGAAGATCGGGGTGAAGGTCGTGGCGGAGGCGGTCAAACGACTGCCGTTCATGCCCTCGGCCGCCGAGTGGATCCACATCGGACGCACCTCGGTCGTCATGGACACCACCAAGGCACACGACGTATTGGGATGGCAGCCGCAGTTTTCCGCGTCGGACACCCTCGGAGCCCTGGCCTACTCGCTGCACTGATCCCGCGGATCGAACCAGCCTGATCCGAATTGTCCGTATCCGGCTGGTGCGCCCCTAGGGTTTTCCCATGTCCGAAAAGCCGGGGTCCGACGCTGCCCCGAACACCCCTGTGGATGACGACGACACCGCCGCCTCCCTGCAGCGCCGCTGGCTCACCGAGGACTGGGCCGCGGTCGTGGTCGGGCTGGTGCTGATCCTGCTGGTGTTCGCCGGCGTCATCCCGGGGGACCTGATCCCATGAGCGACAACCTGAAGCTGGAGACCCGGCGATCCGACAACACCGTCCTCTGGGCGGTCGGCGGAGCGATCGCGGTCCTCGTCCTCGGCTCGCTGACCCGGCTGTTCGAACAGCAGGTCCCGAACTGGCTGGCCGACACCCCGCTCGAGGACGTTGCCGGAGCGATCGAGTTCCCGGTGTACGCCATCGCTTTCGGGCTCCTCGGCAACCTGGTCCTCAGCCACTTCGGCCTTCGCGACAAGCTCGCCGGCGGCTTCCGCACGGAATTCTTCATCAAGACCGGCCTCGTCCTGCTCGGTGCGTCGGTCAACCTCAAGGTGTTGGTGTCGGCGGCCGGGCCCGCGATCGTCCAGGCGATCCTGCTGATCACCATCGTGTTCGGCTTCACCTGGTGGTTCGCCGGTCGTCTCGGGGTCGACGACAAGCTCCGGGCCCTGCTGGCGTCGGCGGTGTCGATCTGCGGCGTGAGTGCAGCGATCGCCGCAGCCGGAGCGGTGCAGGCGAAGAAGGAGCAGCTCGCCTACAGCGCGTCACTGGTCATCGTGTTCGCCCTGCCGTCGATCTTCTTGCTGCCGTGGCTCGCGGGTCTGGCCGGGTTGTCCGACGCGGTTGCCGGCGCATGGATCGGCGGCAACATCGACACCACCGCGGCGGTGGCGGCCGCCGGAGCGGTCGCAGGCGAGGACGCGCTGCAGATCGCCACGATCGTCAAGACCACCCAGAACGCACTGATCGGCATCGTCGCGATCGCGCTGACCGCTTGGTTCGCGTTCAAGGTTGACCGCACCCCCGGTGCTGCGCGTCCGCGCCTCGGCGACTTCTGGGCGCGGTTCCCCAAGTTCGTGCTCGGGTTCATCGCGGCGTCGATCATCGGCACGCTGTGGGTCACAAACGTCGGCGGAGGCAAGGCCGACATCACCGTCATCAACGACCTGCGCACCTGGTTCCTGATCTTCGCGTTCGTTGCGATCGGTCTGGAGTTCTCGGTCTCGGGCATCAAGGACGCCGGTCGACGCCCGGTCCTCGTGTTCGCGACCGCAACGGTGGTCAACATCGTCGTCGCGTTGGGTCTGGCCGCGGTCCTGTTCGGCAACTTCGACATACCCGCTGCGGACTGATTCTCCGCACGGCGAGACGCGGTCGTCGCCTTCTACCGGGCCCCGTTCAGGTACGTGAGCGTGGCTTGCACTCGGCGATCACCGGTGTTGTCGATCGGCAGTTTGGCGAAGATGTTGCCCACGTGTTTGCGGACCGCGGGTTCGGAGACGACGAGTTGGGTGGCGATCTGGCCATTGGTCAGACCTTGGGCCACGAGTGCGAGGACTTCTAGCTCGCGCGGAGTCAGAGCTGCCAGAATGCCTCTCCGGCGAGAGTCCCCGACGAGGGCGACGATGATGTCTGGATCGATGACGGTCTGGCCGCCCGCGATACTTCGAACGGCGTCGAGGAAGTGGCGGATGTGCGCGACGCGGTCTTTGAGCAGATAGCCCAACCCGCCGCGGTTGGGCGCTGAGTCGGTGTCGATCAGTTGGTGTAGCGGTCCCACCGAAATGTACTGAGAGAGGATGAGGATCGGCAGCGATGGATTGTTCTCACGAAGGTGCACTGCTGCCGTGATCCCTTCGACGGTGTGGGTGGGCGGCATACGGACATCGGTGATGACGAGGTCGGGCAGATGGACCCGGGTGGCGGCGACAAGAGCGTGCGCATCGGCAACGGCGGCACAGACGGTGTGCCCGTCGCTTTCCAGCACGGTGGTGATACCGGCACGTAGAAGCGGGCTGTCCTCGGCGAGCACTATCCGCAAGGTGGTGGGAGTCAGCTCAGTGGGCATCGCATGGTGATCTCAGTTGGTCCCCTGAGGGACTGTTGATGGTCAGTGCGCCTTCCATGGCGCCGAGATGGTTCCTGAGGGCGGCCAGTCCGTGTCCTGGCCGCACGCCGGCATCGCCGATCCCGTCATCGCGCACCGTGAGCCACCAACCGTTCCCGTCGCGGTCGGCAGTGATGGCGACGGTGGTCGCGGCGGCGTGTTTCGCGACGTTCGTGAGGGCTTCTGTGACGACGAGGTAGGCGACTTGTTCCACGTGGGGCGGCAGCCTCCCCGCCGTCTCGGTTCTACCGAAGTTGCTCCCGACGGGCAGCGGGTAGGTGGCGATCAAGTCGATGACGGCAGCGACCAGGCCGTAATCGGTCAAGGTGCGGGGCTGAATGCCGAGTATCACAGAGCGCAGCTCAGCGAGAGCGGTGTCGAGTTGGGCGTGGGCCTCGGCCGCCAGCCGTCCGGTCGGGTCCTGGCCGTACGAGTTCTCCGCGATGCCCAGTGTGACCGCCAGCGCCACCAGACGGTGCTGCACGCGGTCGTGAAGGTCGGCTTCGATGCGGCGCCGTTCGTGCTCCACGGCACGTAGCAACGCTGTGCGCGA
>NZ_JAEMTF010000096.1:7158-11666 GCF_016462415.1 Williamsia sp. | reverse complement strand
GCCCCGAGAGGGCCTGTCAGCAGAGCGGTGACCAGAACGTAGCCCACATGACGCGACGACGGCAGTCGCTCGGTTCGGCGCGCGACTGCGATATCGCGGCGGAACCCGGCAGCGATGCGGCCATCGAGCAGCGCCAACCGCGACGCCTCGAGTTCGAGAAGCGGGTACCAGATCGCGGCCCGAAGCGAACGTCGTGTCCCCAGGATCAGAACCGGGACGATGCCGACGATCACGACGACGCTCATCGCCGCGAGCAGCAGACACGACAGTCCTGCTCGCCACGGCCACAGGCTCAGGAGGTACCGCGGACCGCCGAACAGAGCTGCTGTGAGTGACCGGGGGTGTGAGTCGTGCAACGGCGTTCCTGTAATCGCTGTGTCGATCATGAACTCGGCGGCGCCACGCGTCCCAGGTGGCCGCTGCAGACGATTGCGACCACGAACGGCGTGAGGCCGACACATAGCAGCACACTAGACGTGATGGGGCTCAAGACGTCGCCCACGAACAACCCCATCCCTTCTGCAACAACCAGATTTGAGCCGGCGTGCAGCATCGCTCCCGGCCACACCGACTCGGTCGACGACCACAACCATCCGATGAGGAACTCGAGCAGAACGCTCAGCGGCAACCACAAGAGCATGGCCCACAATGCTTCCCATACAGACGTGCTGCCGCCGAAATAACCGACCCACGGCAGTGGCCAATGCCAGACACCCCAGATCGCTCCGGTCAGGAATGTGGTCATGACTGGTCGCCCCGGCACAAGCCGGTCGCGAAGGTAGGCCGTCCACCCGTACTCCTCACCCCAGAAGATCGGTGCCATCACCGCACAGATCAACGGCCCCGCCGCGAGATAGAACCATGACGAACTGTCCGTGTACGCGTCCGACCATGGCCAACCTGCAACAACGGAGCCGGCAAGCGCGACGCCGAGAACGCCCCAAGGAAGCGTGACCGCGGCGACGTAGTACCGCCACGTGGATCGGAAATGCATCCTCAGTCCGGAACTCGCGAAACCTTCCCGTGTCACCCACCTGCGGACCACGCACGCGGCGAGCGCCGGGACAAACGCTGCCGTCGACAACTGGGTGAGTGGGTCGTCCATGGAGCCCCGGGCCAGGTACACACCCAACCACGGCAACCAGGCGCCGAGAAACGCCAACGTCAGGTACCAGCACACGCCATGCCGACGCCTTGCGGCGCATGAATCCAGCGAGTGGTTCTCGGGAGCAACGGATTCTGGAACGCGGTTGCGCGTCGGTATTTTCACGTAGGCAAGTTCATCTGACCAGCCAACTGCTGCCACACCCCTGCGCGACCGATCCGGGGTAGCGCACGCGCTACCCCAGATCGCCGTGGCGGCCCGGAACGCGTTGGTCCGGATTCACGATGTTCAGCAAGTCGCACCGAGTACTCGAAGAATCCCCAGCCCACAGGCCTTGACGTGACATTTCGGATTGGTATGTAACGCGCGAACCGGCCGCGACGACGTACCCAACGAGATTCATGTGAGTCCAGTTTGAATTGAGTACGGCAAACTCAGGACACGACCGTTCGTCTGGTGCAAACATCGCGGCAGAGGTCCGAATTGACCAGCTCATGACCTCTCGATCGAAGTCCCATTCGGCGGTCGGAACGGCTGCCCGCACACCTGTTGAGGTTGGAAAATGAACCGTAATGCCAAAGGCGCGATCGCTGCCGGTGCCGCCGTCGTCGTCCTGCTCGGAGGTGCGGGTTCCTACGCGCTGTGGAGCGACTCCGCGTCGAACACCCCCGGCAACGTCACCACCGGTGAGCTGAAGCTGACCGCGTCGGGCACGCCGGCCTGGAAAGACGTCTCCGCCGACGGCATCATCGGCGGCACCGTGGTCAACCCGCTGACCGACTTCCTCGTCCCCAAGGACACCTGGGAGTACACCTCCACCTACAACGCGACGGCCACCGGCAAGAACATGAAGGCCCAGGTGACCGTCAACACCGGCACCGCGGGCGCGCTGCCCACCGGCGTGACCATCACCCCGACCGCCACCGTCGACGGCGCCGCGGCCACCAGTGGCAGCACCGTCACCATCACCCCGAACGCGCCGCATGTGGTGGTCGTCAAGGTCACCGTCGCGTTCGCCGACGTCACCGGCCAGACCAGCCAGAACGCCGCGGTCAACGTGTCGAACATGTCGGTGAACCTGAACCAGGTTCGTCCCTGACGATGACACGGTCGGGTCTCACCCGGCTCCTGATCGTCGGGATCGCAGGTCTGGTGGCCGCACTGTCGCTCGCGGCAGTGCGATCCACCGATGCCCTGTGGTCTGACCGCGCGACGGCCACCGCCACCACGGCCAAAACGGGTCAACTCACCCTCGTGGCTGGTGGTGGCACCGGATCGACCTACCAGTTCCCGGGTCTCGCGGGAACCGGTCAGTTGCCGGGCCAACAGAGTCAGGCGCCGCTGGTCATCTCCAACGGCGGCACCACCCCACTGCGGTATCGACTCACCGCCGCGGGTCCACAGGTGACCTCGGGTTCCGCTGTCACGGTGACCCTCTCGGGTGCCGTCGGCGGCACCTGCGGGACCGGCCCACTCACCGGGACGTCGGCGTTCACCACGGTCGACGCGTCGTCGGCGGGCACGGCCACGGTCGGTGTGTGGCGATCACTCGCCAAGGGTGCGTCGGAGACCTGGTGCATCCGTAGCGCGCTCAAGGCGGTGTCCGGCACCAGTTCGTCGACCTACTCCATCCTCTTCACCTTCGGAACAGAGCAGACCAGATCATGACCGCAGGACGCCACGCAGCACCGGTACCGACGCCGGACGCGGCCGTATCCGGCGCGGATGCGGCGGACACCGCTCGGCGCACGGGGCCTCTGTGGTGGGTGTTCCAGGTCGTCACGTGGCTGCTCCTGCTGTTCCTGGTCGCGATCCTGCTCGCGGCCATCGTCGTGCCGAAAGTCGGCGGCGCGCAGCCCTATACGGTCCTGACCTCGTCGATGAAGCAGAAGTACCCGCCGGGCACGTTGATCGTCGTGCGCAAGGTCGACGCCTCGACGCTGTCGATCGGTGATGTCGTCACGTATCAGATTCGCTCAGGCGAACCCGGCGTCATCACCCACCGCATCGTCGGCTTCACGTTCGATCAGCAGGGCAACCGACTGCTCACCACGCAGGGCGACGCCGTCCCCGTCCCCGACGAGCGGCCCGTGCAGGCCGCTCAGGTGCGCGGGAAGCTCTGGTACTCCATCCCGTATCTGGGCTACGTCAACAACTGGATCACCGGTTCGACGCGGTTGATCGTCGTCTACGTCATCGCCGGCGCGCTGATCCTCTACGCCGTAACGCAGTTCGGCGGATCGGTTCGCGACCGACGCCGAGCGAGGAACACATCGCGATGACACCATGGCTTCGAGCCGCGGGGATCGCGCTCATCAGCCGACGCTTCCGCGCCCTGCTGTCGATCGGGATGGTCATCGGCATCAGCGTCGTCGGGACGTTGGCGCTGTGGTCGAACAGCGTGAGCACCCAGTCCGGGGTGTTCACGACTGCCACCATCAACATCCAGGCCGACGCGTCCAAGGCGGCGTCGTTCGCGTTCTCGCCCACCGGGCTGCTGCCGGGCCAGTCCGCCGCCAAGGTCGTCGCCGTCACCAACACCGGCACCGCGGCCTTCAGCTACTCGGCCGCCGTGCAGAGTTCGAGCGCACTCGGGCAGGGGATGACGCTGACCGTGGTCGCCGGGGCCACCGCCACCAATGGGGTGTGCGGAACGGGAACGTCGGTAACCACCGGAACGGCCATCGGCGCGGGCGCAACGACGTTCGCGTCGAATCGCGGTCCGCTCGCCGCGACCAACGGCGTCGAGAACCTGTGCCTGCAGCTCAACCTCCCGATCGGTGCCGCCGCCGGGTTGGCCGGCACGTCGGGCACGGTGCTGTTCACCTTCACCGCGACGGCGGGTGTCTGACGTGTCCGAACGTACGAAGAACATCGCCACCGAGATCGCCCTCACCGTGGGCGCGATCGCCGGTCTGCTGTGTGTCGTCACCGCGATCGTCGGGGTGTCATTCGGGTTGTCGCCGCTGGTGTTCCGGTCGGAGTCGATGTCGCCTGAGATCGACGTGGGCGACGTCGCGATTGCGCGGTCGGTGCCGGCGTCGGACGTCTCGGTCGGCGACATCGTCAGCGTCTCTCGCGCCGACGGCACCCGCATCACGCACCGGGTGGTCTCGGTCGACTCCCGAGTCGGTAATTCCACCACGATGACGCTGCGGGGCGATGCGAACAACGTCGTCGATTCCGCGCCGTACACCGTCACCACTGTCGACCGGGTGGTGTTCGACATCCCCAAGCTCGGCTACGTGCTGAGTTGGTTCGCCAACCCGTTCTCCTGGGCGATCGCCACCCTGCTCACCCTCGGGCTGTTGTGGGCGGCGTTCCGGCCCGACAAACGATTTCGGCGTACCGACCGCGGGCGCCATGCCGCACCAGCGTCATCGAATCGATCCCGGTATGCAGC
>NZ_JAEMTF010000096.1:1527-7058 GCF_016462415.1 Williamsia sp. | reverse complement strand
GCTGCGTCGTCGGTGTCCGACACCAGCTCGCCCGCGGGGACCTACATCGCCTCGGCGAGCGACGGGACAGTCGTCATCCGTGACAAGGCCGCCGGCGCCGAGCAGTACCGTGCCGACCTGCGCGCGACGAAGCTCGAGTGGGTCGATGACTCGACGCTGCGGGTGACCGGCGCCGACGGCTCCACGACGACGGTCAGCCGTGTGGACGGGGCCTGGGCGGCGTCGGGCTCGACCCCGGCGACCGCGCCGGCCGGCTGATGCGGGCGGTCAGGCCGGGTTCAGGCGGAAGATGGGGAACTTGCGACCCTCGGCGGTCTTCTCGTACTCCTTGAACCCGTCGGAGAAGTCGGTGAACTTCTTCCAGTTCTCGGCCCATTCGGAGTCGGGCACCTCGGAGACGTGCACCTTGATGGTCGTGACCTCGCCGTCGCCGGGCACCTCGACGTCGATGTCGGGGGTGGCGCGCAGGTTGTGTACCCAAGCCGGGTCCTTGGGCGATCCGGCGGCTGAACCGACGATCAGCCAAGAGTCGTCCTCGGGGAGCCCGAGCAGCGGGTTCAGGCGCACGTCGCCGCTCTTGGCGCCGATGGAATGCAGGACGACGAGCTTGTCGCCGAAACCGGCGGTCTCCACATGACCGCCGTTGCTGCGGAACTCGTTGATGATGGTGTCGTTGAAATCAGTCATGGGTCGATGATGCCGCCATTCGGTGGGGTTGCAACAGAGATCGCACTTGCACGCTTCAATTCATCGTCGAGTCACCGCTGCCGACGATCTCGAACGCTCCTCTACGGTCCTGCGTGGTGCACAACACCAGCATCGCTCCCGGCACGTTGATCAGCGAACTTCGGTCGGAACGCGGTGGGCAGGGCAGCGGCATCTCCGCGATCCCTCCAGGGATCTGCGGATTTGTCGTCACCACTCCGGGGCCATAAACCGTGCTCATGGTGATCGCTGTCAGGTCTGCGCCGATCCACACGGCAGGCGCTTTCGCCGTCACAGGTTCGAAGCCGGGATAAACCTTGATGCGTCGCGGCGAAGCAACCGTTCGGATCTCGAGCTGACCCGATGGGGACGCGGTGAGGTACTGGCCGGCGCGCACGGTTGAGCGCAGGCCGCCGCCGACCAGGCTCTCGACAACCGCTCCCGAGGTCGGGTCGATCAACGAGGTCGTCGCGTCGTCGGTCACTTCCGACGACGGACCCACCGCGAAGACGTCGCCCTCTGCACTGATCGGACCGGAGTGTCCGACGTTCGTGGTGGGTTGGGCCGCACCTGTTCGGGTGTCGACGACCGCGACGCGGTCACGCAGTCCGCACCGGTCGGTCAGGGCAACGACGGTCCCGATGATGTCGCCGCGCGGGCTGCAGTTCGACGACGTGGGGCGGGCCCACAGCGTCGTTCCGCTGCGCGGGTCGAGGGAGACGATGTCGCTCCGGTTGCCCCGGGTACGGATGCCGACCAGTGCATTGCGCGCTGTCGCCCGTCGACTGGTGTCGAGAAAGTAGATGTCGTCCGTGGTCGACCACAGGGTCCGCCCCGTGATCGCGTCGACGGTGACGACGCGGTCGTTCGCGCCGACCATCGTCAGGGTGCTCGAGGTACCCGAGCCGTTCGCCAGCAGGAACCGATGGTTGTCCAGGCCCTGGCGGCTGGAACGACCGGGGATCGTCCGATCGAGAAGCGCAAGGTCGATGTGCCACCGCCGTTGTCCGGTGACGCCGTCGTACGCCACGAGCGAATCGCGGTCGAAGAATGCGAAGCCGTCGCCCGTCGGCACGACGGACCGTGCTGGGTTGTCGCGCAGGCTGATCCGGTAATCCGCCATGCCCGGCACCGTGGGATAGGCACGCGCGGGGGCTGCGGCGGCCGGAGAGGTGTGCGTACTCCGCCCCTGCTGTAGGTACAGACCGGCGGCCGCGGACGATCCGACAATCAGAGTTATTGCCAGGACGATGCAGACGACAGCGGTCGTCGGTGCGCTGATCGCACGCACCTCACCCGTCGACCGGGTGAACTGTTCGACGACCAGCCCGATTGCGGCTGTTCCGCCTGCCGCAGTGACGATCACGCCGACCAGTGCGATCGGTGACGACTCCTGCACGCCGGGGACGAGAGCCAGGTCGTGCGCCTCGTGCAGGGCCCCCGGCAGCTTGAACAGGATGAGCCATGCCAACAACACCGCGCCGAGACCGGTGAGCAGTGCCGTGACGAGCCGGTTCGTCTCGCCGGAGCTCCGGGTGACCCAGATGATGATCGCCGCGGCAACGGCCATGCCCAGGGCGACCATGAAGGACAACCGTGCGGGTCCGACAAGGGGTGATTCGTCGGCGAGTTGGATCTGTTCGGGGACAGCCCGTATGAGAGCGAACCCGGTCAGCGCCACCGCGGTGACACCGGCGCCGATCGAGAGGGCGACGAGGACCTGACGAAGCTGAGCGCGCGAAGGAAACGTATCGGTATCCCCTCGGCGTGCGACAACCGCGAGGACAAGACACACCGCGGAGAACAAGCCGAGACAGAGCGCGGTGATAGACGCCGTGCTGTCACCGTCTTCGAGTGGCGGAACGTATCGACGAATCGAGATGAGCACCGTGATCGACAGCACGCCCATACCCAGCAGGCACACGCCTTCCCACCGCCGTGCCCACTCTGTGAACCTGCCCAGAGCGGCGGCAAGGAGCAGAACGGACATTGTCACGATGGTTGCCGCATCGAGAGCAGTCGCAGCGTCGTTCGCGAGGGCGTTCGGACCTTTGTCCGAACCGGTTGAGCTGAGTCCTAACACAGCGAATCCGATGGCAACCACCGCCGTGACCACGCCGATGACGACGAGGATCCGCGACGCCGATCGCCATCGCAGGAATGACGGTTCCGACTGCACAGACCGGGCCATGGTGGTGGGCTCTCTTGTTGAGGTGCCGGGGCCGACTGGTCGGTCGCAGTGCTCGATCGCCCCCGACGCGATCCAGACCGCGATTCTTACAAACGCTGTACGTGTGACCGAAAACGGGGCTCGGCGGTGGCGGCGATTCGGGTGGCGGCTGCTTACTCGCCCTGGCGACTAACCGCGCAGAATCGGTGGATGCAGCGCGGTGGCCTCGCCGGCGCGATAGAGCTGAGCGTGCCGTCCTCGCGTACCGGTCGCGACCGTCTCGCCGTCCACCGGTCGGACGAAATCCGGGGTGCCGAGCACCTTTCGCCGGAAGTTGGCGCGATCCCAGGTCACGTCCCACACCGTCTCGTAGACCGTCTGCAACTCGCGCAGAGTGAACGTGGAGCCGACGAACTCGGTTGCCAGGGTGGTGTACTCGAGCTTCGATCGAACCCGTTCAATGGCGTCGTCGAGAATGGTCCGGTGGTCGAACGCCAGATCGCGGGGCATCTCGTCGAGTGGAGTCCACGTCGCGTCGGCCGCATCGGTCCCGGCCACGGGCTCGGGCAGGTCCGGGGCGAACGCAACGTACGCCACCGACACCACGCGCATCCGCGGGTCGCGATCCGGCGCGCTGTAGGTGGCCAGCTGTTCGACGTGCCCGGGGAAGGTTCGCACCCCGGTCTCCTCGGCCAGTTCGCGAACCGCTGCCGCGTCGGTCGACTCGTCGATGTGCACGAAACCACCGGGTAGCGCCGGCTTTCCTCGGAAGGGTTCCTCCCCGCGGGTGACCACCAGGGCGCACAGCTTTCCCTCGCGAAGGGTGAGGACGGCGAGATCCACGGTGACCGCGAACGGCGGGAACTCGGAGGCGTCGTAGGTCATGACATCTCCAGGGGGTCGGACAATGTGGACCGTACGGCCAGTGCCTGGTCGGCCACCCGGATGGCCAGTGCGATCCGCTCGTCGAGGCTACCGGTCAGCAACACCCACGAGCGTCCGCTGCGCGTCAGGGCGTCGATGAACCACCCGGTCATCTCCGCGCACACGTGCTCACCGTCGCGGATGCCGTCCTGGACGAACGGGACATCGACGTGGTCGGTGATGAGATAGATGCTGCCGGAGTCGCGCACCTCGGCCGCCGCGCAGCGACTGCGCGGGCCGAGATACCGCCGCTCCCAGACGGTTGTGGCGAAGGCGTCGGTGTCACAGACCAGTAGCGGTGATCCGGTGCGAGCCGCGGTGTCCTCGCGGTCCTGCTGGGTTCGTGCGATGTGGACGAAGTCGTCACCGGACCAGGTCACATCGTTCATGTCGGCGCCCCGCGCCGTGGCCTGAAGTCGTGCGAGCTTCTCGACGGTCGCATCCCGGCCGTACTCGGGTACCCACTGCGTCGACGCCCAGATGCCGCCTCGATCGCGGAAGTGCTGCGCCACAGCCTGGCTGACGGTCGTCGTGCCGGTGGACTCCGAGCCCAGCACGACGACACGCGTCGTGAGGCCGACCCGGGTCGGCGTGTCCAGGTAGGTCCAGGACTCGGCGAGGTCGGCGCGACACCGTGTGCCGGAGATCGGCAGTTGCCGACGTTCCGCGTCGAAAGACACGTGCGCGGCGTCGAACCACGTGGCCAGGTGTCTGCCGTAACTTTCGCTGCTCACCACCGCGTCGATGCGATGAGTCGACACCTGTGCGACGGCGGCGCGCATACACGCCACCTGTGCTGCCCACACCGCTCGTGATTCCAGATCGACAGGGGCATCGCAGACGATCCCGGTGATCTGCACCGACGCATTGTCGCGGTGCGATTCCCGCAGCCACCCGACACGATGAGCCAACGGGATGGACTCGGCAGCCGACGACATCGCCACCACCGTGACCTCCTCGGCGACTGTGGCCGCGTACCGGATCAGTGCGTGATGCCCCGCGTGTGGGGGATAGAACTTGCCGATCACCAGAGCGTGTTGATACACGAGAGTCAGCCCTGCAGAACGGGAACGGTGACCGACGGCGCGGCCATGTCCCGACGCCACGCCCGCAGACCCATGACGCACAGCGCCAGGAACCCGACGTAGAGCACCGCGGTGAGAACGAGGTCCTTGTAGAAGTAGAGCGGTACGTAGATGAGATCGGCCGTGATCCAGAGAAGCCATGACTCCCAACGCTTCTTGGCCTGCCCCCACGTGGCGAGTAGTGACAGCGTGGTCGTGAGTGCGTCCCAGAACGGAACGACAGACTCGGTGGCCAGCGCCAGAACTGCGGTGAGAACTGCGGTCGCCAGCACTCCGGTCACGACAAGTGCCGCGCACTCCTGCCGGCTTGTGCCGGTGACGGCGCGGGGCGCGGCCTCTCGGCCGGCGACCCACAGGTACCAACCCCAGATGGCCAGCGCGATGTAGACGACCTGCAGTGCGGAGTCGGCGTAGAGGCCCGCGGTCAGGAACAGCAGGATGAAGACGATGTTGTTCGCGATGCCGATCGGCCAGTTCCAGATGTTCTGCTGCGCAACGAGGTAGACGCACAATGCTCCGGTGATGAAGCCGAGCAGTTCGGCCCACGATGTGGGTGCGCCGAACGCGCTGAACGCAGTGGATCCGAGCCAGTCGACGATCGCCATGGCCGACTCCTTTACTTTAGTGGTCGAAGTGACTACAAAGAA
>NZ_JAEMTF010000096.1:0-1427 GCF_016462415.1 Williamsia sp. | reverse complement strand
TGCACGACGTGGTCGAGGACTCCGGTATCACTGCGGCAGATCTGCTCTCGCGAGGAGTGCCGAAAGAAGTAGTCGACGTGGTGACGCTGCTGACGCGGGACAAAGAGGTCTCCGACGAGAACTACTACGCGGCAATCAGTGACCACCCGACTGCACTCGTCGTGAAGTTGGCCGACCTCGCGGACAACACCGACATCGAGCGGCTCCGTCGGTTGCCGGAGGCGTTGCAGCAAAAGCTGACGGCGAAGTACGAGAAGGCATACCGAGCACTGGGGCGCGATGACCTCGCCGACGGCTTGGCGAGCAGGTAGTCAGACTGGCCGGGCGCAACGTCAGAAGAGAAAGCCGTTCCGCGCAAACAGGGGATAGGCCTGGCAGCAGAGGAGAACCAGGCACGCGACCCGGGTCTTGGTTCCGCCGCAGATGGTTCCGACCACTGCTGACACGAATGAGATGCCGGCGAGGACCATCATGATGACGATGATCGATCCGGAGTTGTCGTCAGGTCCGCCCTCGATTCCTTGGCTGAGGGCGGCTATGAACAACGCCGGGACGACGAAGAACAGCGACCAGCCGAGCATCGCGGCGAACACCGCGACAGTGGAACTGGTCGACCGCGGTTGGTCGAGCGTTTCGGGTGCTGAGAGTGTCTCGGTCATACGGACCATCTCATCGCTCGAGCGACCGGGTCGAATCCGTACTTCTACTCAGCTGCTCAAGATGTCCTGCATCCCCGGTGCCAGCACGTCGGACAACGATGACCACGGAATCGTGATGGTGACGAGCCCGTCGGCGTACGCACCGACCTGGTAGTCGCCGAAGTGGATCAGCATTCCGGCGGGCGACGCGGTCCAGTTGGCGAAGTTCTCCAGCTTGGGCGCCATGCCTTCGCGAACGTATCGGTCCCCGACGTTGGTCGTCGGCAGGATGCGTGCCGATTCCTGTGACAGCCGCGCGAGACCGGCGCCGAGATCGCCGAACGCGTCCTGAAGCGTGATCGGCTTCGCGGTCTCGGCGTTGATGGTCACCGTCGAGAGCAGTGAGTCGCCATGCGCACCAGGGGGTTGGGCGATCCACCCGGTGATCTGCTCCGCGCTGATGACCCGCTCACCGATGTGGAACGGGCCCTTCGAGTAGCCGTTGCTCAGCTTGAAGCCGTCGTACGGCGACTTGTCATCGTCGATCAGGTCTTGGAGGGCCGCACGCATCGACTGGTTGAACTCGGCGGTGACCGCCGGGTTGCCGCCGCTCAACTGCGGGATGGTGACGTCGTAGGTCGCCCGGCCCGACGCTCCCGTCACCCGGATGCTGGTCTGTGTGTACGGGCTCGCGGCCGCTGTTGTCGTCGTCGACGTGGGGGCGGCGGTCGCCGACGCCGACTCGGTGACGGTCACGACCGTCGTGGGTTGCGACGATGGGCTGCCGTC
>NZ_JAEMTF010000095.1 GCF_016462415.1 Williamsia sp. | reverse complement strand
GCGTCGACGCGTTGGCGGATGCGCTCGAGGGGGCGGATGGGGTGGAGGTATTCGTCGGCGAAGACGTCCCACATCTCCTTGGGCGAGACCTCGCCGCCCTCACCGTCGGTGATCTTCTGGATCTCACGGCTGAACTCGATCTGCAGACGCCGCGGCATCGACAACCCGTGATCGGCCTTCATGATGTAGGCGACACCGCCCTTGCCGGATTGGCTGTTGACGCGGATCACGGCCTCGTAGTTGCGGCCCACGTCTTTGGGGTCGATCGGCAGATACGGCACCTGCCAGTAGAGGTCGTCGACGTCGGTGTTCGCGGCGTCGGCATCGGCCTTCATCTGATCGAGGCCCTTGTTGATCGCGTC
This sequence comes from Williamsia sp., assembly GCF_016462415.1. Classification (GTDB taxonomy): domain Bacteria; phylum Actinomycetota; class Actinomycetes; order Mycobacteriales; family Mycobacteriaceae; genus Williamsia_A. The sequence goes on along the minus strand of NZ_JAEMTF010000095.1, from coordinate 16,493 downwards.
CTGATGGCTGCCGGAGAACGCGGTGTACACCAGATCTCCGCCGTAGGGGTGGCGCTCGGGAACGCCCAGCTGGTTGCAGTACTCGACGGTGCGGCGGATCTCGTCGATGTCGGAGAAACTGATCTGCGGGTCGACCCCACGGGTGAACAGGTTGAGCCCCAACGTCACCAGACACACGTTGCCGGTCCGCTCACCGTTGCCGAACAGACACCCCTCGATACGGTCCGCACCCGCCTGGTAGCCGAGTTCGGCCGCGGCGACCGCGGTTCCGCGATCGTTGTGCGGATGCAAACTCAGGATCACCGAATCGCGGCGGGCGAGGTTGCGGTGCATCCACTCGATCGAATCCGCGTACACATTCGGTGTCGCCATCTCGACGGTGGCGGGCAGGTTGAGGATGATCGGATTGTCCGGTGTGGGCGCGATGATCTCGGTGACCGCGTCACACACCTGTTTGGCGTAGCTCAGTTCGGTGCCGGTGTAGGACTCCGGCGAATACTGGTAGCGCCACTGGGTCTCGGGGTAGTCCTTCTCCACCGTCTTGCATTTGCGGGCGGCGTCGGTGGCGATCTTTGTGATCGCGTCCTTGTCGGCGCGGAACACGACTCGACGCTGCAACACCGAGGTGGAGTTGTAGAAGTGCACGATCACCCGGTTCGCGCCGCGGCACGCCTCGAACGTCCGCTCGATCAGCTCGTCGCGGCACTGCGTCAGCACCTGGATGGTGACGTCGTCGGGAATCGCGTTGTCCTCGATGATCTCGCGGACGAAGTCATAGTCGGTCTGACTCGCCGAGGGGAACCCGACCTCGATCTCCTTGTAGCCCATCCGCACCAACAGATCGAACATGCGGCGCTTACGCGCCGGGCTCATCGGATCGATCAGCGCCTGGTTACCGTCCCGCAGATCCACCGCACACCACTGGGGTGCACGATCGATGACCTTGTCGGGCCACGTGCGGTCGGGAACCGAGACCGTCTCGACCTCATCGGCGAACGAACGGTAGCGATGTGACGGCATGGCCGAGTTCCGCTGGGTGTTCCAGGAGGGCTGCTCGGATGGGATGGGTCCGGTCGGCTCGACGATGCGGCTGACTCCGGAGGTGAAACTGTCTGCAGGCATTTCTGGTCATTTCTCCATGATGTGGACGAAAGACCGGCGCATGATCGACCCCCGCGACGGGAAGCCGGTCTGATCAGATCCCGCCGCGGCACCCGAGAAGGAGCTCGTGCCGCATGGCGGCGACATTACCCCGGTCGGTGTTCTCGGCAAAATGTCGTACTCCGCGGATTCCCATACCGGTGCGTCATGACACCTGGTCGGCCAGGACGCGCAGCTCCGACAGCGCGGATCGGTCCACCTTTCTACCCGGCGGCGCCTTCCAGCACTCGGCGAGCGTCTCGTAGCCGAGGTGACGCAGTCGGACGTGCGCGGGCCAGTCCTCACGTGCCCACGTCGGGTCGTCGATGGCGCTCTCGGTCGCCGCCATCTCCGCCTCCATCAGCGCCCACTGCACATCGCGTCGACGCACCCGCCCCTCGTCCGTGTCGGGTGGGCACGTCTCGAGCAGATCGAGCAGCGCGACGACGTCGTCGACGGCTTCCGATCGGGTCCACCCGGTGGTGCGACGATGCGCGGTGGCGTCGACGATCCAGAGCGCCGCGACGCCCAGGACCACACCCAACGCGGTCTCGATGAGCCGATCACGCGCCGGCTCCCAGATCGCGGGACCCGTCGCCGACATGAGCAGGGCCAGAGGCGTGATCGCGGTGGCCGCGAGTCCGTAGTTGCTGACGACGGTGATCTCGATGGCGAAGCTCAGCACCGCGAGGATGCCGATGAGCGCGATCGTGGTCGGTTGGGCGGCGTGCAGCAGTGCGAACAGCACGACGCCGGCAACGGTCCCGGCCAGTCGGTGGGCGCCCCGCAGGACGCCGCGGATGCGGTCTGGGCCGAGTTGCAACACCAGGACCACCGCGACGATCGCCCAGTCGGGGCGCGTCAGTCCGAACGCGACGGACAGGCCACCCGCGAGCGCGGCGGCCACCATGACCCGCAGCGCGGCCACCGCGGCGTGACTGCTCGGGTGGGCCGACGCGCGCAGGCGCTGTCGGACCGTCGGCCGGGGCAGCGGGGTGGGGAAGGTGTCGGTGGACGCATCGCTCGCCGGGTCGCCGCCGCGGTGGAGGCGTTCGTGAGACGCCCAGAGTTGTTGCGCCAGAGCGCTGTCGGTCTCGGCGGCGTCGTGCAGCACAGTCCATGCGTGCAGGAGGTGGCCCGACGCGCCGTGACGTAACGGTGAACTCCGGGGAGCGTCGGCGTCGATGTAGTCGTCGATGGCCGCGATCGCGGCGTCGACCGACGCCAGTTGCGGGCGCGATCGGTCCAGTAACGCGGGTGCCATGCCGGCCAGCAACGACCCGGCCGCACCGGCGGCGGTGCAGCCGATGAGCACCAGCGGGTCGATCCCGTGTCGCGCGACGGTGGCTGCGATCCCACCGGTCAGCACCACGAACAGCGGGCCGGGCGGACCCAGACGCAGCGCGTTGCCGGTGTAGACCGCGAGACCGGCAATCGCCACGGACACCGCGACGATCCCGAGTTCGGCGGCCGTCGAGCCGTCGGTCCCGACCAGGTGGCCGAGGCCCGACATGATCGCCACCGACGCGATCAGCACCGCCGATGCGATGACGATGACGCGCCACCGGATCCGGTACGGACGGTTCTCGCCGTACAGAACGGCGAACGACCCGAGCGCGGCGAAGAGCGCCTCGTGTCCCAGACCGGCGAGCCACAGGACGAGCGCCGGGACCGCGAGTGCCGCCATCGACCGGGTCGCGGCCGGCCAGCGCGATCCGATTCCGCGCACCGTGAAGAACAGCTCCCGCACCGACGGCCGGGGCGGCGGCACCTGGGCGGCGTGCGTCACCGGAACGGGTGGCCCCACCGCGTCGCGTAGGCGACCTGCTCGAGGGGGAGGCGGGTGCGCTCGCGGGAGTCCTTCTCGGCGATCTTCTCGTCCACCGTCGACGGGTCGGCCAGGGTGCCGATCGCCAGGAGTACGAGTGGTCGCTCACCCGCCGGGATCTCGAGTCGCTCGATCGCCGCGGACGAATCGAAGCCCGCCATCGGATGCGCGACGTAGCCGAGCGCGACCGCCTGGATGATCATCTGCGCGGTGGCGATACCGAGGTCCACCGCGCCGTAGGTGTGGGCCTTGTCGTCGTCGGGCTCGTTGCGGGTGCACACCAGGACGAGCGCCGCGGCCGCCGGGGCCCACGGCTGGTTCCCGCGGCTGAGCACACCGGTCAGAGTGGTGAACGTCTCGTCACCGCGCACCCCGACGACGAAGCGCACCGGTTGCGTGGCCCCCCAGGTCGGAGCCCAGCGGCCGGCGTCGAGCACGGCGATCAGGTCGTCCGACGGGATGGTCGCCGTCAAGTCGAGTCCCCGTGCACTCCAACGCTTCTCGAACAACTCGTGCATGGCATCCTCCCGGCGCCCGAGGGCGGCTACGTGCGACGTCGAAGCACCACCGAGATGACGGCGGCCAGCACGACTAGTAGCACCGCGCCGCTCGTGGCTGCAACATGGAGGCCGTCGACGAACGCGGTGCGTGCGGCGGTGGCCAGATCGGCCCCCTGACCCGACCCGAGCTCGCCCGCGCGATGCAGGGTCTCGCCGAGGGTGTCCGAGAAGTCGCGTCCGTCCGAATTGGCCCGGAACACTAGTGTCGCCAGCGATCCGATGAGCGCGAGCCCCAGCGAGGTGCCGAGTTCGAAGCTCGTCTCCGAGATGCCCGAGGCAGCACCCGCGCGCTCCGGCGGTGCCGACGCGACGGCCACCTCGGACACGAGGCTGAACACGATGCCGTAACCGACACCGGCGATCGTCGTGCTGACGAGATAGATCCAGATCGGGGTGTCGGTGCCCAGGAACAGCAGTCCGGCGTTGCCGACCGCGGCCGCCAGCAGCGCCGTGACGAAGGCGGCTCGGGTGCCCAGCAGTGTGCTGATACGGGAGGCGCCGAGCGAGAACACCGCCACCGCGACCGCCATCGGGATACCGGCCAGCGCTGCGGCGAGGACGTCGCGTCCGAGCACCGACTGCAGGTATATGCCGGTCAGGTACGACAGCGCACCCAGCGTCATCATGCAGCCCAGTGCCGCCATGATCGCCGACGTGAACGCGGGGTAGGAGAACAGGTTGAGCTGCAGCAGAGGGTGTTTCGTCCGCCGCTGCTGGGTGATGAACAGGGTCAGCGCCACGATTCCCAGCACGCCGCTGCCGATGCCGATCGTGTCGACACCATCGGAGGCGAGGTGCTTGATCGCGTACACCAGCGGCAGGATTCCCAGCAGCGACAGGACGACGCCGAGGAAGTCGAAGGGGTCGGACGTACCGGACTTGTACTCCGGCACCAACTTCGGCGCGAACACCAGCAGCAGGAGCAGGATCGGGACGTTGATCAGGAAGACCGAACCCCACCAGAAGTGGTGCAGCAGGATGCCGCCGAACACCGGGCCGACGGCCGAACCGCCGGCGAAGCACGCCGTCCACACGCCGATCGCGAGTGCGCGGGCTTTGAGGTCGGGGAACATGTTGCTGATCAGCGAGAGGCTCGCGGGCATCAGTGTCGCGCCGCCGATGCCCATCAGGGCGCGGGCGAGGATCAGCACCATCGCCGACGGAGCGAACGCCGCCAGGAGCGAGGCGATGCCGAACACCGTCGCGCCCGAGAGCAGCACCATCCGCCGACCGAAACGGTCGCCGACGTTGCCCATCGTGATCAGCAGGCCGGCGATGAGGAAGCCGTAGATGTCGACGATCCACAACTGCTCGGACGCGGTGGGCGCGAGCTCGTCGGTGATCGTCGGGATCGCGAGATACAGGACCGAGAAATCCATGGCGACGAGGAGGACCGGGAGCGACATGATCGCCAGCCCGAGCCAGGCGCGCGGGTCGGTGCGCGGCTCGCTCGCTCGCGGCGCAGCGCCTCCCGCGGTCTGATGGATGGTGCTCATCTGCTTCGTCCTCCTTCGGTCACTCGGCGCGACATCGGCGCGTTGCGTACGGTGTACGCGATTGGTTGACCTGGCTAACCTACCCATCTGGGTACGGTGTACGCAAACAGTTTCCCGGTGGCGTCGGCCACCATCGACGAGGACGGGGGTGCCGTGATGACCGAAGCCGAACCCGTGCCCCGTCTGACCAGGTCAGCGATCGTCGACGTGGCGATCGAACTCGCGGACGCCGAGGGGTTCACCGCGGTCTCCATGCGCAAGCTCGCCGACCGTCTCGGCGTCGGGGCGATGTCGCTGTACCGACACGTCGCCGACAAGGACGCTCTTCTGATGGCCATGACCGAGGAGGTCGGACGCCGGTTCCCGTACCCCCACGAGATGGCCGCGGTCGACGCCGCCGACGACGGCTCGACGATCGGGATGGCGGGTGACGACTCCGACGTCGTCGGGCATCGGACCTGGCGCGAGTGCGTACAGGTCGCCGTCGAGATCGACTGGGCGCTCTATCAGCGCCATCCCTGGGTCGTGCTGGCGTACTCGTCGCCGCGTCACAGCATGGGTGCGTCGAGTCTCGGTTGCCTGGACTGGATGATGGCCGGCTTCGGCCAACTCGGCGTCGACCGCGTCACCGCCGCGGAGATGACGCTGACCCTGTGGAGCTACATCCAGGGCGTCGCACTGGCCGACGTGAGCGAACAACTGTTGCGCACCAACCCCGAACAGGCCTCCACCCGTAGTGGTCTCGACGACGTCCTCGACGGCGAGGAGACCGATCCGCCGCCGCGACGGGTCGCCGAGCTGCGTGGGATCGGCCGCGAACGCGGACTGACGGACTCCCGTCGCCGCCTCGACCACGGCGTCGACCTGTTGTGCGTCGGTTTCGAGGCCGCCGCCCGCGGGGACGTCCACAACCGACACCGCTGAGCGGCCATCCGTGCATCACGTCCGGATGCGGTGCCGGCGGTGACCCCTGTGGACGACGTCAGATGGCGTGTGGATACACCGTGAGCATGTGCGCACCGAACCACGAGCTCAGCGCGACGACGGCCACCACCACCCACAGCTGCGTGAACGGACGACTGCGGGCGAGGGCGATGGCGGCGGGGATCAGCATCACGAACGCGGGCAGCAGCAACCGCGGACGGCTCATCATCAGACCGCTGGACCCGGCGATCGAGATGACCACCAACGTCCCGTAGAGCACCACCGGCCACGGCAGCCGTTCCCAGATGCAGACGGCGACGAGAGCGATCGTCGCGATCATGATCCAGGCCGTCGCCACCACGGCCACCTCACTGGAGTTGACCAGCGAGTAGTTGATGAACTGCCAACTGGTCTTGCCCCAGTCGATCTCGGTGCCCCATCCCTGTGTCTGGATGGTGAACCACCCTGTCGGGCTGCCGGTCTGGTTCCACACCACCCCGAGGTAGCCGAGGTAACCGAGCGGGCTGAGCGCGACCGCCGCCCACGCCTTCGGGCCATCGCGGTGGGCGAGCAGCGCGGCCAGCATCACCACACCGACCAGGACGACCGCGGTCGGACGGGTCAGGCCGGCGAACATCGTCACCACCCCGGCGAGCACCCACCGTTTCTCCAGCACGCCGACCAGCGCCCACACCGCGAGCGTGCAGAACAACGTCTCGGTGTACGCCATCGACAGCACGACACCCATCGGGGCGGCCGCGAACAGCACGACGAGGATCAGCCCCACGCGACGGGGATCGGCGTGTGCGGTCGACGAACCCACCGATGCCGTCGGGGACGTCGTGGAGTTGAGCCACATCGAGACCCGCGACGAGACACGCAGGTTGTCGGTGAACCAGCCGGTGGTCGCGTTGCGTCCGGTGAGCCCGGTCCGCTCGGCCATGAGTCGGCAGCACAGCGCGCCGAGTCGGGCCGCACCGACCGCACCGATGCACCCGACGACGACGTTCACGGTCATCGCGGCGCCGAACGTGCTGAACCCGGGGATCTTCGCGACCGCCCCCACCAGCATCGGATAGCCGGGGAAGAACGCGTACGGGGTGTTGGCGTCGCGGTATCCGTGCGCATCGGCCTGCGAGTACGGCACGCCGCCGTAGCCGTACTGGGCGATGTCGAGCATCCACTTGCCATCCCACGACGACAGCGCCTCGCGCAGCGAGCCGCCGCGCAGGTCGGTGAAGCGAGCCAGCACGAGCACACCGATGAGACGCACCGCGAGGAACAACGCGACCGGTGTGAGCCACGAGTGATTGCGTCCGAGGAGCCCCGGCCGCGTCGACGTCGCGGTCCTGGTCGGGACGTCTGGGGTCGAACCGTCACCGATGACGGTGTCGGAGGAGCTGCTCGGCACGTCAGCGATCGTAAGCCAGCCGCCCGATCTTCCACCGACCGTGCTCGAAACCCCGTGCCGGTAAGGTGTGGCGAGTCATCGGGTGCCCGATTCACCTGACCTGGCCGTCAGCGTGGCCCATGTCACGCGGCCATGACGAACGATCTGGCATGACGACACAGACGGAGGTAGACCGGCGTGGCCCTGGTGGTGCAGAAGTACGGCGGATCATCGGTGGCGTCGGCAGAGCGGATCCGGCGCGTCGCCGAGCGGATCGTCGCCACCAAGCGGGCCGGCAACGACGTGGTCGTCGTCTGCTCGGCCATGGGCGACACGACCGACGAACTCCTCGACCTCGCGCAGCAGGTGTGCCCCTCGCCGCCCGCGCGCGAGATGGACATGCTGCTGACGTCGGGTGAGCGGATCTCGAATGCACTGGTCGCGATGGCCATCAGCTCGATGGGCGCGCACGCGCAGTCGTTCACCGGCTCGCAGGCCGGTGTCATCACCACCAGCAGCCACGGCAAGGCCAAGATCATCGACGTCAACCCGGGCCGCGTCCGCAGTGCGCTCGACGAGGGGAAGATCGTCCTCGTCGCCGGCTTCCAGGGCGTCTCCCAGGACACCAAGGACGTCACCACGCTGGGGCGCGGTGGTTCGGACACCACCGCCGTGGCGCTGGCCGCGGCTCTCGAGGCCGACGTCTGCGAGATCTACACCGACGTCGACGGCATCTACACCGCCGATCCACGCATCGTCCCCGATGCCCGCCACCTCACGACCGTCTCCTTCGAGGAGATGCTCGAGATGGCTGCGTGCGGCGCCAAGGTCCTCATGCTCCGGTGCGTGGAATACGCCCGTCGATACAACGTTCCCGTACACGTTCGCTCGTCGTACACGACCAAACCCGGAACCATCGTGTCCGGCTCGATGGAGGACATCCCCGTGGAAGAAGCAATCCTCACCGGCGTCGCACACGACCGCAGCGAGGCCAAGGTGACGATCGTCGGTATCGACGACAAGCCCGGATACGCGGCTCGGGTGTTCCGTGCGGTCGCCGACGCCGAGATCAACATCGACATGGTGCTGCAGGGTGTCTCCAAGGTGGACACCGGCAAGACCGACATCACCTTCACGATGCCGCGCGAGCTCGGACCTCTCGCCGTCGACAAGCTGATGAAGCTCAAGAACGAGATCGGCTTCTCCGAGGTGCTCTACGACGATCACATCGGCAAGGTGTCGCTCGTCGGCGCGGGGATGAAGAGTCACCCCGGCGTCACCGCGACCTTCTGCGAGGCGTTGAGCGAGGCCGGGATCAACATCGAACTGATCTCCACCTCGGAGATCCGGATCTCCGTGCTGTGCCGCGACACCGAGCTCGACGATGCCGTGCGTGCACTGCACAGCGCGTTCGAACTGGGCGGCGACGAGGTCGCCACCGTCCACGGCGGAACGGGGCGCTAGGTCATGGGGCTGCGCATAGGAGTTGTCGGCGCCACCGGTCAGGTGGGTGCCGTCATGCGTGCACTTCTGGTCGAACGTGGTTTCCCTGCCGACGAGGTGCGGTTCTTCGCGTCGTCGCGCTCGGCGGGTAGAAAGCTGCCCTTCGGCGACACCGAGATCACCGTCGAGGACACCGCCACCGCGGATCCCGCCGGTCTCGACATCGCCCTGTTCTCGGCAGGCGCGACGATGTCGCGCGAGCAGGCACCGCGGTTCGCCGCTGCCGGCGTGACGGTCATCGACAACTCGTCGGCCTGGCGCAAGGACCCCGACGTCCCGCTGATCGTGTCCGAGGTCAACGGGGCACTCGCGCACAACCCGCCCAAGGGCATCATCGCGAACCCGAACTGCACGACGATGGCCGCGATGCCGGTGCTCAAGCCGCTGCACGAAGAGGCGGGCCTGCGACGCCTGATCATCTCGTCGTATCAAGCGGTCTCCGGCAGCGGGCTGGCCGGCGTCGAGGAGCTCGCCGGGCAGTTGCGCGCGGGCATCGACGACGTCGAGAAGCTCGTCCACGACGGCTCGGCGGTCGGTGGACCGGCACCAGTCAAGTACGTCGCCCCGATCGCCTACAACGTGATCCCGCTGGCCGGGGCCATCGTCGACGACGGGTCGTTCGAGACCGACGAGGACCAGAAGCTGCGCAACGAGTCGCGCAAGATCCTCGACATCCCCGAGTTGCTCGTCAGCGGGACCTGCGTGCGGGTGCCGGTGTTCACCGGTCACTCGCTGTCGATCAACGCCGAGTTCGACCGGCCGCTGTCGGTCGAGCGCGCCCAGGAGATCCTGTCCGCGGCCGCGGGTGTCCGACTGGTCGACGTCCCCACACCGCGCGACGCGGCCGGGATCGACGAGTCGCTCGTCGGACGCATCCGCGTCGACGAGGGCGCACCGGCAGGGCACGGTCTGGCCCTGTTCGTCGCGGGCGACAACCTGCGCAAGGGTGCGGCCCTGAACACCATCCAGATCGCCGAACTCCTGGTCTGAGCGGTGCCGGTGGCGGTACCTCGTGGTGGTGAGACACTGGTCACGTGAGTACCCCGCAGCGCCCCGATCGTGACGACCGCGTCCCGTCCCTCGCCGAGCTCGACGCGATGGACCTGGCCGAGATCGAAGCCGGCCGGACCTCGGCCGACAAGGACCTCAAACCGTCCGACGACGCCGGACCCGTCCCGCGAGCGCTGCACCATGCGCGGGTGTTGTGGATAGGCGGCGCGATCGCCGGACTGGCGTCCTTCGCCTACGGCTTCCTGAACCTGGGCACGGTCACCGACGCGCTGCGCCGGCGCCTCGAGGAGGGTGTCGCGGTCGACCCGAAGAACTCGGCGGCGCCCGACCAGGTCGGGTCGCTGGCCTCGACGATCCCGCCGGTCCTGCTCGTCCTGATCGTGGTCCTGCTGGCCATCCAGTACCCGCTGCTCATGGCGATCTCGCGGCACAACAGCCGCAACTGCCGCAGCTTCTACGTGACCGCCGTGCTGGTCATGCTGGCGTCCATCCCGATCGGGATCGACCTGCTGTTCAGCTACTCCGAGGTGTCGGTCGTCATCCGGGTCGTCGGCTGGGTGCAGTTCGCGTTGCTCCTGTTGTCCGCATTGTTCACCCTGCGTCGCAGTGTCAACACGTGGCTGCCCTCGACCATGAAGTTCATGCCGGGACAGACCCTGCGCCCTGGCAAGCGCTACCGCTGACTCACAGCGCCCGCAGCGCCGCGATCAGCTCGGCCTCGTCGACCCGCGTGCTGTGCCCGTCGGCGATGACGACCTCGCCGCCCACGAGGACGGTGTCGACGATGGCGGGACTCCCGGTCGTGAGGATGGACGCGCCGGGGTCGATGACCGGAAGCGTCGCGTAGTCGCGGTCGAAGCGGATCACCGTGAGATCCGCCGGCGCACCCATCGTGACCCCGCCCGTCACCTCGGGTAGCCCGAGTGTGGCGTTGGCTCCGCCGCAGGCGATGTCGAGCATCTCGTCGAAGCCCAACAGATCCGCCCGGCGGTGCGTCGCGCGCTGCAGATACGACCCGATCCGGAATGTCTCCAACATGTTCTGCGTGTCGTTGCTGGCGGCGCCGTCCACCCCGAGTCCGACGCGCAGGCCCTCGGCGAGCATGGCGGGGACGGGTGCGACGCCGCTGCCCAGTCGCATGTTCGACAGCGGGTTGTGCGAGATGCCCACCCCGTGATCACGCAGCACCGCTCGATCGCGCTCGGACACCTCGACGCAGTGCACTGCGAGCAGGCGGTCCCACAGGAAACCGCCGTCGGCGAGGTAGTCGACCGCACCGACTCCGGCGTGCTCGCGACACATGGTGTCGTCGGTGACCGTCTCCAGCAGGTGGATCGACACCGGCATCGACCGCGTCGTCGCGAACGCCCGCAGCGCGGCCATCCCGTCGCCGGTGATCGACCGCGGGTTGGGCACCGCGAGCGCCATCGTGATCGCGGAACCGGCAACATCGGAACGAAGTTCGTCGACGTGCGTGAGCACCTCGTCGAGAGGTTGCATCAGCGTCGGCTCGAAACCCCACCTGCGAGTCGCGTCGGGCCGGTCGGCGACCCCGCGCCCGAGCACCGCCCGGACGCCGGTCTCGCGGAGCCCGCGGACGACTGCCTCGTGCACCGCGGTCGACGGATGCGGCCACATGTGCTCGACGAGCGTCGTGGTCCCCGACCGCAGTGCCTCCAATGACGCGGCAACCGTTGCGAGATATGCCTTCTCGGGTGTGATGGCGATCGAACGCTCACCCACCGCGAGCAGCCATTCGAGCAGCGGGGTGCACTCGGCGACCCCACGCATGAGTGATTGCTGGAGGTGGGTGTGGGTGTTGACGAAGCCGGGGATCACGTGGGCGCCCGGCTCGCCGATCGTCGACTCGGCGCCGCGTGCACCGGTCGGTTCGATCGCGGTCACCACCCCGGCGTCGTCGATGATGATGTCGCGGTGACTGTTCCACGATCCACCGGCAAAAACGGTGGCGTCGGGGATGATGCGTGTCATGGCGGTCAGCCCGCGAAATTGGCCGCGATGCGTGCCCGCAGGTAGTCGGCCGCGGTGATGGGCTCGTGACGGCTCGCCGGTCCCTCGATCACGACATCGGCGTTGGCCTGGGCGAAGAACGCGATGGTGTGCCGGGGCCCGCGGTACTCGTCACGCCGCGGAGCGCGCACGCGATGGAAGTTCGACGGCAACAGGTCGTCGGACCACCGCATCAGCATGTCGCCGATGTTGCAGGTGATGGCGTCGTCGGACGGTTCCACGGACGTCCACGCCTGCGTCTGTGCCTCCGCGCCGGGCAGCACCTGCAGCCCGCCCTGTCCGGCGCGCTGGAACAGCAGGGTGAGCGCGTCGAAGTCGGTGTGCGCACCGGCGCGCCAGATGTCGGGCCGGTCGAGGAGCTCGTCGGGGAAGGCGTAGTAGTGCAGCAGACGCAGCGTGCTCTGATACCCGGGATCGGACGGGTCGTGGGCGCGGGTGAAGAAGTCGCGGTCGAAGCCGAGGCGGTCGGCGAAACAGCTGAGCAGGTCCATCGCGATCTGTCGGCACCGCGCCTCGAACGACTCGATGGTTGCGCGGAAACCGTCGAGTTCGGCGTCGGTGGGCCACAGGTCCGCCATCCGCGGAAGGGTGACCTGGTACGACTCCTTCTGGTCCGGCGTTCGCACCGACGGCCGGACCTGCGACCGGTACTCCCAGCCGGCGTTGGTGCCCGGACGCAACGGATACTGCGCCTTGACGTCCTCGGGCAGTGCAAAGAACCGCTCCGACATCGCGAACACATGGTCCAGTGTCGCGGCGTCGATCCCGTGGTCGACGACTTGGAAGAAGCCGATATCGGTTGCTGCCGACCACAACTGGTCGGTGATCTCGGATCGTCGATTCTCGAGATCGTGCAGGCTGATGCGGCGGATCTCGCGGGTGTCGGTCTCGGTGCCGAGCCCGCCCATCCGCGATTCGCGATCCAGCTCGGTCATCTCGTGGGCGGGTGCGGCGTGCGAGGGGTGCGCGTGTGACATGACGGATGTCTCTCCAGGGGTGTGAGGCCGGATGCGCTTTTCGACGCGTCACCGGTGACGGTGTCGCGGACGCGAACGATGGGACCCGGCCCACCGCTACACGCGGCCTCTGATCGCCGAGCGTAGGACACCGATGGGCCCGCCGCGACTCGAGACGGCCGCCCGGGTCGGCCGACGGCGCCACGGACTAATCAGTCCAATAACTGGAACTATTCCAGTTATGGGGTTACGGTGGTGTCATGACCGCGACGATGGCACCCCACGAGCAGCTTCGCGCTGCGGGTCTCCGCGTCACCGCAGCCCGGTTGGCCACGCTCGAGATCCTCGGTGACCACCCGCACTCGACCGCCGACTTCGTCGCGTCGGGAGTGCGTGAGCGGCTCGGCGGGGTCTCCATCCAGACCGTGTACGACGTGCTGCGCGTGTGCGCGGCGCACGGTCTGCTCCGCAAGATCGAACCGGCGGGATCGCCGGTTCGGTACGAGACGCGGACCGGCGACAACCATCACCACCTGGTGTGCCGGAGCTGTGGACGCATCGTCGACATCGACTGTGTCGTCGGCTCCAGCCCGTGCCTCGACAACGGGGACGACCACGGCTTCGTCATCGACGAGGCGGAAGTGACTTTTTGGGGTGTGTGCAACACGTGCCGCGCAGCCCGGCCGATCGATCAGTAGAACGACAACCCGGAGGAGAACAGCCCATGGCTCCGAACACCACCACGAACACCGGCATCCCGGTCTCCAGCGACGACCAGTCGCTGACCGCGGGCCCGCAGGGTCCGATCCTGCTCCACGACCACTACCTCATCGAGAAGATGGCGCAGTTCAACCGCGAGCGGGTGCCCGAGCGGGTCGTCCACGCCAAGGGCGGCGGCGCGTTCGGTGAACTCGAGATCACCCACGACATCTCGCGCTACACCAAGGCCAAGGTGCTCCAGCAGGGCGCGAAGACCGAGGCGCTGGCCCGTTTCTCGACCGTCGCCGGCGAGCAGGGCAGCCCCGACACCTGGCGTGACCCGCGTGGCTTCGCGCTGAAGTTCTACACCGAGGACGGCAACTGGGATCTCGTCGGCAACAACACGCCGATCTTCTTCGTCAAGGACCCGATCAAGTTCCAGGACTTCATCCGTTCGCAGAAGCGGCTGCCGGGATCGGCTCTGCGCGATCACAACATGCAGTGGGACTTCTGGACCCTGAGCCCGGAGAGCGCCCACCAGGTCACCTGGCTGATGGGTGACCGTGGGATCCCGAAGACGTGGCGCAACATGGACGGCTTCGGGTCGCACACCTACCAGACGGTCAACGAAGCGGGAGAACGCTTCTGGGTGAAGTTCCACTTCAAGACCGATCAGGGCATCGACTTCCTGACCCAGGACGAGGCGGACACGCTCGCGGGCAGCAGCCCCGACCACCACCGCCAGGATCTCTACGAGACCATCGATTCCGGTGATTTCCCCAGCTGGACCCTCAAGATCCAGGTCATGCCGGTCGACGAGGCCGAGGGCTACAAGGTCAACCCGTTCGACCTCACCAAGGTCTGGTCGCAGAAGGACTACCCGCTGATCGAGGTCGGCACGCTGACCCTGAACCGCAACCCGCAGAACTTCTTCAACGACATCGAGCAGTCGTCGTTCGAGCCGTCGAACCTGGTTCCGGGAATCGGCTACTCGCCCGACAAGATGCTCCTCGGTCGCGTGTTCAGCTACGCCGACGCACATCGCTACCGCATCGGCACGAACTACTCGCAGCTGCCGGTCAACTACGCGAAGAACGCGACGATCAACACCTATTCCAAGGAGGGGTCGATGTCGTACCGGGCCAACAGCCCGGAGACCCCGGTGTACGCACCGAACTCCTACGGCGGACCGCACGCGTCGGAGCAGGCCGCGGGCGACGAGGGCCTGTGGAACTTCGACGGCCAGGCGGTGCGCGCGGGTTACATCGAGCATCCCGAGGACGACGATTTCACGCAGGCCGGAACCCTGGTTCGTGAGGTCCTCGACGACGAGGCGCGGGATCGGCTGGTGGACAACATCGTCGGACACGTTCTCGACGGTGTGAAGGAGCCGGTGCTCTCGCGGGTGTTCGAGTACTGGACCAACGTCGACCCCGATCTGGGCAAGAAGGTCGAAGCGGGCGTTCGGGACGGTCAGCAGAGCTGACAGATGTACGGCTCACGGTCGGAACACATCCCGACCGTGAGTCGTTGTCCCTGTCGAGCCGCGCGCCCGTCGCGTGGCGTCCGTTCGACCGCCGAAAGGAAGGCACCATGAGCATCGACACCGTCTACACCATCACGTCCAAGGCCACCGGAGGAGGACGCGACGGTCAGGTCTACTCCGACACCGGCCAGATCGACCTCGATCTGCGTCCGCCGAAGGAGATGGGCGGCAGCGGTGAGGGCAGCAACCCCGAGGAGCTCTTCTCGGCCGGTTACGCAGCCTGCTTCCTGGGCGCACTCCGCGCGACAGCGGAGAAGTCGGGCGTGAAGCCGCCGGAGGGCACCGAGGTCAAGGTGACCATCGGGATCGGCAAGGACTCCGCCGACGGTGGTTTCGGTCTGACCGCCGCGATCGACGTCACCCTGCCGGGCCTCGACCAGGAGACCGCGGACAAGGTCGCCGAGACCGCCCATGGTTTCTGCCCGTATTCGAAGGCGACCAAGGGCAACATCGAGCAGAAGGTCACCGCGCACGTCTGATCGGTGACGCACGAATGACGAGAGTGTGCGCTCTCGGCGCCTTCCACATGTGGGAGACCATCGCCGGGGGCGCACACTTTTCGCGTCTGCGGGGACGGCGGTAGCGTGAGCCCGTGACCGATCCCGACACCCTGGTGCCCGTCCCGCTGCACCGGCAGTGGCGTTCGATGGCCTTTGTCTTCGTCGGCGGGGTGGTCGGCACGCTGATCCGCTACGGCGCCGAGCGCGCTTTTCCGGCCGTTGCACACGGGTGGCCCTGGGCGACCTTCGTCGTCAACTGCGTCGGGACCCTGATCCTCGGTGCGCTGGTCGCCGGGCTCACCGCCGTCGGCCCCGACACCGGATGGCGATTGCGAGCCCGACTGCTGCTCGGTGTGGGGTTCTGTGGATCGCTGACCACCTACAGTGCTTTCGCGTTGGAGTCCGATCGGTTGCTCGCCGCCGGATATGTGGGGGTAGGTCTCGGCTACGTCGTCGGGACGATTGTCGCCGGGTTGGTCTGCGCGACAATCGGATACGTCGCGGGTCGCAGTGTCGGAGAACGGGTGGGCAACCGGTGATCACCCTTTTGGTCGCCCTGGCGGGCGCGCTGGGCGCAGTGTTGCGGCTCGTCGTCGACGGCGAGTGCAAACACCGCTTCGGCTGGTCGACTCCGTGGCAGACGGTCATCATCAACGTCACCGGGTCGTTCCTGCTCGGCGTGCTGGCGGGCCTGGTGACCGGCGCGGGCGCCGGGGCCGACTGGCAGGTGGTACTGGGAACCGGGTTCTGCGGCGGCTACACCACCTTCAGCACCGCGAGCGTCGAGACCGTCGGTCTGCTGCGCGCGCGCCGACCGGCTGCGGCGTTGGCCTACGCCGTTGTCTCGCTGGTCATCTCACTCGCCGCGTGCGCGGCCGGACTGGGACTGGTCTACGCCCTCGCCTGACG
>NZ_JAEMTF010000094.1:8884-16918 GCF_016462415.1 Williamsia sp. | reverse complement strand
GGTTGACATCCTGCCATTGGGAAATGACACTCTCCGGGTGTGTGACGCGGCGCACATCCGTACGGGTGAGGTGCTGCGGTCGGTCACCGGATCACCGGTGCTCGATTCGCACATCTGATGAGAAGCCATTCGGGAGGCTCGCCGTGTTCGTCACACCCATCCGCCGCTGGACCACGGTCATCGCCATCGTGGTGGCGGTGTTCGCTTCGAGTACGACACTCGCCGTCGCCAAGGCGCCGCCGGGATACGACGACTTCGCCGATGTCTGGCCCACCTCGGTCTCGCAGGCGCAGTGTCGGCCCGGCGACCGGGTCGAGACCGGGGTGCAGGGCGAGGTACCGCTGGCCGACCGCAAGAGTGGCCGGAGCAGGCGCGGATACAACTGCAACATCGACCTCGTCGGACAGCTTCAGAACGAGGGCACCGGGATCACCAGCGCGTCCTACAAGCAGTGCACCTACACCGGCACCAGCTTCCCGACCAACCTGCTCAACCGAAAGCCCGCCGGTGTCAACGTGATCGACGCGTCCGATCCCGCCCGCCCGGCGCGCACGGCCGTCCTGAACGAGCCCGCGGCGTTGGGCGGCACCTGGGAGTCGTTGAAGGTCAACGAGGCCCGCGGCCTGCTCGTGGGTACCGCGGTCGGCATCCTGGAGGGCGCCGGATACATCTCGGTGTACGACATCGCCACCGATTGCGCCCACCCACGCCTCCTGAACCGCGGGGCAGGCAGCCGGCTGACCATGCCGATACCGATCACCACGCATGAGGGCGACTTCTCCCCCGACGGCAAGACGTACTGGGCGTCCGGCGTCGCACCGGGTTACATCAGTGCCGTCGACCTGACCGACCCGAGTCGGCCGATGGTGGTGTGGAGCGGCGTCACCGGGATCTCCGCGCACGGAATGGGATTCACCCCCGACGGTGAGACCATGTACCTGTCGAACCTCGCCGGACTGACCATGATCGACGTCTCCGCGATCCAGAACCGGAAGCCACGCACGATCGTCTCCCGCCTGGCGCCGCACATCGGGCAGAAGTTCTGGACCGACGGGCAGATCACCCAGCACACCATCTACGTCACCTACCGCGGGAAGCCACACGTGTTCTCGATGGACGAGGCGGGTTCGGGCGGAGCGAAGCTGTTCGACGCCACACGCTCATCGAACCTGACGTTGCGCAACGTCATCAAGCTGGCCATCAACCTGCCGAGGAATCAGACGCGGGCAGTGGCCAGCGCCGGCGGCAACGGGCCATTCGCCTACGAGTCGCACTACTGCTCGGTGGACCGTCCGGTCGATCCGCGCCGGATGGCCTGCGGTTGGATCCAGTCCGGTATCCGCCTCTTCGACATCAGCGACCCCGACCGCTTCCGGGAGATCGGGTACTACAACCCCGCCGCGCAGGTGGGCAAGACGTTCACCACCCTGACCAACTCCATCCACGCCGGACTCGCCAACATCGCGGCACCGCCCATCATCGGCACCGCGGCGCTCGGTCGGGCGATCCTGCAGGGGCAGGCACCGCTGACCGGGATCGTCAACGATCGGTCCCGACTGATCGGCGTCGACATGACCGCGGA
The DNA here is from genome assembly GCF_016462415.1 of Williamsia sp. GTDB lineage: Bacteria > Actinomycetota > Actinomycetes > Mycobacteriales > Mycobacteriaceae > Williamsia_A. Next base: position 15,336 of record NZ_JAEMTF010000094.1, on the reverse strand, counting down.
CTGGTGCATGTCACCGCCACAATTCCGTGGCGACCTGCTCTACGTGACCTGCTCGGACAACGGCTTCCTCGCGCTGCGGATCGATCCGCGCGCAGGGACGTCGCGGTGAGGCAACGCTGGGCGTTGTGCATCGTCGCCCTCACGGCCGGGGTGTCGATGATCGTCGGCGTGATGATCGGGAACGCGAGTGCCGACGATGCGGCGCCTGCCCTGAGCGGTGTCGACGTCGGTTTCGCCCAGGACATGCTGGCCCATCACCAGCAGGCGATCACCATCGTCGGGCAGCTCTCACCGCAGGCGGCGCCGGAGGTCCGCGCCGTCGCCGATCAGATCTCCGGCACCCAACTCGCCGAGACCGGGCAGATGCGCGGGTGGCTGCAGGCGGCCGGTGAGCCCGAACAGTCGCCCACGCCGATGGCCTGGATGGGATCGGAGCATGCTCAGCACTCCGATCACACCGGGTCGGCGATGATGCCGGGGATGGCCGACGACGCGGAGCTGACCGCGCTGCACGAGACGACCGGCGTCGCCAACGAGATCCGGTTCCTGCAGTTGATGATCCGGCACCATCAGGGCGGGATCAGCATGGCGCAGTACGTGCGCCAGCACGGTCACAACTCCTCGGTCACCGCCACCGCGACGCAGATGCAGGACGAGCAGAGCAATGAGGTGGATCTGATGGTGACGCTGCTGACCGCCCGTGGCGGTGCGCCGTTACCGTTTGCCTGAGGGGATCGAGCGGGCGGTGTCGTTGTTGCGCAACCTGATCCGCATGGTGTGATCGGCACCGGCGACCACGGTGCCGGTGGCATCGACGATGTCGACGTGGTGGACGACCTGCGTGACGCCGTCACGGGTGGCCTGTTCGCGGATACGCTCGGCCTCGTCGTGCGGGAGGTCGACGCGCAGTTCGAGCCGACCGCGGCCCGGGGCCACGAAATCGATGCTCGCGGCCTTGGTCCACACCTCGAAGCGGCGACCGAGCTGGGCCGCCAGCATCATCCCGTAGAGGACGTCGGTGGCCGAGAACAGCGCTCCCCCGAACGCGGCGCCGTGCAGGTTGGCCGTCCACGGGTAGACGCGGACCGTGATGGCGCCGGAGGTCCAGTCGTCGGCGATGTGCGAGACGCGCACACCCGCTCCGAGCAGCGGCGGGTAGAGCCCGACCAGCAGGCGGAACCTCGACGGCTTGAAGAGCCAGCCGTGGAAGACGGTCTTGTTGTTGTTCACACCCGCCATTGTCGGCCCATCCTGCTGTAGGTCGAACGCTCGACACGTCGTGCGTCACGGTAACGATTCCGTTCGACTGTACGACAGCTCCACCACACCGTTCGCGCCCCTCCCGATCGGAGACCACATGAGGACACGCTCGATCGTTCGGACCGTTGCCGTCGCCGCAGCGGTCGCCGGGTTGGCAGCATGCGGCTCACCTGACGATTCGGCGTCGACCGCGACGTCGGTGGTGACCGTGACACGTACCGCTGCGGCTCCCTCGACCGTCACACCGCCGACCACCACCGATCCGCCCGTCGTCACCGAGACCGTCACCAGCACCGAACCCCCCATCGAGCAAGGCACCGACGAGCAGGGCACGCCCGATGCGTCGACGTATGTGGGTCACTACCAACGCCACTCGAGCACCCTCGACCTCGCCGCGGATCGAACGGGAGCGCTGCTCGAGGGCGACGGCGCCGTGGACAGCGAGAACTGGGCCGTCACATGGCAACCGACCGCGCAGGGGATCTCGATCACCTACCAGCGGCTCATCCGTCAGTACGGCGTCGGGCTCTACCACCACCCCACGCAGGGACTCACGGTCACGGCGACCTACGCGACCGGCGAGACCGGCAATCGAGTTCTCGAGGTGTCACAACCCGCGCCCCGTCCGAGCACCATCATCTGGTGCCTGCCCCGGACACCCTCACCGGAATGCGGCGCCTGACCGGGCAGCCCCGCTGCACGCGCGCGACGCCGCACCGCCTCACATGGTGGTGTGACCGTCGATGCTCTCGCGGATGATCTCGGCATGGCCCGCGTGCTGCGAGGTCTCGGCGACCAGATGGATCAGCACCCGACGGACGCTCCACTGCGCGCCGGGCTCATTCCAGGGCGCCGACGGCAACGGTGACTTCCGCGACAGGTCACCGGCGTCGGCGATCACGGCCTCGGTCGCGGCGGCGACCCGCTCGTAGTCGGCGATCACGTCCGCCCGGCTGTCGTCGGGAAGCATCTCGAACTCGTTCTGGCGGTCGATGGCCCACTGCGGGTAGGTCTGTGCGGTCCCCGACATGAGGTCCTCCCAGGTGACACCCTCGGGCAGCGCCAGTTCCATCCCGGAGGTGCCCTCGGTGACGAACCGCATCCACGCGGTCTCGGTCGAGGCGACGTGCTTGATCAGCCCGCCGAGACAGAGTGCGCTGGCCGTGGGGCGCAGGCCCAGCTGCTCGTCGGTCAGGCCCTGCACGGTTCCGAGCAGAACTGCCCGTGCGACGGCCAACTCGGCGAGCAATTCGGTGCGCTCGTCGTCGATCTCGATGGTGGTGGTCATGGTGTTGGCTCCCTGGTGCTCGGTGATCGTCATGAGATGAGCATGTCCCAGATTGAGGACAGTTACGGTCCTCGATACCTCAGACCGCAGCGGGGGATTTTTCGGCCGAATCAGAGCGCGCTCCCAGTGCGTCCACGAGCGCGATCACCAGTGCGACCGCGGTGAGGCCCGCGGCCACCGACATCCCGATCTGGAAAGCCGGCGCCGAGTCGCCCGGAGAGTCGGCCACCTGCGCGAAGAACACCGCACCCACCAGCGCGATCCCCGCAGCCGAACCGATGCGCTGTCCCGTCTGCAGCACGCCGCCGGCGATCCCCGCCCGCGCGACCGGCACGTCGTCGAGGGTGAGCGTGATGTTCGGCGAGATGACCAATCCCGATCCGATGCCTGCCACGAGCAGTGGCAGAGCGGCGGCCCATCCGACGCCGTGACCGGGCACGGCCAACGAGGCGAGCACGGCTCCGACCATCCCGACGACGACCATCGCCAAGCCGGTCGCGACCAGGCCTCGCCCGAAGCGGCCGACGAGGTTGCCGCCCACCCGGGCCGACACCGCTGAGCCGATGGCGAACGGGGTCACCGCCAGACCCGCCTGCAGGGCCGAGTACCCGAGCCCCTGCTGCACGTAGAGCGTGTAGACGAAGAAGATGGTGGTGAAACCAGCGAAGTAGACCATGCCGATGACACAGCCGAGGGTGTACGACCGCAGCGAGAACAGACGCAGGTCCACCAACTGCTGCTCGCCGCGGCCGCCGAGTCGGCGTTCCCACAGCAAGAACGTGGCGAAGAAGATCGCGGCCGGGATCAACAACAGCCATTTGGCGTTGCCCTGCCACTGCTGTTCCTGGACCAGCGGCAGCATGATCGACACCACGGCCAGCCCCAGCAGCACGATGCCGACCGGGTCGAAACTCGAGGCGCGCAGGGGTTGCCGGGATTCCGCGGGCGTCCCCGGTAGCAGCGCGATCGCGGCCACCAGTGCCACGACGCCGATCGGGATGTTGACCATGAACACGTACCGCCAGCCGTGTTCGGTGCCGCCGAGTTCGATGAGCACGCCGCCCAGCAACGGACCGACCGCGGTGGAGATGCCGATGGTGGCGGCGAACAAGCCGAACGCCTTGGCTCGTTCCCGACCCCGGAACAGCTGTTGGATGATCCCCGACACCTGAGGGCTCACGATGCCGCCGGCGACACCCTGCACGAGTCGCGCGATCACCAGGACCAGAGGACCGGTGGCGAGTCCGCAGGCGGCCGAGGCGACGACGAAGGCGATCAGTCCGACGATGAACGTCGTCTTGCGGCCCCGGGCGTCACCGATCCGTCCGGCCGCGACGAGGACGAGGCCGAACGCCAGCGCGTACCCCGACACCACCCACGACAGGTCGGCCGACGTCGCACCGATCCCCTTCTCGATCGACGGCAGCGCGACGTTGACGATCGACACGTCCAGCAGGGTCATGAACCCGATGACCAGACACACCGCGAGCGCCTTCCACCGCCTTGGGTCGGGCTGCGATTCGTCGGAGGACGTGAGGTCGGGTGTCGACATTGTCGGTTGTGCGCCTTTCGGTCTGGAGGTCATGCGGGTGGCGGCATCCGGACGAAAGGCTGCGTCACGCCAAACCGCCGAGTCTACTTTCCCGACCGGGCACAATCGCGGTCGTGACCGAACGCGACGAACACGACCGAGGACTCGGGCGACGGATCGAGCGCGATGCGCTGCCCGCGTGGCGGCGTATCACCGCGGGCGAACCGCGGTGGGCCGCCTCGGTGGCGATCGTCGCCGTCATCGCGCTGCAACTGGCGCTGCCCGAGCGGCTCAACCTGTCGTCGCGATTCCTGCTGCCGGCGATCGAGGCGGTCCTGCTCGTCACCCTCGTCGCCGCCAACCCGCTGCGCATCGATCGCGTGTCCACTCCCCTGCGCTGGGTCAGCCTGACGCTGATCGCGGTGGCGAGCCTGGCCAACGGGTACTCCGCGGTGCGCCTGGTGCTGGAGATCGTGTCCGGAGACCACCGGGTGTCCGCCGCAGCCCTCCTCGCGACCGGCGGGGCGGTGTATCTGACCAACATCATCGTCTTCGGCCTCTGGTACTGGGATCTCGACCGTGGCGGCCCCGCGGCACGAGCGGCCGGCCTACGCCGCTACCCCGACTTCCTGTTCCCCCAGATGACCACACCCGATGTGTCCGACCCCGACTGGGAACCGCAGTTCGCCGACTACCTCTACGTGTCCTTCACCAACGCCACCGCTTTCAGTCCCACCGACACCATGCCGATGCACCGCTGGGCCAAACTCCTGATGGCGGTGCAATCGGTGATCGCTCTCGCGACGGTGGCCATGGTGCTCGCGCGCGCCATCAACATCTTGAACTGACCCACTCACCCGATCGTGTAGACCAGACCCGATTGCTCATCGACGAGCACGATGTCGCGCAACCTCGGCGACCTCATCGGGATCGAGGACTCCGAACCACGGGTGATACTCGACGCCGTTGCCACACATGGTGACCTGACCGTGCACCATCGCCGCGCAGGGGCGACCGAAGAACAACTGCTGCAACGGCCCGTGCGGGTAACGGGTTTGTCGCATTCGGGGATGCCGCCACACCGCTGGGCGATACTGATGGCCGCCGACGAGATACGTCGGATACTGATCTTTATGGGGCAAACATGAAGAAACTCGTGATCGCGGTGCTGGCGGCCGGCGCCTTGGTCCTCGCGGGCTGTTCGGACTCCGACACCCAGAGCACCACCGATTCGGCGACGAACGCCGCCAACAACGCGGCCGACGACATCGGCAGCGCCGCATCCAAGGCCGCGGACTCCGCAGGCAACGCCGCGTCGAACACCCGCGACGCCGGATTCGTCGCAGCGCTCGGCGTCGCGAACCTCAAGTTCGGCAGCGATGACGACATGGTCGACGAGGCCAAGGACGTGTGCGAGGACCTCAAGGGTGGCAAGAGCGCCAGCGAGGCCGCCGACAGCGTGAAGGACAAGTACAACGACGACCAGGGCAAGGCGCTCAACTTCGTTCGCACCGCGGTCCCGCTCTACTGCGCCACCGAAGCCGGCAAGCTGATCGGCTAGGCACCGCCCGCCGTCATCGCGAGAAGGGTCTCGCGAAAGGCGACGGCGGCCGGCGGCAGATAGCGGTCGGGAACCCACCCGACCGCTATCTGCCGCACCAGTCCCGCATCGCTCAGCGGTACCTCCACCACGTCGTCCCGGGGGCCGGGCGCCGGGGGCAGCAGCGCGACGCCCAGACCACCGCCGACCAGACCCCGCAGCGTGCCGATGTCGGTCCCCTCGAAGGTGATCCGCGGTGACAGTCCCGCCTGCACGCACGCGTTGTCGAACACATGACGCAGTGTGTGCTCACGGTCCAGCGCGACGAACGACTCGTCGACGAGATCGGCGAAACGCAACCTCTTCCGCGTCGCGAACCGATGTCCCAGCGGCACCACGACCAGCAACTGCTCGGTGTACAGCGGCGCCCACGCCACGTCGAGCACGTCGGCGAACAGGCCCGGAACGCTGATGCACAGATCGGTCACCCCGCCCGCGAGTCGGCTGATGACGTCGCGACCCGAATTCTGATGGAGCTCGAACTCGACTGCCTCATGGGTGCGTCGATGTTCGCGGATCGCCCGCGGGACCACCGTGGCCCCGAGTGAGTGCAGGAATCCCACCGACACCGTGCCGGCCGCTGCACCGGCGAGTTCGCGCACCGTCGAGACCCCGATGTCGATGCTGCGAGCCACATCTCGTGTGGAATCGCGGAAGGCGAAGCCGAAGCGGTTGAGTTCGTTCACCCGACCGCGGCGCGTGAACAACGGGACGCCGATCTCGCTCTCGAGCGACGCGATCGCCCGACTCACCGCGGACTGCGACACCACGAG
>NZ_JAEMTF010000094.1:3102-8784 GCF_016462415.1 Williamsia sp. | reverse complement strand
TTTCGACGCCGCCGCGCGGGCGGGCGCGGGCGTCGCCATCCTCGACCTGGAGGATGCGGTCGCACCCGGCGACAAGGACACCGCCCGCGCACTGGTCGTCCAGAAGCTGACGGCCCTGCGTGACAGCGCATCCGTGGTCCGGTACGCGGTACGGATGAATGCGCTCGGATCGGTCGCCGGGCTCCGTGACCTTCTCGCCGTCGCCGAGCACCGCCTCACGCCTGACTACGTGGTCATCCCCAAGGTCGAGGCCGCCGCGACCGTCGACCTGGTCGCCGAGATCCTGCACGATGCGGGCGTGGTGACCGACCTCGTGGCGATGATCGAGTCCGCTCGTGCGGTCACCGAGTTCACCGCGATCCTGCGCGAGGGCCGTACACCTCCTGCCGCGGTCATGTTCGGCGCCGCCGACATGGCCGGCGATCTCGGTGCCGAACCGGGGACCGCCGTCCTCGAGCAGGCCCGCAACTCGGTCCTGCACGCCGCGGCGGCGTCCGGGGTGCCCGTGGTCGACACCCCGTTCTTCGACGTGCACGACGCCGACGGTCTCACCGACTCGGTCGCCGACGCCGTCCGTAGCGGCTTCGCGGCGAAAGCCGCCATACATCCGCGCCAGATCGCCACGATCGCCGACGGCTTCACGCCGTCGGGCGAGGAGATCCGTTGGGCCACCGAGGTGGTCCAGGTCGCCGAACGTGGCGTGGGCACCGTGAACGGCCAGATGATCGACGAGGCCATCGCTCGGCGGGCTCGTCGGATACTCGCCCGAGCGAACTGACATCAATCGCTCTACAGCACAACAGAAGGAGAAGCAGATGGACCCCATCCTCCCCGCCTATCGGGAGTTGGCCCCCCACACCTATCGAGAGACATCCGGTCTCTACTTCGAGGACTTCGTGGTGGGCGACACCTTCGAACACCGGCCGGGTCGAACCATCACCGACACCGACAACATCTGGATGACGTTGCTGACCATGAACACCCAGCCCGTCCACTTCGACGCCGCGTACGCCGCCGCCACGGAGTGGAAGAAGATGCTGGTCGACTCGACGCTCACCATCGCCGTGCTCACCGGCATGAGTGTGCGCACCGTGAGCGCGAAGGTGGTCGCCAACCTCGGGTGGGACAAGGTCCGCGCCACGCACCCGGTGTTCGCCGGCGACACGCTCTACGCCTCCACCACGATCCTCGCGGCCCGGGAGTCGAAGAGCCGGCCCACCCAGGGCATCGTCACCGTCGAGACCACCGGAACCAACCAAGACGGTGACGTGGTGATGACCTTCGAGCGAACCATGTTGATATACAGGCGCGGTCACGCGCCCGAGCAGGAGGCGAACTACTGATGACCACCACCACAACCCGGACCGGCGCCCAGGAGTACGCCGCCAAGCTGACCGACGCCCACACCGCGGTCGAACGGATCGAGAGCCACTCGACCGTCGCCCTCGGCCAGGCCGCGGGGCAACCACCGGCGCTGATGCGTGCACTCGCCGACCGGGCCCGCGAACACGAAATCGACGAGGTCAAGCTCTACTACTTCCACGCCGAGCAGCCGATGCAGGACAGCCTGCTCCGTTACGAACTGATGGGCGCGTTGCGCCCCCACTCGATGTTCCTGCAGCGGGCCGAGCGGGAGCTGATCGCCCACGGAGACCGTGACGGACGCAAGGTGGTCTCGTTCGTCCCCACGGCCTTCAGCCAGTCGATCCGGCTGTTCGCCGACCGGATCCCGGTCGACACGTTCCTCGTCTCGGTGTCACCCATGGATTCGAACGGCTACTTCACCTTCGGCACCAACAACGACTACACCAGTTCGGTTGGACGGCAGGCGAAACGACTGATCGTCGAGGTCAATGCACACATGCCGCGGGTGTTCGGCGCCTCGGCGCTGCACGTGTCGGAGGTCGACGCCATCGTCGAACACGACGAGGAACTCCCCGAACTGCCACAACGCCCGATCGGCGACATCGACCGCACCATCGCCCGACGCGTCGCCGAACTCGTCGGAGACCATGCGTGCCTTCAGATCGGCGTCGGCGGACTGCCCCAGGCGGTGTGTGAGGCGCTCGGTAATCGATCCGACCTCGGCATCCATTCCGAGGTGCTGACCCCGGCGCTCGCGGGTCTGATCTCCTCCGGCGTGGTGACCAACCGCCACAAGGCGATCCACCGTGGGACCTCGGTGTTCACCTTCGCCATGGGCGACAGGGCATTCTACGAGTTCCTCGACGACAACCGCGGCGTGGAGAGCCATCCCGTCGACCACGTCAACGACCCCGCGGTCATCGCCCGCAACGACAACGTCGTGTCGGTCAACTCCACCATCGAGATGGACCTGACCGGCGCCTGTAACTCCGAATGGATCAACGGGCATCAGTACAGCGCGGCCGGCGGTCAGGTCGACTTCGTGCGCGGCGCCTACAACTCGCGCGGCGGACTGTCGGTCATCGCGTTCGCCTCGACCGCGAAGCAGGGCACGATCAGCAAGATCGTGCCGCGGTTGTCGGGGCCGGTCACCACCGCCCGCAACGACGTACACCACGTGGCCACCGAGTACGGAATGGTCGACCTCAAGGGGCTGTCCTCCACCCAGCGGGCCCAGTCCCTGATCGCCCTGGCGCATCCCGACCACCGCGCCGAACTCACCGAGGCCGCCCGCGAACGGCACCTGATCTGACGCTCATCGAAGGGAGACCAGCCATGCAGATCGAATCGCTCGACCACCTCGTCCTCACCGTCGCCGATCCGGCCGCGACCGTTCGGTTCTACACCGGCGTCCTGGGGATGACCGAGCACACCTTCGGCTCCGGCCGGACCGCGCTGCGTTTCGGCCACAGCAAGATCAACCTGCACCAGGCCGGGAACGAGTTCGAGCCGAAGGCCAACCGACCCACACCCGGCAGCGCCGATCTGTGCTTCCTCGTGGCAACACCGGTCACCGAGATCGTCCACCGACTCCACGCGGCCGATGTCCCGATCGTCGAAGGTCCGGTCACGCGCACGGGTGCGACCGGCGACATCCTCAGCGTCTATGTCCGCGATCCCGACGACAACCTGATCGAGCTGTCGAACCCGATGTGACACAGCAGACAACGTCGCGCCCGTCTCGCATGCCCACACCGGGCGCAGGACTAGCGTGGCAACGGGCCTGGCGACACCCGCCGGACCCGCCGACGACCACGTCTCTCACAAGGAGCTCTCCATGGCGACAACCATTGCCGACCAACTGATCCGCGGCCTCATCGATGCCGGCGTGACCCGCATCTACGGGATCGTCGGGGACAGTCTCAACCCCGTGGTCGACGCCGTTCGGCGCTCCGGCGGCTCCGCAAAGGGCGGTATCGACTGGATCCACGTCCGCCACGAGGAGGCCGCCGCGTTCGCCGCCGCCGCTGACGCCCAGACCACCGGCAAGCTCGCCGTGTGTGCCGGGTCCTGTGGCCCCGGCAACCTGCATCTGATCAACGGCCTGTACGACGCACACCGGTCCGGCGCGCCCGTCCTCGCCATCGCCTCGCACATCCCGAGCAGCGAGATCGGCTCGGGCTACTTCCAGGAGACGCACCCCGATCGCCTGTTCGGCGAGTGCTCACTGTTCAACGAGCTGATCCTCACCACCGACCAGGCACCGCGGATGTTCCGCGCCGCGATCCACTCGGCCATCACCGGCAACGGGGTCGCCGTGCTGACCCTGCCCGGCGACATCGCCGAGGAATCGGCCACCGCAGCAATGGATCCCATCTCGATCCCTGCCACGCCGACCGTGACCCCGCCCACCGAGGTCATCGAGAAGCTTGCCCAGGCCGTCAACGCCGCCGAGAAGGTCGCGATCTTCGCCGGCTACGGCGTGAAGGGCGCGCACGACGAGGTTATCGCGCTGGCCGAGAAGATCGGCGCACCCATCGGACACTCGTTGCGCGGCAAGGAGTTCATCCAGTACGACAACCCCTTCGACGTCGGTATGACCGGCCTACTCGGCTACGGGGCCGCACACGCGGGCATCCACGACGCCGACCTGCTTATCCTGCTGGGCACCGACTTCCCGTACTCGCAGTTCCTGCCCGACAAGGTCACGACCGCGCAGATCGACATCGACGCCACGAAGATCGGCCGACGCACCGCGGTCGAGTTGCCCGTGCACGGCGATGTCGGGGCGACGGTGCGCGCCCTCGCGCCGCTGGTGAACCGCAAGACCGATCGGCGCTACCTCGACACCTGGCTGGGCAAGCACGACCAGCTGATGAACAAGGTCGTCGGCGCGTACGCGACCAACGCCGAGAAGCTCGTCCCCATCCATCCCGAGTACGCCGCGTCGATCCTCGACGACCTCGCCGCCGACGACGCGATCTTCACCACCGACACCGGCATGTGCAACGTGTGGACAGCCCGTTTCATCAACCCGACCGGTCGACGGAAGTTCATCGCCTCGATGCTGCACGGCTCGATGGCCAACGCACTGCCGCACGCCATCGGCGCACAGTCGGCACAGCCCGGGCGACAGGTCATCTCGATCTCCGGCGACGGCGGCTTGTCGATGCTGCTCTCGGAGATCCTCACCGTCGCGATGTACAAGCTGCCGGTGAAGATCATGCTGTTCGACAACGCCACCCTGGGCATGGTCAAGGCCGAGATGCTGGTCGACGGCCTGCCCGATTTCGGCGTCGACGTCGCGCCGGTGGACTACGCCGCGATCGCCGGCGCGGTCGGTATCCACAGTCGGCGCGTCACCGAGCCCGGCGACATCTCCGCCGCAATGGCCGAGGCACTCGCCCACGACGGGCCTGCGCTGGTGCAGTTGGTCACCGATCCGCTGGCGTTGTCGGTGCCACCCAAGCTCACCGGCACCCAGCTCAAGGGCTTTGCCCTCGCGATGAGCAAGGTGGTCCTCAACGGCGGGATGGGTGAGGCCATGAAGATGGCCAAATCGAACCTGCGGAACGTTCCCCGACCCTGATCTGAGACGCGACCGAGAATCGGCGCATCGGCCTTGACCCTCACGTAGCGTGCGGCTCTAGCGTCGATCTCGTCGGCCACACCGGGTGGCCGCAGAGGAGTAGGTGACGGCATGAGTGAGCCCGAGACGCTCTACCGCGTCGGACAACTGGCGGAGCTGACCGGTCTCACCGTGCGGACCCTGCATCACTACGACGACATCGGGCTGCTGAGTCCGTCGCGTCGTAGCGGTGCGGGCTATCGGCTCTACGACGGCGTCGATGTCGAGCGTCTCTACGGGATCCTGGCGTTACGGCAACTCGGACTGTCGCTGGAGCAGATCGCCGAGGCGATCACCGACCAGACGTCGCTCGAGGCGATGCTGGTCGCGCACTCCGAGCACATCGAGGCCCGGCTGGCCGACATCCAACGGCTGCAGAAACAGCTCGGCGCCGTGCTCACGACGGTCCGTACCCGCGCTCGCCCCACCGACACCGACCTCCTCGACCTCATCAGGAAGGTGATGACAATGGACGCACGAGTGGAGAACTACTTCGACGCCGACCAGTTGGCGGCGCTGGCAGTTCGTCGAGAAGAGTTGGGCGAGCAGCAGATCCGCGCGGTGGAGAATCGGTGGCCGTCGCTGATCGCGGAGGTGGATGCCGCGATCGCCGCGGGGATGGATCCGGCCTCACCCGAGGCCGGCGCGCTCGCGACCGAGTGGATGGGCCTGCTCGAGCAGTTCCACGG
>NZ_JAEMTF010000094.1:0-3002 GCF_016462415.1 Williamsia sp. | reverse complement strand
CGACCCGGATCAGCTTCTCGTAGAAGTGCGCGATGACCGAGCTGGTCGGGCCCGAGGTGTACGTCGGCGAGATGGCTGCGCTCGGATCCCACAGGGTCTCGCCGATGTATCCGCCATACATGAACGCACGCGCGATGCCGATGGCGCCGACCGCATCGAGCTTGTCGGCGTCGCGCACGATGGCCGCGGTGAGTGAGGCACCGTCGAGGGTGTCGCCCTTCATCAGGGACTTCTCGTTGAAGCGCACGGCCGCATCGATCTCGGGCAGCAATTGCTCGGGTACCTCGGCACGCCGGAGGGCCCGCTCGATGAGCGGCCATACGTCGTCGGGGCCTGTCTGCTGCGCACCCGCGTTCGCGGGCGCACCGTGTTCGACCACGCGGTGATAGTCATGGACGTAGGCGACGAGTTGCGGTGTCACCGTGTCGGCCGGGTTCTCCACCTGCGCGATGTCGCGCGCAGCGCGTGCGACCCGGTCGAGATGGGACAGGTCGTGCGCGACGAGGGCGGTTCCGAAGTCACCGGCGACAACGGTTCGGAGCCGGTCGACGGTCTGCTGGTCTGGGGTTTCCGACACGGGGTCGACGGTAGTGGGCGCCTCCGACACGTCGAGCGCTCAGACACCCTCGGACGTGTCGTCGGCCAGGAGTTCGTCGAGAGCATCGGACCCCATCCCGAATCGCTTCAACCGGTCCAGCGGCATCGACCCCATGACCGTGACGATGTCGGTGCCGAGGCCGTCGCCGGCGTCGGACGCGCCCTCGGGCACCATTCCCGCCATGGCCGCCGCGACGGCCGGATCGGCCAATGCCTCGGCGAGGGTGGACTGCCACGTGATCGGGACCGACTCGTCGTCACCGACCACGGCGACGATGTCGGTGGCACGGAGATCGCGGCTCGACGCGCCCACCCCGACCACGTACGCGCCGTCCTCGACCGTCCAGTCGCCGCGCCGCTCGTCCCAGAAGGCGAGATCGGAGCGGGCGATCCGGAGCGAGATCTTTTCCGACGCTGCGGGTTCGACCACCGACGATGTCGCGAAAGCCTTGAGCTCCCGCGGCGGCCGGACCACCCGCGAGTCGGTCTTCGTGACGTACACCTGCACCACCTCACGCCCCGACCGCTGACCGGTGTTCGTGATGGTGACCTCGACGTCGACACCGGTGTCGTCGGAGGCGACCGACAGATCGCTGTACTCGAAGTGGGTGTAGGACAACCCGTGTCCGAAGGGGAACGTCACCTCCAGGGCGCGGGCGTCATAGCCGCGATACCCGACGTGGATGCCCTCGCCGTACCGTACGTGGGAATTCTCGCCCGGGAAGTCGAGGTAGGACGGGCAGTCCTGTACGCGGACCGGAACCGTCTCGGTCAGACGTCCCGACGGGTTGACCGCGCCGAACAGCACGTCGGCGATCGCGCCACCACCGGCCTGGCCGAGCAGGGCGCCATCGAGAATGGCCGGAACCGCATCGGCCACCGGCTGCAGGCGCAGCACACCTCCGTGGGACAGGATCACGACGGTCCGCGGCTGCACCTGCGCGATCGCGGTCACGAGATCCAGCTGCCCCCAGGGGATCTCGATGTCCTCACGGTCGAATCCCTCCGACTCCTGGTCGGCGCCGAGTCCGAGGAAGACGACGACCACCTCGGCGTCGGCGGCCGTCTGCACCGCCTCGTCGCGCAGGGTGGCGGCGTCGCCGGACCCGTCGGTCGTGAAGCCGGGCGCGAACGTCACCGCGCCGGATCCGGCCTGCGCGCGGATCTCGTCGAGTGGGACGTCGAGACGGGTCGGGTTCACGTGTGAGCTGCCGCCGCCCTGGTAGCGGGGCGACTGTGCGAACTCGCCGATGACGGCGATCGAGGTGCCCGGCGTCAGGGGCAGCACGTCGGTGTCGTTCTTGAGCAGGACGATGCTGCGCGCGGCGGCCTCGCGCGCGAGGCGGTGGTGAGCGTCGAGGTCGGCGGTGACCGTGTTCTCCCGTCCGGGCTGCACCCGGCGCGCCAGACCGGCCACGGCCGCCGCGGCACGATCCACCGCCTCCTGCGACAGGTCACCGGCGCGGACTGCGTCGACCACCTCGGTGTCGGCCGCGGAACCCGTTCCCGGCATCTCCAGGTCGAGACCCGCACGCACCGCGGCGACCCGATCGCGCACCGCACCCCAGTCGCTGACGACCGCGCCGTCGAATCCCCATGTCTCACGAAGGAGTTCGGTGAGCAGCCAGTGATTCTCGGCGGCGTACACACCGTTGATGCGGTTGTAGGAACACATGACCGTCCACGGTCGTGCGGTGCGGACGATGTGCGCGAACGCGTGGAGGTAGATCTCATGCATGGGCCGGGGGTCGATGTCGGAACTCGAGCGCATCCGATCGGTCTCGGCGTTGTTCAGGGCGAAGTGTTTCAGCGACGTCCCGACCCCGACGCTCTGCACACCCCTCACCCATGCGGCCCCGAGTGTCCCGGCGACCACCGGATCCTCGGAGAGGTACTCGAAGTTCCTGCCGCAGCGAGGATCCCGCTTGATGTTGACCCCGGGACCGAGCAGGACGTCGACGTCGAGCGCCCGGGCCTCACGGCCGAGGGCCTCGCCCACCCGATGGATCAGGTCGACGTCCCAGCACTGACCGAGTCCCACCGCGGGCGGGAAGCATGTCGCGGGCTCGCTGCCCGCCAGTCCCAGATGGTCGCTCGCGCCGGTCTGCTTGCGCACGCCGTGCGGACCGTCGGTCAGCATCAGCGACGGCACGGTGCCCACCGCCTTCGTCGTCCAGAAGTCGGCACCGCTGCCGAGTGACGCCTTCTCCTCGATCGACAGGTCGGACACTGCGGGATCGGTCATCACCACTCCTCCTCGACGGTTGCCACATGCACCTCACCGAGGCTACGGATCACCCTTCTCGTACTGACGCGCGGCGAAATTCTGCACGGAGCGGCCCACCGTGGCACATACGTCGATGCCGCCCCGCTCAGCGCAGACTTTCGCCACCACGCACGTGGGC
>NZ_JAEMTF010000093.1:14396-16989 GCF_016462415.1 Williamsia sp. | reverse complement strand
CGATGTCCACTGCGAAAACACCAGCACAAGCGACAGCGGTTCTGCCATTCCGGGAGGCACGATGACCACGAACACTGCCAAGGGATCGGGGTCGTCCTCGACCGCGTTGCCCGATCCGGAGACGCCGGAGGGTCGCAAACTCCTCCGCAAGGCGATCGGCGCATCGGCGATCGGCAACGCGACCGAGTGGTACGACTACGGCGTCTACGCCGCCACCGCCACCTACCTCACACAGGCGTTCTTCCCGGGTGACCTGGGAACGATCGGCACGATGCTCGGCTTCGCGGTCTCGTTCGCGCTCCGGCCGCTCGGCGGCATGGTGTGGGGGCCGATCGGCGACCGCATCGGCCGCAAGGCGGTGCTGGCGATGACCATCATGCTGATCTCGGTCGCCACCGCGTTGATCGGTGTGCTGCCCACACAGGCCGTCGCGGGCATCTGGGCGCCGATCCTGCTGATCGCACTGCGCGTCGTGCAGGGTTTCTCCACCGGTGGCGAGTACGGCGGCGCGGCCACCTTCATGGCCGAGTACGCACCCGACAAGAAGCGGGGCAAGTACGGATCATTCCTCGAGTTCGGCACCCTCGCCGGCTTCGTCATGGGTACCGCGTTCGTGCTCTTCCTGGAGCTCGGTCTCACCGACGATCAGATGCAGACCTGGGGCTGGCGTATCCCGTTCTTCTTCGCACTCCCGCTCGGCCTCGTCGGCCTGTACCTGCGGAACCAGATGGAGGACACCCCGGTGTTCCGCGAGATGGAGCAGAAGGGCGAGATCGAGGGCACCGCGTGGACCCGTTTCGTCGATCTGTTGCGCGACTACCGCCGACCCATCCTGATCATGTTCGGCATGGTCATCGCGCTCAACGTCGTGAACTACACGCTGTTGGCGTACCTCCCGACCTACCTGCAGAACAACATCGGGATGTCCACGACCACCGGAACCGTCACCATCCTCATCGGTGAACTGGTGATGATGGCGCTCATCCCGTTCTTCGGCCAGCTGTCCGATCGCACCGGACGCAAGCCGATGTGGTGGGCGTCGTTGATCGGCCTGTTCGTCTTCGCGCTGCCGCTCTTCTGGCTGATGGGTCAGGGATTCGTCTGGGCCATCATCGGATTCGTGATCCTCGGCGTGCTCTACATCCCGCAGCTGGCGACGATCTCGGCGACCTTCCCGGCCATGTTCCCGACGCAGGTCCGCTACGCCGGGTTCGCGATCTCCTACAACGTCGCCACCGCGGCGTTCGGCGGCACGGCGCCCCTCGTCAACGACGCGGTCACCCAGAACGACGGGTGGGACCTCTTCCCGGCCGGCTACATGATGATCGCGTGTGCGATCGGCATGATCGCGCTGCCGTTCCTGCGGGAGACCGCGGGCTGCTCGATTCGTGGCACGGAGATCCCCGGCGAGGAGACCAGCGCCGAGAAGTCGCTCACCAACGCCTGATCACGCGCGTTGGGCTGTCGTGACGTCAGTGGGGCCGGTCGAGGTCGACGGTGTCGCCGGGCAGGCCCCACTCGATACGGCCGAGGCGGCTGACCGCGGCCAGCTTGTCGTAGTCGGGGAGTCCGTCGTCGGCCACGATCGACGGATCGACCGTCAGCGCCACGACCTCGCCCATCACGACCACCGAGTTCCCGACCTCGACCGCGCGGTGGAGGCGGCACTCGATGGCGATCGGTGAATCAGCGACGCGGAGGCAGTTCACGACCGTGGCCGGCGTCGACGGGATACCCGCCTCGACGAACTCGTCGATGTCGGAATCGAACCCGGCCGAGCTGGCGTTGGCCAGGTGCATCAGTGACTTCGACACGATGTTGATGACGAACTCGCCGGTGTCGATGGCGTTTCGGGCGCTGTCCTTCGCCCCGCCCACCGAGGTGAACTGCACGACCGGTGGCGTGGTCGACGACACCGAGAAGAAGCTGTACGGCGAGAGATTGTCGACGCCCTCGGTGCTGCGGCTCGACACCCAGGCGATCGGGCGCGGGACGATCGACGCGGTCAGCAGTTTGTAGAAGTCGCCGGGGTCGACCGTCGCGGGGTCGTGGACGATCCGGTCAGTGGGTGCACTCATGCTTCCAGTCTGCCCGAGACCCGTCCTGTCATGACGCCGCGGCCGACGCCGTCGACCAGTCGGCGGCCGGTGTCGGACAACCGGTAGAGAACCTCCCGACCATGACGACTGCTCTCCACCAGTCCGTTGTCCGCGAGCACCCTGAGGTTCTGCGACACCGCGCTCGGGGTGACCGAGAAGCGATGCGCCAGTTCCGACGTCGAGGCCGGTTCGGCGAGGGCGCACAGTATGTCCGACTTGGGGCCGCCGACGAGATCGCACAGCGCCCCGTTGCGGACGACGGCCGGGGAGCCCATCAGGAGCCCCGCGCCGCGCGCCGGGTAGGAGACCCATGGCTGCGTGCACTCCGCGTGACGCCAGCTGACCGCGCGCCGGGTGAACACGCTCGGGGTGAGGACCACGCCGTCTCCGCTCCCGTGACTCTCGTCCTCCCGGTCGCACGACATGGTCACCTCGATGGTGCCGTCGTCGAGCCATCGGATTCCCTCGGTGAGGCCGTCGAACAGTCCGGCCAC
>NZ_JAEMTF010000093.1:0-14296 GCF_016462415.1 Williamsia sp. | reverse complement strand
TGGGTCGGGTGGTCTGCAGCGGTGGGTTGATGAAGTCCGGCAGGCTGAAACCGGAGGGGGACACCAGCGCCGTCAGCAACGCGAAGTCGTATTCGTCGCGACGCGCGACGGCGTTCTCGTGCCATGCGGCGACGTGAGGCCGACCCGTCGGGCCGAGAACGAGGGACCACAGGCTCAGCGATGTCTCGCCCATCGGCGAGATCGCCAGTCGCACGCGTGCGAGGTCGTCGGTTCCCAGGTGATAGGTCAGCATCTCAGCAGTGACGGTAGGTCCGATTGCGGTCCCACACCAGATTTTTTCGCACGCTGCGTCACCTGCGCCGCGACCACCCCGGTCGGGCCACGTCGCCACCAGGCCGCGATCCGGTGCACGGTCCGCATCAGCGGCCCGGGCGACGCGTGCACGCGAGGGTCGTCGGGATCGGGACGTCGATGCTTCTGCGCGGAGGCGTGCCGATCGGCGATCCGCGCGTAGGCCAGGGCCGTCGTCGGGTCGGTGGCGAGATGGTGGAGGTTCCGGTAGTCGTCCATGCATCTGAGCCAACGCCGTCATCTCGCCGCGGAGAATTGATTAAGCCTGCGGCTACAACGTCGAGTTGCGGCCCTGTGCGCCCAACAGGGAGCAACGACGGCCCAACAGGGAACAACGACGGCCCAACGCGGGGCATGCCACCCAACTGGTGGCTTTATGTGCCCGACTGGCGGTCAGCCGAGCATGCGCAGGGCCAGCAGGGCGTATGCCCGGGCCGCGACGACGAGGTCCTCGATGAGCACCGACTCGTCGGGCTGATGGGCCTGGTTGTTGATGTCGCCGGGCCCCAGCACGATGCACGGGATGCCCAGGTCGCGGTTGACGAAGCCACCGTCACACGCGGCGGTCCATCCGCCGATGGCACTCGAGCCGCCCGCGGCGGTCACCGAGTCCACCGCCGACAGCACGAGTCCGTGCCTGCGGTCGGTGCGGAAACCGGGCATCGACATCGTCACCGAGACGTCCACCTCGATGCCGTCGGAGTCGATGCCGTCGGCCGCGATGCGCTCACGCAACTCCGCAGCGATCTCCTCGGCGTCCTCGTCGGGCATCAGGCGACGGTCGATGCCGATCGAGGCGTTCGGCGCGACGGCCGAGATGCCCTGCCCACCGCTGATCGTCCCGATGTTCCACGTCCCGGCACCGAGCAGCGGGTCGAGGTCGGACTGCATCGCGTCGTGATCGGCGCGGATGATCTCGATGATCCTGGCCGCGGCGTTGATCGCGTTGCGACCATCGGCCGGACGACCGGAATGGGCGGCGCGCCCGCGGATCTCGATCTCGATGTAGGAGGCGCCGCGGCACGCGATGACGGTGTCGAGGTCGGTGGGCTCGGCCACGACGCACCCGGCGAACTCGCCGGCACGCCCGCGGCCCACGAAGTCGCGGACACCGAGACCGTGCTCCTCCTCGTCGACCGTGCACACCAACTGCACCGGGCCGGAGAGGTTCTCGCCGACCAGGGCGCCCGCGGCCACGATGATCGCCGCGAGGCCGCCCTTCATGTCGGTGGCACCGCGACCGATGATGCGGTCGTCGACCACCCGGGACACGAACGGGTCGGCGGTCCAGCCGGGCCCCGGCGGAACGACGTCGGAGTGACCGAGGAACATCAGTCCCGGTCCGTCGCCACCGGGCAGCGTCGCCACCAGGTTCGGACGGTCGGTGGCCACCTCGTGGGTGTCGACGGTGCATCCCGCCTCGGCCGCGGCCCTCGCCAGGACCGCGACGGTTCCGGCCTCGGTGCCGCCCGGGTTCACACTCGGGACATCGACGAGTGCACGGGTCAACGCGACCACCGACTCCGCGGTGATGCGATCGAGAACCGTCCGCTCACGTGCGCTCAGCGGGCCGGTCTCGGTCGCGTTCGCGGTCTCGGTGGTCTCACTCACGCGATCATCTTCTCAAGGCTGCCCGTCAGCCGCTTGATGCCCTCCTCGATGCGCTCGGGGGTGCTGGAGGCGAAGCAGAGCCGCAGGGCGTTGTGGAAGCGCCCACCGGGCGAGAGTGCCGGTCCGGGGATGAACGCGACACCGTCGGCGAGGGCGACCTCGAACAGCTCACGGGTGTCGATGCTCTCGAACTCGCCCGCGAGGGTCAGCCACAGGAAGAAGCCGCCCTCGGGGTTGGTGGTGGTGACCCGGTCGCCGAGGTGACGGGCGATCGAGTCGAGCATCGCGTCCTTGCGCTCGCGATAGAGCACGCGGATCGAGGCGAGATGGTCGTCGAGTCCGCCGCGGGCGATGTACTCGGCCACGATGTGCTGGTTGGGCACATTGGTACACGTGTCCATCGCCTGCTTGCCGTTGATGAGCAGCTGACGGATCGACGGGTCGGCGTCGACCCAGCCGACACGCCACCCCGGCGCCAGGATCTTGGAGAACGTGCGGACCGAGAACAGCAGCGGATCCTGCGGGCTGAGCGTCTGGAAGGTCGGGATGTCGGTGCCGGAGAAGCGCAGCAGACCGTACGGGTCGTCGTCGATGATGACCGAACCCCACCGGTGCGCCAACTCCAGCAACGCCTTTCGCCGTTCCAACGACAGCGTCACGCCGGACGGGTTCTGGAAGGTGGGGATGGTGTAGATCGCCTTCGGCGGCCGGTGGTGGTGGGCGACGAGGTCCTCGAGCTGGTCGACGAGCATGCCGTCTTCGTCCATCGGGACCTCGAGCAGCTGTGCGCCGTAGGACAGAGCGGTGGCGCTGCCGTTGGTGTACGTGGGGGACTCGACCACCACGAGGTCACCCGGATCGATGAACAGCTTGCACGCGAGATCGAGTCCCTGCATGCCGCCGGTGGTGATGACCAGACGATCCTCACTCGACGGATCGGGGGTGCCGGCAAGGTATTTCACCAGCAACTCGAGCAGACGCGGCTCGCCCTCGGTGGCGCCGTAGGTGAACGACGACGCATCGAGGATGGTGCCCGCGATCTCGCGGAACTCCTCCGACGGGACCGCCTCGTCGGCGGGCGACCCCATCGCGAAGCGCACGATGTCATGGGTCTGCGCGGCGAGCAGCGAGGTCGACGAGTCGATCATCGACCCCACCAGGTCCTTGGCCCGTCCGGCCAGCGGCAGGGTGGGTGCGTGACGTGCGATTTCGGTCGCGGTCATCGGTGCTCCTTCGATCTGGGGTAAGCGTGGCTATTTGCGGATCAGCTCGCGCGGGAAGCTGGTGAACGTCTCGACACCGGTGGCGCTGACGCGCACCGACTCCGACAACTCGAATCCGTATCCGTCCATCCACATCCCGCAGACGATGTGGAACGTCATGTTCTCCTCGAGGACCGTCTCGTCCTCGGTCCGGATGCTGATGGTGCGCTCGCCCCAGTCCGGCGGGTAACCGATCCCGATGGAATAGCCCAGGCGCGACGGCTTCTCGAGTCCGTACTTGGCCAGTGTCCAGTTCCAGGTCGACGCCAGCTCGCGCGTCGGCACCCCCGGCCTGATCGCGTCGAGCACGTTGTTGAGTCCCTCGGCGGTGGCGCCGGCGACGTAGTCGACGTCCTTGTTGGGCGTGCCCAACGACACCGTCCGGGCGAGCGGACAGTGATAGCGGTTGTGCGCACCGGTCAGCTCGATGACGACCGCCTCGTCGTCGCGGAACGTGCCCTGGTGCCACGTCAGGTGCGGGGTGTCGGCGGCGGCGCCGGTCGGCATCATCGGCACGATGGCCGGGTAGTCGCCGCCGAAGTCGTCGGTGCCGGTGATCTGGGCCTGCGAGATCGCCGCCGCCGCGTCGCATTGCCGCACACCGACCTCGATGGTGTCGATGGCCGCGCGCATCGCCTGGGAGCAGACCATGCCCGCCTGCCGCATCAGCTGGATCTCCGCGTCGGACTTCACCGACCGCACCCAGTTCACCAGCTCGAAGCTGTCGACCAGCTTCCACTCCGGGATCGCGTTGTACAGTGCGCGATAGGCCTTGGGGGTGAAGAAGTGTGAGTCCATCTCCAGGCCGACCGACCCGGTCCGCGATGCGGGCGCGATCTGGTGGCGCTGGCGCAGTGCCCAGGCCACCCAGTCGAACGGGTGCAGGTGCGGGCGGTGGACGTAGCTCTCCGGGTAACCGACGATCTGCTCGGCAGGCAACCACGTCGTGCGGTGCGCCCCATGGGCATCCATCTCACGCGCGAAGAACACCATCTCGCCCTCGATGGGCACGAACAACATCTGCGGGGTGTAGAACGACCACGCGTTGTAGCCGATCAGGTAGAAGATGTTCGCGGGGTCGGTCACTATGACCGCCGAGAGTCCCTGCCGCTCCATCAGGACACGGACCTTGCCCAGACGCTCGGTGTACTCCGCGTCGGAGAACAGCTGATGTCCCAGGTACAACTCACACCTCTTTCTCGAGTGCGGACAACCGGTCAGGTACGCGGAATGGCGAGGTACTTCACCTCGAGGAACTCGTCGATGCCGATCCGACCGCCCTCACGGCCGAGGCCGGACTCCTTCACCCCGCCGAACGGCGCGGCCGGGTTCGACACCAACCCGGTGTTGAGTCCGACCATGCCGACCTCGAGTGCGGACGACAGTCGCAGGGCGCGGTCGATGTCCTGGGTGAAGAGGTAGCCGACGAGGCCCCACTGGGTGTCGTTGGCCATCGCGATCATCTCGTCCTCGTCCTCGAAGGGGATGACCGGTGCGACGGGGCCGAAGATCTCGGTCGACATCAGATCCGACTCCGGGCTCACGTCGGCGAGCACGGTGGGCGGGTAGAAGTGGCCGGGGGTGTCGGGGGCGATCCCGCCGCACATGATCGTCGCGCCGCGTCCGACGGCGTCGGACACCAGGTCGCGCACCTTGTCCAGGGCCTTCGACTCCACCAGCGGACCGACCTGCGTGCCGTCCAGGGCGCCGTCGCCGACCACGAGTGCACCCATACGCGCACTGAGCTTCTCGGCGAACTGGTTCGCGACCGACCGGTGTACGAACAGGCGGTTGGCGGCGGTGCAGGCCTCGCCCATGTTGCGCATCTTGGCCACCATGGCGCCCTCGACGGCCTTGTCGATGTCGGCGTCGGCGCAGACGATGAACGGTGCGTTGCCGCCGAGCTCCATCGAGGTGCGCATGACGGTGCGCGATGCCTGCTCCAGCAACAGCTTGCCGACCTGTGTGGACCCGGTGAAGCTGATCTTGCGCGCGAGGCCGCTGTCCATCCAGGCGGTGACGACCGGGCCGGGGTTGATCGTCGTGACGATGTTGAGCACGCCGTCGGGCAGTCCGGCCTCGGTGAGGATGTCGGCCAGCGCGAGTGCGGTGAGCGGCGTGAGCTCGGCCGGCTTGAACACCATCGTGCAGCCGGCGGCCACGGCGGGACCGATCTTGCGGGTCCCCATGGCCAGCGGGAAGTTCCACGGGGTGATCAGGACGCACGGACCGACCGGTTCCTTGGTGACGAGGATGCGGTTGGCGCCGTCACCGGTGGTGGTGTGGTCGCCGTTGATACGGACGGCCTCCTCGGCGAACCAACGGAAGAACTCGGCGCCGTAGGCGACCTCGCCCTTCGCCTCGGCCAACGGCTTGCCCATCTCGGTGGTCATGATCAGGGCGAGGTCGTCGGCGCGCTCGAGGATGAGCTTGTGGGCGCGGTAGAGGATCTCGCTCCGCGACCGGGGGGAGGTCGCGGCCCAGGACTTCTGGGTCGCGGCGGCGGTCTCGATGGCGCGCTGGGCGTCGAGGGCGCCACCGTCGGCGACGGTCGCGATCTGCTCGCCGGTGGCGGGGTTCTCCACGACGAACGTCGAACCGGACTCGGCTGACGACCACGCGCCCCCGATGAACAGTCCGGTGTTGAGCTTGCCGATCAGCTCGGCAGCACGGTTCGTCATGCGTGGTCTCCTCGTGGTCGCGCGGCGGGGTCGCCGCTGGGGTGCGGATCGAGCAACTGTGCCAGGTGGGTGCCGGTCACGGGGCGGATGCCGTCGTCGACGGCGACGAGTTGTTGCACGGCCATGGCGCAGCTGAAGCCGTCGGTCAGCACGGGCTCGTCGTCGACGCGGGCGCGCAGGGCCGGTGCGAGAGCCTGCTCGCCGACGGCCATGCTGACCTCGTAGTGGCCGCGCTCGAAGCCGAAGTTGCCTGCGACACCGCAACAACCGTCGGCGGTGGTGACCGTGGAGACGCCGAGTCGCCGCAGCACCGACGCCTGGGTGGCGGGTCCGAACACGGCGTACTCGTGGCAGTGGGTCTGCACCGTGACGGCGTCGGGCATGGTCGGTGGCTGCCACCCGTCGTCGAGCATCTCACCCACGTGGGCGGCGAAACTGCGTACCCGCTTGGCCACCCGACGCGCGGCGTCGGTGTGCACCAACTCGGGCATGTCCTTGTGCAACGCGGCGGCGCAACTCGGTTCCGGGACGACGATCGGTCGGTCGGTGCCGTCGTCGAGGGCCTCGGCGGTCTTGGTCAGCACCTTCCGGGCGTGGTCGAGCTGTCCGGTGGAGATCCACGTGAGCGCGCAGCAGTTGTCCTTCTCGCAGCTCACCCCCTGCGACGCGGATCCCGTGGTACCGAGAACGCGCGCGGCGGCGGCCCCGACCTCGGGTCGGAACGCCTTGGTGAACGAGTCGAGGAACAGCACGGTTCCGGCCGCAGGGTCTCTCGTGAGGCCGCGCAGGTGACCGCGGACGTCCTTGCGTCGGGAGAACTGCGGCATCGCCCGGCGTGCGTCGAGGCCGGCCAGTCGCGCGGCCGCTCCGGACAGCCTGGTCGCGAGCACGGCGTTGATCACCGGCGCCATGGCGGTCGCCGGTCGCAGCCAGGCGGGCATCCAGCCGAGGGCGTAGTGCGACATCGGCCGCATGCGCCGTCGATAGTGGTGGTGCAGGAACTCCGAGCGGTAGGTGGCCATGTCGACGCCGGTGGGGCAGTCGGTGGAACACGCCTTGCACGACAGGCACAGGTCCATCGCCTCGCGGACATCCTCGGAGCGCCAGCCGGTCTCGACGTCGGGGGCGTTGCGGATCATCTCCTGCAGCACCCGCGAGCGCCCGCGGGTGGAGTCCTTCTCGTCCTTCGTCGCGCGGTAGCTCGGACACATCACCCCGCCGGAGTGCGAGCGACACCGCCCGACCCCGATACACGCCTGCGTCGCGTGGACGAAGGGGTCGAGCCCGATGTTCTCCTGCGGGTGGTCGGCACCCCCGCTGTGTCCGTGGTCGGCGCCGGGGCCCGGGATGCCCAGATCGAAGGCGGTGGACCAGGTTCGGCTGGGGATGTCGGCCAGCGCCAGGTTGTCCCCGATGGCGTCCGGGTCGACGATGCTGCCGGGGTTGAGCAGTGCGGTCGGGTCCCAGATCCGTTTGAACGCACCGAACAGGTCCATCATCTGCGGCGAGTACATGATCGGGAGCAGCTCCGAGCGGGCCCGTCCGTCGCCGTGTTCCCCCGACAGTGAACCGCCGTGGGCCACCACGAGGTGCGCGGCGTCCCGGCAGAAAGCGAGCATCGTCGCGCGGCCGGACTCGCTGCGCTGATCGAACGTGATGCGGACGTGCATGCAGCCCGCTCCGAAGTGGCCGTACATGACCCCGGTCAGACCGTGGTGTGCGAGGAGTGCGGTGAAGCCTTCGAGGTATTCGGGCAGGTTCTCCGGCGCGACGGCCGAGTCCTCCCACCCGGGCCACGACTCGTAGCCGCTGCCTGCGTCGGGATCGTCGAGATCGACCAGACGCGAGGACAACCCGGCACCGTCCTCGCGCACCCGCCACAGCATCGACCGCTGCGTCGGGTCGGTCACGGTGCGTGCGTCGACGAGTCGCCCCTCGGCGCGCAGCTTCTCGAGCAGGTCGGAGATCGCGGCGGGCACGTCGTCAGCACTGAACTCGTCGAGTTCGACGTAGATCCACGCGTGTCCGTCGGGCAGGCCCTCGACCGAGGAGCGTCCCCGGCGGGCACGCATCGTCGCCACGATGCGCTCGTCGATGCCCTCGATGGCCGACGGCGAGAAGCTGAGCATGACCGGCACGTCCCGCGCGGCGTCGACGACGTCGCGGTAGCCGAGGCACAGCAACTGCGGGTGCTGGGCCACCGGCACGAGACCGACCACCGCGGACACGACCAACGCGCAGGTTCCCTCGCTGCCGACGAGCGCCCGGGCGACGTCGAAACCGCGCTCGGGCAACAGGTGTGCGAGGTGGTACCCGGACACCTGCCGGGGGATGCGTTCGAGTTCGGTGCGCAGTGGTGCGAGGTTGGCGCTCACGAGATCACCGAGAGCTGAGGCGATCTCCTCGGCGCGACGGACCGCCGCCGGGTCGGTGGGGTCGGTGGCGCGCAGACCGGTGCGGGTCGCGGTGACGCGGAGTCCGTCGGCGGTGACGAGGTTGATCTCCACGACGTGATCGGTGGTGCGCCCGTAGCGCACCGAGTGGTTGCCGCAGGCGTCGTTGCCGATGGCGCCGCCGAGCGTCGCACGGGACTGGCTCGACGGGTCGGGTGCGAACGTCAACGCCCCGTCGGTGTCGGTGCGCACGGCCTTCTGCAGCTCGGTCAGCACAACGCCGGCCTGAGCCAGTGCGGTGCGGCGCTCGGCGTCGACGGCCATGACGCGGGTCATGTGACGGGACAGGTCGATGACCACGCCCTCGCCGATGGCGTTGCCACCCATGCCCGTTCCGCCGCCACGGGCGATGACGGTGATGCCTGCGGCGTGACAGTGCGCGACGGCCGTGGCCACCTCGACATCGTCGTGCGGGAAGACCACGCACAGCGGTGTCAGGCGGTAGTTCGACGCATCGTAGGAGTACTCGGCACGGCGACGGGACGAATCGTCGGCATCGAGGCCCAGGGCCCTCAGGTCCGACCCGACCCGGGACCGGTCGTCGACGAGGGCCCGGTCGCTGGTGGGTGCATTCGACATCGTCGGACGAGTCAGCCGAGCACCGAGGACAGCGCGGCGTCGAAACGCGCCAACCCCGTGGTCATCTCGTCCTCGGTGACGACGAGAGCGGGGATCAACCGGATCACGTTGGCCAGCGGTCCGCAGGTGAGCGTGAGCAGACCCTCGCCGATGCAGGCCTGCTGGACCTTGGCCGCCGACGCGGCGTCGGCCACCGGTGTGCCCGCGGTGGCGGTGGGGTCGATGAACTCGATACCGGCCATCAGCCCGAGTCCACGGACATTGCCGATCTGCGGGAACTTCGCCGCGATCTTGTGCAGGCCGGCCAGCATCTGCTCGCCGCGCACACGGGCGTTCTCGACCAGGTTCTCCTCGTGGATGACCGCCAGCGTCGCGACGCCCGCGGCCGCGGCGACGGCATTGCCGCCGTAGGTGCCGCCCTGCGACCCGGGCCACGCCTTGGCCATCAGCTCGGTGGGTGCGGCGATCGCCGAGATGGGGAATCCGGACGCGAGACCCTTTGCGGTGATGATGATGTCGGGGACCAGGCCGACGGTGTGCTGGTGGCTCCAGAACTTGCCGGTACGGCCGAAGCCGGCCTGCACCTCGTCGGCGATCAGGATGATCCCGTGCTTGTCGGCGCGCTCGCGCAGACCGGCCAGGAACGCCGGGGGAGCGGGCAGGTAGCCGCCGTCGCCGAGTACCGGCTCGATGAGCATCGCGGCGGTGTCGTTGGGGGCGACGCGGGAGGCGAACAGGTAGTCGAGCTCGCGCAGGGCGAACTCCACCGCGGTGTCGGTGTCGAAGCCGTAGCGGTAGGCGTACGGGAACGGCGCCATGTGCACGCCGCTCATCAGCGGGGAGAAGCCGGCCGAGAAGCGGGTGCCCGCGGTGGTCAGGCTGGCCGCGGCCACGGTGCGGCCGTGGAACCCGCCCTGGAACACCACGATGTTGGGCCGACCGGTGGCCATGCGCGCCAGCCGGATGGACGCCTCGACGGCCTCGGAGCCGGAGTTCGCGTAGAAGATCGAGTCGAGACCGGTGGGCAGCACCTCGCCCAGCTTCTCGGTCAGTTCGAGCAGCGGCTGGTGCATCACCGTCGTGTACTGCGCGTGGATGATCTTCCCGCACTGCTCCTGGGCGGCTGCGACCACGCGCGGGTGGCAGTGACCGGTGCTGGTGACGCCGATCCCGGTGGTGAAGTCGAGGTAGGACTTGCCGTCGGTGCCGTGGATCCACGAGCCGGTCGCATGATCGACCACGACGGGGGTCGCCTGCTTCAGGCCGGGACTCAGGGTGGCGCGGTTCCCGGTCGGGGCCGGGGTGGCGCCACCGGTCGCAGAGGTGTTCACATCCGAGGTCAGCGTCGAGGTCATGGGTACACCGTGACGGTGGATGGTCTGATTGTCAACAATTGGACTATCGGCCCGGATCGGTGGTTTCCCGACGCCGTTGCCTACCGTGAACGCGTGACTTCCACACCGACGCCGCGCCTGACCGTCCTCACCCGCGATGACCTCGATCCGCCCCACAACCTGGCCGAGATCGAGAAGTTGGCGCAGGTCCGACTGGTCACCGCCGATCAGCTGGCCGACGCGCTCCCGGGCACCGAGGTGCTGATGTTCTGGGACTATTTCTCGGCCTCCCTGCGCGACCACTTCGACAGCGCGGACGCGCTGGCCTGGATCCACGTCTGTGCCGCCGGAGTCGACGCCATCATGTTCGACGGCCTCCGCGAGTCCGAGGTCACCGTCACCAACGCCCGTGGTGTGTTCGACGGCCCCATCGCCGAGTTCGTCCTCGGATCGATACTCGCCTGGGACAAACGCCTGCACGAGTCGCGCGCGTTCCAGAACGACAAGCAGTGGGAGTGGCGTGAGACGCGGCGCACCACCGGTTCGAGCGCTCTGGTGGTCGGGACGGGAGGCATCGGACGCGCCGTCGCGCGGCTGCTGCGGGCGGCGGGCCTCGAGGTGACCGGCGCCGGACGCACCGCGCGATCGCAAGACCCCGACTTCGGCGACGTCATCGCCACCGACGACCTCGTCGAGCACGTCGGGGTCTTCGACAACGTCGTGATGATCGCGCCCCTGACCGACCAGACGTCGGGCCTCGTCGACGCCCGGGTGCTGCGGGCGATGAAGTCGACGGCGCACCTGATCAACGTCGGTCGCGGGCAGCTCGTGGTCGAGGACGACCTGATCGAGGCGTTGCGCTCGGGGACGATCGCCGCCGCCTCGCTCGACGTGGTCGAGACCGAGCCGCTGCCGGAGTCCAGCCCGCTGTGGGAGATGCCACAGGTGGCCATCTCGCCGCACATGAGCGGCGACGTCGTCGGGTGGCGTGACGAGCTGGCCGACAAGTTCCTGGACCGCCTGCGCGGCTATGTGGCGGGCGAGGGGTTCGAGAACCAGGTCGACAAGTCGAGGGGGTACGTCCACTAGCCCAGCCGGGCGTCGACGACGGCCCACCGGGTCGGAACGTCGCCCCACCCGGGGAAACGGGCGTTCTCAGGTCGGGTGGTGCGACATTCACAGTCCGTTCTCAGGCTCCGCTCTTAACCTCGGGATCACGTTCGGGGCATCGAGCGGTGGAGACGACGGAGGAGGTCGGTGCAGCGATGAACCGACCACGGTTCCGCAGGGACGGTCGCGAGGGCATGCGATCGGGTACCGCGACCACCCTGCTGTGCATGGCCGGTCTCGTCGTCGCAGGTCTGGGACTCGCGTACTGCGTACATCTCGGCGCCGAACGCGGTGACGAGAACGACCAGGAGTCCACCTCCGCCGCGGCACTGAAGTACATCGCCCCCAGTACGACCTCCCCCGAGATGCCGCCGACCGTGGGTGCCGCACCCGCACCGTCGACGGTGTCGCCGAACGGTGGCCTGACGGTGACGCGGTCGAAGATGCTGCTCGGCACGGTCGACAAGCTCACCGGATCCGAGCTCGGCATCCACATGAGCGACGGTCGACGGCACACGATCACCGTCACCTCCGACACCCACTTCGAGTCCGCCCACAGTTCGTCGTCACCGACGGTGCGCATCGGGGACATCGTGGTGGTCCACGTGCTGATCAAGGGTGACGAGATGGTCGCCGACCTCGTGGTGGACGGACGCGTGACCGCGTCGAGTCCGGGGAACTGACCCCGGTGACGACCGGTCACCAGCGATGATCACCATGGGCTACCGGGCCGTCGCGCCCCCGAGTGGATAAGGTGTTCCGTGATGACCGCCGTCTACTTCGTGATCGCCGCGCTGGCACTGATCGGCGCGGCCCTTCTGTTGTGGCTCGACCGCCGTCGAACCGCAGTGGTGCGCCGCGAACGAGCGGTGTGGGGTGACGGTCACGGCTTCCGCTACGCCGCCTCCGAGCGCGACGACGCCGCCGGCCTGCGCGACATGCGGTCCGAGTTGCACCGAGCCACCATGGACCTCGCCGACCACGTCGAGATCTCCGACCTGACCTACGGCCGGTACTACGGCGAGGAAGCGGTCGCGTTCGACCTGACCGACGTCGCCACCGTGGTCGCGATCCGTCGCTCGAGCGCGTCGAGTGTGGTGATCGACGTCCGTCAGGAGAAGGTGCTCGCGCCCGCCGAGGAGGATGTCGAGCTGCTCGGCGCCATGGGTCGTCGGGTGATGTTCTCCACCCACCTCGACATCGCGCGCCGTGTCTGCGATCGCCGCATGGTCGCGCTGGCGAGCAACGCCCCCGACTACATCGAGGTGCTGTGGAACGAGGGCAACTGGGCGGTGGCGTCGATGCCGCTGACCAACGACCCGGTCCGCCTCGACACCGCGCTCGAGACCGTCCGCCGCTTCACCGATCTGCTGCGGGTTCTGCCGCCCGTGCTCGATCCGTCGCGTCCGCCGGATCCGCGTGACCCGTCGTCACCCACCGGCCGCGGCCGCCGCGGACTCGACGAGCCGAAGACCGAGGCGATCTCACGCGACCAGCTGCGCCCCCAGTCGGCGGACGGATCACCGTCCGCGCGGCCCTCGGGCCCGCCGTCCGGCCCGTCGCGGTCGGCTCGCCCGTCACCCGGCCCGCATCAGCAGCAGCAACCGCCGGCCTCGGGGCCGAAGCCCGCGGCGTCGGACACCGGCCGCCGGATGCAGCCGATGCCGGTGCGGCGCCGGACCGAACGTCCCACGCGCCTCGATGACTGAGGTCGTGACCACCGCAACGAGGAGATCGATCGCGTGAGCAGGGAACGTCTGGCCGAACTCGTGGCGGAACTGGCTGTGGTGCACGGAAGGGTGACGCTCTCGTCCGGCAAGGAAGCCGACTATTACGTCGATTTGCGCAGGGCCACACTGCATCACGAGGCGTCGGCCCTCATCGGGTCGCTGATGCGTGAACTCACCGTCGACTGGGACTATGCCGCCGTCGGTGGCCTCACCCTCGGTGCCGACCCGGTCGCGACGTCGATCATGCACGCCTCCGGTCGCGACATCGACGCGTTCGTCGTCCGCAAGGCGGCGAAAGCCCATGGCATGCAACGACAGATCGAGGGACCCGACATCGTCGGCAAACGTGTCCTGATCGTCGAGGACACCACGACGACCGGCAACTCGCCGTTGACCGCCGTGCGGGCGGCCCGCGAGATCGGTGCCGAGGTCGTCGGTGTCGCCACCGTCGTCGACCGCGCGACCGGCGCCGACGCCGTCATCACCGCCGAGGGCGTGCCGTACCGATCGCTGCTGGGACTCGCCGACATCGGGCTCGCGTAGCTCGCGGTGACATCGGACTCGTCCGAGGTGGGCCCGACCGAATGGGTCACCCCCGCCGACCCGGTCGGGGTCGGGCCGTGGGAGATCGACCGCGGCACACCACTTCCCGACGATGACCACTACGATCCGGAACTGCTCGCCGACGGCGACCGACGCAACGTCGTCGACCGCTATCGGTACTGGACGCGCGAGGCGATCGTCGCCGACCTCGACACTCGTCGCCACCCGTTTCACGTCGCGATCGAGAACTTCGCGCACGACGCCAACATCGGCACCGTGGTCCGGACCGCGAATGCCTTCGGTGCCGCCGCGGTGCACATCGTCGGACGTCGACGCTGGAATCGCCGGGGCGCCATGGTCACCGACCGCTATCAGCACGTCGAGCACCATGCCGACATCGACGCGCTGCTGACCTGGGCGCACGGTGCCGGCCTGTCGGTGGTGGCCGTCGACAACACCCCCGGATCGACCCGCCTCGAGACCGCCGACCTACCCCGCGGCTGTGTGCTGCTGTTCGGGCAGGAGGGGCCGGGTGTCAGCGAGGACGCGCGCGAGCGAGCGGATCTGACGGTGTCGATCGCGCAGTTCGGGTCGACCCGCAGCATCAACGCAGGCGTGGCGGCCGGCATCGCCATGCACGCCTGGATCCGTCAGCACGCCGACCTCGACCAGGCCTGGTGA
>NZ_JAEMTF010000092.1 GCF_016462415.1 Williamsia sp. | reverse complement strand
GATCCGGCATCCGCAACCGCCCAGCCGGCGTCGTCACGTGCCCAACCGGCGTCGTTACGTGCCCAACTGGCGGTTACAGGGCCTTGAGTTCCTCGATGACCGCGCCGACCGACTTCTTGGCGTCGCCGAAGAGCATCGACGTCTGATCGGCGAAGAACAACGGGTTCTCGATGCCGGCGTAGCCCGACGACATCGACCGCTTCAACACGATCACCGACCGCGACTGGTCGACGTTGAGGATCGGCATGCCGTGGATGGGTGAACTCGGATCGTTGCGCGCCGCCGGGTTGGTGACGTCGTTCGCGCCGATGACGATGGTGACGTCGGTGCGGGAGAACTCCCCGTTGATGTCGTCCATCTCCTTCATCGAGTCGTACTCGACGTCGGCTTCGGCCAGCAGGACGTTCATGTGTCCGGGCATACGTCCAGCCACCGGGTGGATCGCGTACTTCACCTCGACGCCCTTCGACTCGAGGATCGACGCCATGTCCTTGACCGCGTGCTGCGCCTGCGCGACGGCGAGGCCGTAGCCGGGGACGACGATGACCTGTCCGGCGTAGGCCATCTGGATCGCGGCGTCGGCGGCCGAGGTCGCCTTGACGGTGCCCTGATCTCCGCCCGGGCCGACTGCTCCGCCGGCGTCGCCGCCACCGAAGGAACCGAACACGATGGCGGGGATCGACCGGTTCATGGCGGTCGCCATGAGGTTGGTCAGGATGGAGCCCGAGGCACCGACGATCATGCCCGCGACGATCAGCGCGGTGTTGTCGAGCGCGATACCCGCGGCCGCGGCCGACAGACCGGTCATCGCGTTGAGCAGCGAGATGACCACCGGCATGTCCGCGCCGCCGATGGGGAACACGACGAACAGACCCATGACGCCGGCGGCGATCAGCAGTCCGACGATCCACCAGACGCTCGCTCCGCCACCGTCGGTGGCCTGCACACCCAGGAAGATCGCGATGCCCACCGACAACGCCAGCAGGACGATGTTCGCGACCTGGAACACCTTCGCGTTGCCGACGAAGAACTTCTCCAGGCCCTTGGGCAGGATCTCCTGCAGCTTGGAGAACGCGACCAGCGAACCCCAGAACGAGATCGAACCGATGATGGCGGCGATCAACGAACCGATGACCAGCGGCGACGCCGGCTCGGTGTCCCCGAACTCCGAGAAGCCGGACGTCTCGATGAACTCCGACCACGCGATCAGCGCGACGGTGCCACCGCCGACGCCGTTGAACAGCGCGACGAGCTGCGGCATGGCGGTCATCTTGGTCTTCAACGCGGGCGGGATGCCCAGTGCGACACCGATGATCAGACCCACCGCGATGAGGATCCAGTTGATGGTGGGGACACCGGTCTTCTCGCCGTCGTCGCCCGTCGAACCGTTGTTGTAGACCGAGACCAGGGTGGCGACCACGGCCACGCCCATGCCGACCGCGGCGATCCAGTTGCCACGCACCGCGGTCTTGGGTCCGGTCAGGCCGGAGAGGCCGTAGATGAACAGGGCGAAGGCGACGATGTAGAGCGCCGTCACCAGGTAGGACAGACCCTGGCTGGGTGTGTGGGCATCCGCCGCCAGCAGCATTACCGAACCGCTCACTTCGATGCCTCCTTCTTGCCCTTGAACATGCCGAGCATGCGGTCCGTGACGGCGAAGCCGCCTATGACGTTGAGCGTGCCGAAGATCAGCGCGACGAAGGCGATGATCCGGACACCCCAGTTCGCGTCCGCGGGCAGTTCACCCAGGACGATGAGCGCGCCGAGCACCACGATGCCGTGAATGGCGTTGGTGCCGGACATGAGTGGGGTGTGCAGGGTGTTGGGCACCTTGGAGATGACGGCGAAGCCCACGAACCCGGCCAGGACCAGGATCGCGATATTCGCTAGAAGACCGGTGTACATCAGGCGGTGCCTGCCTCTCGGGTCACACACGACTTGGCGAGGACCTCGTCGGAGAAGTCCGGTGCCACCGCGCCGTTCTCGTCGAGGATCAGCTCGATCAACGCGAGGAGGTTCTTGGAGTACAGCTCGCTGGCATGCTCGGGCATCCCGGCGGGGAGGTTGAGCGGCGAGCAGATCGTCACGTCGTGCTTGACGACGTTCTGTCCCGGCTCGGTCAGTTCGCAGTTGCCGCCGGTCTCACCGGCGAGGTCGACGATGACGCTGCCGGGCTTCATGCCCTCGACGGCCGCGGCCGTCACCAGGCGCGGCGCGGGTCGGCCGGGGACGAGGGCGGTCGTGATGACGACGTCGAATCCCTTGATCGCGTCCTCGAGGGCCTTCTGTTGCTGCGCGCGTTCGTCGTCGGTGAGCTCGCGGGCGTAGCCGCCCTCACCGGCGGCGTCGATGCCGAGGTCGAGCCACTGGGCGCCGACCGACTTCACCTGGTCGGCGACCTCCGGTCGCACGTCGTATCCGGTGGTGCGGGCGCCGAGGCGCTTGGCGGTGGCCAACGCCTGCAGCCCGGCGACACCGACACCGAGGATCAGCGCCGTCGCGGGCTTCACCGTGCCCGCCGCCGTGGTCAGCATCGGGAAGTAGCGCGTGGACTTCTCGGCCGCGAGCAGCACGGCCTTGTAGCCCGACACGTTGCCCTGCGAACTCAGCGCATCCATCACCTGGGCGCGGGAGATGCGCGGGATGGCCTCGACCGCGAAGGCCTGCACACCGGCCGCCTTGAGCGCACCGATCTGATTGGTCTGGTTGCGCGGGGCGAGGAACCCGATGAGGGTCTGCCCGGAGTGGAGCTTGCCCAGCTCGTCGTCGGACGGGGCGACGACCTTGGCCACGATGTCGGCCGACCAGGCGTCACCGATCGTGGCCCCGGCGTCGGAGTACAGCTGGTCCGGGATCAGCGCATTGAGACCCGCTCCGGACTCGACGATGACCTCGACACCCTTGTTCACCAACGTCGCAACGACTTTGGGTACCAGCGCGACACGCCGTTCCCCCTCTGCGCTCTCGCGCACGACACCGACGCTCATACACCCACCTGTCTCACACTGCTGACGTAGATCTACCTGGCAACGCCATCACAGGCGCTGCTCGTGGCCGCGTCCGAGGGGTCACCGACGCAGGCTGGAGAGGCAAACGGTCACGATCGGCGACCGAAGGTTGATCGAAAGATAGCATGCCGCACACACAGCTCCCGGACTACTGTCCAGACAGCAGTCCGACGATGCAGGTTGTCGGATCAGATGGGAACGGCGGCGACGACCTCGCCCGTCGGCTGCGGCGAGCCGGTGGCGGGTTCGACGGTCATGCCCACGGTGCGCGACCCGGCGAGGTCGGTCACGACGATCGCCTTCGTGGTCGCAGCCGCGTCGACGAGCCCCGCCGGACGGGGCGCGTGGTCGTTGCCGATCAGCCAGAGCTGGTACGCGCGATCCTGCGGGGGATGCGGCGCGTCATCGAGCAACACGACCGCACGGTCCATCGACCGCGAGGAGGCGACCACGACCGTCCCGGGGATCCCGGTCATCTCGGTGCGGTGCACCTCGGCGTCGGATGCGCTCATGACGTTGCGCAGCTCATCGAACGAGTCGCTCTGGGCGACGGCGGGCCGGTCGGTGGCCGGATCCGACAGCACCGAGCGGCCGACGAACACACCACCGATGACGAGGATGATCGCCGCCGCGGCCGACGTGACCGCGAGCGCGATCCGACGTCGACGACCGAGGCGCCTGGCAGCGAGTTCGTCCGTGGGCTGCGCTTCGGCGGGCGCGTGGTACTCGGAGGACTCGCCCATGGGGAGCTCGGCGGACGCCAACGACGAGATGGCTGACGCCGGATCCGCTGCAGCCGGCGTGATGTCCCCCGAGTCGATCGCATCGAGGATGCGGGCGCGGAGCCCGACCGGCGGGACAGCGGCCACCTCTGCGGCCATCCGGCCGACGGCGTCGCGGGTCTGCCGTATCCGTTCGACGGCGTCGACCCGGTCGTCTGCGGCCAAGGACAGCAGAGCGGTCTCGAAGAGTTGCGTCTCGTGGAGGTCGAGAGCGTCGATGGAGTAGAGCTCGAGCAGGTCGTCGACGGTGCCCTGAGCGGTCGGGTCAGGCCTCATCGTCCGACTCCAAGCACGTACGGAGCCGCCGTAGACCGTCGCGGATCCGAGACTTCACGGTGGGAAGCCCGGCGTTCAGCCGCTCCGCCACCTGCGGATAGCTCAATCCGCCGTAATACGAGAGCTCGATGCTCTCCCGCTGTGTGTCGGTCAGGGTGCCGAGGCATTTGATGACCTCGCGGCGATCCTCCCGCGTGACCACGGACTCGACCACCTCGTCGGACGGTGTCACCGAGTTCGAGACCGAGTACTCCGTACCCCGCCTCGACGACGCCTCCTCCGAGCGCACCCGGTCGACTGCACGCCGATGCCCGATGGTCAGCATCCACGACACCACCGAGCCCATGTCGGGTCGGTAGTTGTGCGCGTTCTGCCAGACCTGCAGATAGACCTCCTGCAGCGTCTCCTCCGCATACCCCGGATCGCGTATCACGCGCAGGATCAGACCGTAGACACGCGCACTCGTGGCGTCGTACAGAGCTGCGAACGCAGCTCGATCGCGCGCTGCCGTTCGCTCCAGCAGGTCCGCCAGTTCCGGCGTCCGTGCGAGAGATCGGTCGGTCACAGGACCGACAGTAGCGTGTCTGTTTCATCGCCTTAAGCAATCGTCAGTACCCGTTCCGGCCATCTGACGGCCATCCGGGCTGTGGGGTGTGCGATCCGTTACCTGAATCGCACCTGTCGGGGCTCGTCCGCAGGTCGTTGCGGCCGAGAGAAAACGCATGCATCAAACTGTCATCTAGGCATTCGTCGCCGTCTGCCTGTCGGATGCCGTGACGGACACGACAATTTGTCGGGACGTGACCTGGCCGTGATCACGGGGCGGCAGTTCGGCGGCGCGGGGCCGGCATCCGGCCCGTCGACCCATCCGACGGGCGGCACATTCCGAATCGCAAGGGAACCTGTCACCACGAGGAACGGATCGTTCATGCCCCACACCAGACCCCGACGGCTCGCCGGGGTGCTGGTTGCCGTGGGCGTGCTGGTCGCCGCAGCCGGGTGCTCCGACGACGGCGGTTCCGATTCGTCGAACTCCGCGGCCGGCCCGTCTGGCGTCGCGCCGACGACCACGGTGGACCCGTCCGCCGGCCTCGTCGGACCAGGATGCGGGTCGTACATGGCCGCCAACCCCCGCGGTGCGGCGTCGGTCGATGCGATGGCGCTGGACCCGGTCGCGACCGCGACGTCGAACAATCCTCTGCTCACGACACTGAGCGAGTCGTTCACCGGCCAGTTCAACCCACGGGTGAACATTGCCGACACGCTCAACAGCAGCCAGTTCACCTTGTTCGCACCGGTCGACGCGGCGTTCGCCAAACTGCCGGAGGCGACGATGAGCATCCTGAAGACCGACGACCAGCTGCTGACGAAGGTGCTGTTCTACCACGTGATCCAGGGCCAGCTGAAGCCGTCGGAGATCACCGGCACCCACAAGACCGTCGAGGGTCAGAACGTCACGGTGTCCGGCAACGGCGGCGCGCTCACGGTCGACGGCGAGACGTCGGTGATCTGTGGTGGCATCAGAACCTCCAACGCCACCGTGTACTTCACCGACACCGTCCTGATGCCGCCGACGTCATGACACGCCGTCACGACCTCACGACCACCACGGTCGGTGTTCACTCACCGACTGCGTTGTAGGACGTCCCGGGGATGCCCGGGACGTCACCCCACAGAGAAGCGGATCGGAACCATCTGCCCCATGGTTCCGGTCCGCTTCTTCGTGTGACGGATCAGGCGCGCGATCGCGCCGCGTGCCTGCCCGCGCGGCGTCCGAAGTAGGACCCCTCGCCGAGCTGCGTCCCGCTGGCGTATCCCTTGCCGTCCTGGGCGATGTTCGCCGCCCCGGCACCGGCCGCGTACAGACCGACGATCGGTGCGCCCGACTCCGAGAGGACCTCACCGTCGACGCTCGTGGCCAGTCCGCCCATCGTGAAACCGGCGTACAGCGCCTCGCCGAGGCTCATGTTGAACGCCGCCCACGGTCCCTGCGTCTGCGGCGCGAGCCATTCGGCGCTCTTGTGGAAATCAGGGTCCTCGCCCTTGGCGGCGTTCTCGTTGTAGCGGGCCATCGTCTTCTCGAGGTTTCCCGCAGGGATGCCGAGGGCGGCCTCCATCTCTGCGATGGTCTCCCACCCGTCGACGAACTTGATGAGCGGGAAGTCCGGTCGCTCCATGTGTTCCTCGTCGACGATGAGGTAGGCCACCGCACCGGGTTGGTCGAGAACGAAGCCCGACGTCCGCGAGTGATAGGAGTCCTCGGCGACGAAACGGTCGCCGTTGGCGTTGACGATCAGGCCGGTGATGAGCAGCGACGGCGGGTAGGCGGGCGCGGTCACGAACGTCTGGTCCATGTGCTTGAGCGCGGCACCGACCGATGCGCCCATACGGATACCGAGGCCGTCGTCGAACGGGTTGCCCAACACGAAGGGCTTCTCGGCGAGCGACGGGACGAACTCGTCGACCATTGTCGAGTTCATGACAAACCCGCCCGCGGCGATGACC
Organism: Williamsia sp.; assembly: GCF_016462415.1. GTDB lineage: Bacteria > Actinomycetota > Actinomycetes > Mycobacteriales > Mycobacteriaceae > Williamsia_A. Next base: position 10,565 of record NZ_JAEMTF010000092.1, on the reverse strand, counting down.
ACACTGCGCGTCCTGATCGCGCCGGTCTCCTCGAAGCGCTTCCACGCGAGCCCGACCACTGCGCCGGCGTCGTCGGTGATCAGGTTGCGTGCGCCGGTCTCGTACCGGATCTCGACCTCGAGGTCGGCCAGGCGCTTGACCAGGAGATCGATGACCATGCCCGCGCCGCCGGTGTCACCGGGGACGGGCACCTTGTGTCCGCGAGGCGCCGGGATGGCGATGTTCTTGAACGGCCACACCTTCTCGTTGCCGGTGAACATCAGCCCCTGCGTCTCCGGCTGGATCACCGCCTTGCCCGGAAAGAAGCTGCGCTCGAACTGGAAGCCCAACGCCTCGATCCAGTCGAAGTGCTCGACGCTGTCGCGGCAGTAGGCGTGGATCTTGTCCGGCTCGGGGTCACGGCTGACCGCGGTGATGTACTTCTCCATCTCCTCGGCCGAGTCCTCGTGGCCCGTCGCCTGCTGCACGGCGGTACCGCCGCCGAGATAGAAATGACCCCCGGCCATCGACGTGGTCCCGCCGGCCACGGCGGCGCGCTCCAGCACGAGCACCGTCGCTCCCGCGGCGGCGGCCTCGACGGCGGCACACGCCCCGGATATGCCGCAGCCGATCACCACGACATCGACCTCGTCGCTCCATGAATCGACTGACGACTGACTGATGACCTCGGGTATCTCGGCGCGCACCGCGAGTCCTCTCGTTCGAGCGCGGGCACGAGCTGCCCGCCCTCGCAGCGTACCGCCCGACTAGAACAGGTTCTAGTTCTCCCCGGCATTCGCGCCGCGGTGCTTCTTCTCGTCGAGATCGACCCAATCGATGTCGACGAGCGCGGCCGCACGATGCCCACGGTCGGCGCCCAGGGTTCCGACGAACACATCGGCGATGACCGCGCGGGTCCGAGAGGCGAGATCGATCAGTTCGTCGTCGTACCAACACACGACCCCGAGATGGATCGCGGTCACCTCGCCGCCATCGGAGTCGACGACGACCCGCAGGACCGGTCGGTGCATCCGGCGTCGGACCTCGATGAGCAGGAGGCGGCGCAGGACACGGTCGGTGACGATGACGCGGTCGATGTCGGTGGCCAGGGTCGCCCGTGAGTGCGACATCTTGCGCGCGGAGTCGATCACCGACCTGGTCAGGCGCTCGACATCGCTCTGCGGCGGATCGAGTTGACGGCCTGCGTCGACGAGCCACTGTTCCGAGCCCACGTCGCCCGGTTCGGGTTCCGACATCGCGCCTCCTCTCTGAGCTGGTGCGGGCGTCACGTGCCCACCGACCGTTGCCTCGCCTCGCGTGCGCCTGCCGGGCCGGCACGGGAGTGTTTGCGAGCCCCGACATCGGTCCGTCCCCGCCCACTGGCGGGAGCGTCCCGCGGGATCGGCGCCGACCTGGGTTCGGTCACGCCCGTGGGATCTCCGGTACCGCCTGGTCGCCACGGTTCCATGCGCTCGGCCAGGCGGGCGCGGGTCCGTTGTAGGTGACCGCGAACCGATCCGGGGGTGATCTGCAGGATCCGCGCGATCTCCGGATGCGACAGACCTTCCATCTCACGCAGCCACCAGGCGGCTCGCGAGTTGTAGGGAAGGTCGGCGAGTTCGCGCTCGAGTGCGTCCATCAACGACGTCTCCATCGCGTCGTCCACCGGCGTCGGCGACGACGACGGAACCGCGCTGAGGAATTCGTCGTCGGCGGCGAGTTCACTGCGCTTACGGCGGATGTCGATGATCTTGCGGTGGGCGATGGAGAAGACCCAGGTCCGAAAGCTGCTCTGGAAACCGAACCGCGGCAGACCCTTCCATGCGGCCAGCAGCGTCTCCTGGACGACGTCCTCGGCGTTCTGCCGGTCGGGCGTCATCCGATTCGCGTACCGCAGCAGCATCGGCAACGTCCGCCGGACGAGCTCGTCGAACGCGGCACGGTCACCGATCGCAGCCGCGCGCGCGAGGAGCTCGTCGGAATCCGTCGCCACATCGGACGGACCGGCCATGTCTTCGCCGAACTCCACGTGCGCGCCTCCGTTCGTACGTACTGTTTCCACAGAACCACAATGTGGCCCAGATCACGTCAGATCCCGCGTGCAGAACCCGCGCCGCGCCCGACTCACCAAGTACATCGGAAGCAAGCGACGCCATCAGTGTCGCCCACCCCGGTGGACAACGTTTCACCCCACACGGGTTCCGGCCGACACGGCCGCGAACCACGCACACACGAAGGAGTGCAGATGACCTCGGCATCGACCACCAAGGCAACCACGACCCCGTCCGCAACCGCCGGAGCGAGCACGGAGATCGCCGCCGATCACCGCGAACTCGTCGGCGCGCACGGCCGCACCACCATCGCCGACCAGGTCGTCTCGAAGATCGCCGGCATCGCCGCCCGCGAGATCGACGGCGTCTTCGCCCTCGGCGGCCAGACCGCCCGCATCGTCGGCCGCGTCCGTGAGGCCATCCCCGGTGGCGGCCCCAGCATCACCCAGGGCGTCACCGTCGAGGTCGGCGAGAAGCAGGCCGCAGTCGATCTGGGATTGGTCGCCAACTACGGCGTCGCGATCCACGAGCTCGCCGCCGCAGTGCGGTCCAACGTGATCAACGCGATCCAGGACATGACGAGCCTCGAGGTCACCGAGGTCAACATCGCCATCCACGACATCCACTTCGAGGACGACGAGACCACCGCCGAGCCCGCTGAGCCCCGCGTCCAGTGAGCTCGACCGCCGAGGTCGCCGACGCGGTGGCCACAGCCGCCACGTCGGTCCCCGGTGTGACGGGACTCAACGCCGGCCGGTTCGGTGAGGTGGCCACGTACACGCCCGGTCGACGGGTGGTCGGGGTACGCCTGCAGGACTACAGCGGCGAGGTGCACATCGAGGTGGATCTCCACCGCAATGTCACCGACACCGCCGAGGCCGTCCGCGAGGCCGTCGAGGCGGTCGCGAACCGTCCGATGACGGTCATCGTCGAGGACGTGTCGGTCGATGAGCAGCCCGGGACACCGGACTCCGTCTGATTCGGCGACAATCTGACGATGACCACCACTCCGGAGTACGCCGCCCGACGTCGTGAGGTGATCCGTAGGCATCACCCCGACGTCGGCGGCGACCCGGAGCGGCTCCGCCTCGAACTGTCCCGGCTCGACCGGGAGTTCGGGCGGGCGCCACAACCGGCGTCGACGTTCCGTGTCCCGCCGACCGCCGAGGCGACCGACGCCCGGTTGACCGTGCGACCCAGCAGACCTCTTCGACGACTGCAGCGGCGGACCGCCGCGCAGATCCGTCAGATCCGAGGACGACTCCCGCGGTCCGTCCCGGGCAGCAGACGATATTTCGACATCTGAACCATTCACGCAGCACGGCAATCGGAGGATTGACATGAACAACAACGCAACCATCGGCCTCATCGTCGGACTACTCCTGGCGATCGCAGCCACCACCGGCGGTTTCGGCGGTTTCATCCTCGCGATCGTGCTGGGCGCGGTCGGCCTGGCCATCGGCCTGCAGCGGGACGGCACCATCGATCTGTCCGGCCTGTTGAAGAGCCGTAACCGTGGCTGACGATGCCCCCGGCACCGCCACACCGATCGTGGAGAACGGCGGGCCGGGCACGCTGACCATCGCCGACCGCGTCGGTGAACAGATCAGCCGCCAGACCGCTCTGGACATCGAGGGTGTCCTGCGTCATCGCGGATCCATGGGCCTGATCACCGGCGCCGACTACCCGAAGGTCTCGATCGACATGTCGCTCGCCCACCCGCGTGTGCAGGTGTCGATCGCCGTGCGCTGGCCGACGCAGATCACCACGGTCGCGCAGGAGGTCCGGGCTCAGGTCCATCACGAGTTGGCCCGCCTCGCCGGCGTCACACCCCACCGGGTCGACGTCACGATCGCCGAGCTCGTCCCCGGCGAACAACCATCCACGAGGAGAGTGCAGTGACCACCCCGACACCATCGGACGCGCACGGCGTCCCGGTACCGGACGCGCGCAAGCTCAAGCCGCCGACGGCCACCCCCGGATCGGTCGTGGTCACGACGCTGTTCGCCCTCGTCCTGCTGGCGATCGCCGGTATCGCGATCCGCGACTTCATCATCGAGATGAAGTGGATCTCCGGAACCGAGTGGATCGCAGCCGCGTCGCGCTGGATCTCGTCGCTGTCGTGGCAGGTGTGGATGTGGCCGGCCGCGGTCGCGCTGATCATCGTCGGTCTCTGGTTCCTGATCGTCTCGATCACACCCCGACCCAAGACGCACTTCGCGGTCGCCGGTGCCGAAGACGTCGACGGATACTCGCCGAGCACCTGGACGCGACGCGTCGACGTCGCCCGCCGCAGCAGCGCGGTCGCCCGTGACGTCCGTGACGTCCTCGAGGCCAACACCGTGGTCAAGAAACGCAAGGTCAAGGTCAGCGTCCTGCTCTCGGAGGACTCACCCGAGACCCGCGCCGCCATCACCGAGCGCGTCACCGCCGCGATCGCACCGGTCGCACCCGGACGGACCGTGAAGCTCAAGACGCGCGTGAAGAAGGTCGATCAGTCGGTCACCCCGCCTGCTCCCATCGCGCGACCGGCCATGCCCGAGTCGTTCGCGGCTGGGGCCGCGGAGTCCGAGTCGGACTCGCCCACCCTCATCAAGGAGCAATCGTGAATGCCCTTCCCGCTGGACTGAACCGCGTGGTCGCATTCCTCGTGGCCGTCGCGATGATCGCCGTCGGTGCCGCTGCCATCGCATGGGAGCTGAAGGTCACGTGGGTGCGTGATCGCATCGCCGACATCGACGCGTCCTGGTTCGACCGGGCCCCCGACGCCGGCTGGTGGGTCTACGTACTCGCCGGGATCGCCGTGGGCGGCATCGTCATCGGGTTCTTCCTCCTGTCGGTCAACGCCCGCCCCCGCAAGATCGGAGACGTCGAACTACCCGGCAGCGACAACTCGGGCACCCTCGCGGTGTCGCCGGGCAAGATCGCCCACGCCGTCGCCGATGATCTCGCCCACCACCGGTTGGTGTCATCGACACGGTCGAAGGCAGTCGACGACCGGAAGCGAAAGCTGTTGGAGATCACCGTGATCGCCGATCCGACGACGTCGTTCGACGATCTGCTGCCGGTGGTCGAGAACGCCCAGCGTCAGATCCGCGGCGCGCTGCCCGGCAGCGATCTGCGTGCCCGCGTCCTGATCCACCTCGAGAAATCGAAGGCGTCTGCACAGCGGGTGAACTAGCCTCGGCTCCCATCCGGTCCGCGTCGGGCCGGATGGGAGGAGTCATCGGATGCGTTCATTGGTCTACCTCGTCGCCACGTCGATCGACGGCTTCATCGCGGACATCGACGACGGCTACGAGGCTTTTCCGTTCGAGGGCCCCGAGGCCGCCTACCTGACGGCCGAGTTCCCCGAGATGATCCCGACGCACGTGCGCACCGCACTCGGGTTCGACGAGCCGAACCGCCGGTTCGACACCGTCGTCCTCGGACGCCGGACCTATGTCGGCGGGGTCGAGCAGGGCGTGGTCAGCCCGTATCGACATCTGCATCAACTCGTCGCATCCCGGTCACTGGAGACGGCCGAGGGCTCGGGCGTCGAGGTCGTCGGCGATCCGGTGGCCACCGTCCGCGAGCTCAAAGCCCAACCGGGCGGCGACATCTGGCTAGCCGGCGGCGGGAGCCTCGCGGCCACGCTCGCCGATGAGATCGACGAGATCATCCTCAAGATCCATCCCCTCGTCTTCGGGGCCGGTATCCCGTTGTTCGGCCCACTCGGCGCGCCGCGCCGGTTGTCGGTGACCGATCGGCGGGGCTACGAGAGCGGCTTCTCGATCGTGCGCGCTACCTGGGCCTGACGCGAAAGCGACGCAGCCGCAGGCTGTTCAGCACGACGAACACCGACGAGAAGGCCATCGCCGCTCCCGCGAACATCGGGTTGAGCAGTCCCGACGACGCCAACGGAAGCGCCGCGACGTTGTAGCCGAAGGCCCAGAAAAGGTTTCCACGGATGGTCCGCAGCGTGGCCCGGGACAACCGGATCGCGTCACCGGCCAGACGTAGGTCGCCGGACATCAGCGTCAGGTCGGATGCCTCGATGGCCACGTCGGTCCCGGTGCCCATCGCCAGACCGAGGTCGGCGACGGCGAGTGCGGCGGCGTCGTTGACCCCGTCGCCGATCATCGCCACACGGGACCCCTCGGCCTGTAGCGCGCGCACGGTGTCGACCTTGTCCTGCGGCAGGACGCCCGCGATGACGCGGTCGATGCCGACAGCATCGGCAACGGCGCGCGCCGCCCCCTCGTTGTCGCCGGTCAGCAGTACCGGTGTCAACCCCAGTCGTCGCAGGTCGGAGACCGCGGCCGCCGAGGTCGGCTTGACCTCGTCGGCCACCACCACCGCCCCGCGCACCGCGCCGTCCCACCCGACGACGATCGCGGTCGCGCCCGCCGATTCGGCCTCGTCGACAGCGCGGGTGACCTCCGGAGCAGCGGTGAGTCCGCTCTCGACGGCCCATGCCGCCCGGCCGGCGAACACCACGACACCGTCGACGGTTCCGCGCACGCCCAGTCCGGCGACGTTCTCGAATTCGTCGATCTCGGGGAGCCTCCCGAGACGGTCTGTTCCGGCTCGTGCGATCGCCCGAGCGACGGGGTGTTCCGACATCGATTCGATTGCGGCCGCGCACCGGAGGACCTGATCGTCGGATTCGCCCGGGGCTGCGATCACGTCGGCGAGGGTCATCACGCCGGTGGTGATGGTGCCGGTCTTGTCCAGCACGACGGTGTCGATGCGGCTGGTGCGCTCGAGAACCTGCGGTCCCTTGATGAGGATGCCGAGCTGCGCGCCGCGACCGCTGCCCGCCATCAACGCGGTGGGTGTGGCCAGTCCTAGCGCGCACGGGCAGGCGATGATGAGCACCGCGACGGCTGCGGTGATCGCCGCGGTCAGTCCGCCGCCGGCGAGCAGCCAGGCACCGAACGTCAGGACCGCGAGTACCAGCACCACCGGCACGAAGTACGCCGAGATGGCGTCGGCAAGACGTTGGACGCCCGCCTTGCCGTTTTGGGCATCCGCGACGAGCCGGGCGATCTGCGACATCTGGGTGTCGGCACCGACCGAGGTCGCTCGGACGGTGATCGTCCCGCCACCGTTGACGGTGGCCCCGATGACCCGGTCGCCGACGGCGACGTCGACGGGTACCGATTCCCCGGTGATGACCGACTGGTCGACCACCGACGATCCCGAGACCACCACGCCGTCGGTGGCGATCTTCTCGCCCGGTCGGACCAGGAACCGGTCGTCGACCACGAGAGTGTCTGTGGCGACCTGCTTCTCGATCGGACCGTCGGGACCGTCGACGAGCAGAGTCGCCTGTTTGGCGCCCAGCTCGGCGAGCGCACGCATCGCGGCTCCCGCCTCCCGGGTCGACCGCGACTCGAGGTACCGACCGGCGATCAGGAAAGTCGTGACGCCCGCGGCGACCTCGAAGTAGATGTTGGCCGAGGCATCGCCGCGCGCCAGGGTGAGTTCGAAGCCGTGGCGCATGCCGATCATGCCCGCGGTCCCGAAGAACAGTGCGTAGAGCGACCACCCGTAGGCGGCAGTGATCCCGATGGACACCAGAGTGTCCATCGACGTCGCGAGATGTCGCGCACCGGCGATCGTCGCCCGGTGGAACGGCCACGCGCCCCACACCACGACCGGCGTCGCCAACGCGAGCGACACCCACTGCCAGTAGTCGAACTGCCACGCGGGCACCATCGCCAGCGCCACGACGGGGATGCTCAGGATCGCCGAGACGATCAACCGACGTCGCAGATCTGTCGCACCGGCGGTGTGGTCGTGGTCAGACGGGTTGTGCCCGTGCGCTTCCTGCTCGACCGCCCGATAGCCGGCCGCGGCGACCACGTCGGCGAGCTCGACCGTGCTGACGTCGTCGGGGTGATGGACCTCGACGGTCTCGGTCGCGAAGTTGACCGACGCCTCGACGCCGTCGAGCTTGTTGAGCTTGCGTTCGATCCGGGCTGCACACGAGGCGCAGGTCATGCCCTTGAGGTCGAAGACCGCCGTGCTCATGGCGTGACCAGGTCGTACCCCGCCTCGGTCACCGCGGCCGCGACGGCGGCCGGATCGATCGGGGCGGAGCTGGTGACGGTGAGAGCGCCGGAGTCGAGGTCGACCTCGACACCGCCGACGCCCGCGATCTCCGACACCTCTTCGGTGACGGAGGAGACGCAGTGTGCGCAGGTCATGCCGGCGACGGTGAAGGTCGCGGTGCTCATGAGCGGACCAGCCGGGTGACGGCGTCCATCGCCTCGCGGACCTTGACCTGACCCGCTTCGTCGCTCTCCTGCGCCGCGTTGATCACGCAGTGGTTCATGTGTTCCTCCAGTAGTCCGAGGCTGACGGCTTGCAGGGCCTTTGTCATCGCCGTGACCTGCGTGAGGATGTCGATGCAGTAGCTCTCCTCGTCGACCATCCGCTGCAGACCCCGCGCCTGCCCCTCGATGCGGCGAAGTCGCTTGAGGTAGTCGTCCTTGCGCTGGATGTATCCGTGCGTGGCGCCGTCCATGGCTGCCTCCTCCGTTGTTCATACCCCTCTCCGGTATACCACTAGATGCGCTTCTACGGTACCCCCCTACTGTATTGATTCGGTCGGTGGTGAACCACAGGGATCGGACCAAGGCGACCGAATCATTTGCACGACGGGGGTTTTGCCCGGTTCTCGTGACAGCGGTGTGAACACCGACCGCCTTTCCCTCACGACTGTTCGTATCGCTAGTTACCCATGCGCAGTAACTGCTAGGTTCCTCGAAACACAGAAGGTGAGGCCGGCATGACAATCAAGCGTCTGGTTCCGTTCGCGGTGGGTGTGGCGACGGTGATGGCAGTGGGCTCCGGGGTGGCGTGGGCCGCACCGGCATCGAATGCGCCGGTGGCCCCGGTCGATTCGGGTCGCGCGCAGGTGAGTCCCCGCGTCGCCCGGTCGGCGAAGGTGGGCACAGCGCCCGCTGCACAGCGTCGGACGGTGACCGTGGCGCTGGCGTCGCGCGACCCGCAGGGTCTGTCCGATTTCGATGCGGCAGTGAGTGATCCGGGGTCGCCGCAGTTCCGCCGGTTCCTCACCCCGGCAGAGTTCGCGTCACGCTTCGGTCCGTCACCGAGCGAGGTGACCACGGCCACCGACTATCTGCGGTCGCACGGCCTGCAGGTCAGCGCGCTCACCCCGGGTCAGCAGACCATCTCGGCGACGGGCACCGTCGATCAACTCGGCGCCACGTTCGGAACCGGGCTCTCCCAGTACCGGGATCCGAAGAACGGAGCGGAGTTCATCGGCGCGGACAGCTCTGCGAAGGCATCCCCCGCCGCCGCATCGGTCATCACCGACGTCTCCGGTCTCACCGATGCACCCCTCCCGGTGAATCCCCCGCCGACGGCACAGGTACCGCAGAAGCCGAAGCTCGCGCCCAATGCGGTGACGGACAAGGGCAGCGGACCCAAGGGCGGCTTCACCGCTGCCGAGCTGAGCACCGCCTACGCCGCCTCCACGATCGGCGGCAACGGGGGCAGCGGACAGACCATCGCGTTGGTCGAGTTCTCCGGGTACAAACCCGCGAACTACAAGGCCTTCGACAGCCAGTACGGCATCACCGCGCCCGCCGTGCAGACGATCAACGTCGACGGCGGGCCGGCCGGCGACCTGTCCGGGCAGGGTGAGGTCGACCTCGACATCGAGGTCCTGCATTCGATCGCCCCCAAGGCCACGATCCTGAACTACCAGGCCCCGAACATCGGCAACGCCGACGTGGACCTCTACTCGAAGATCGTCTCCGACAACCGCGCCTCGATCGTGTCGATCAGCTGGGGTGAGTCCGAGCTGGCCGAGGGCACGTCCGGGATTCGGGCGTTGTCGAACATCATCGCCCAGGGCGTGGCGCAGGGTCAGACCTTCGTCGACGCCGCCGGCGACCACGGGTCGTCGGACCAGTGGAATTCGTCGTCGCGGGACACGACCATCACCGTCGACTACCCCGCCTCGGATCCCAACGTGACCGGCGTCGGCGGAAGCCGACTGTTCATCAACTCCACCACCGGGGCGTGGGCCAACGAGAAGGTGTGGAACGACTACGCCGCGGGTATCGACTCCTCGTTCCGGGGCGCGAGCGGGGGTGGCGTGTCCACCTACTTCGCCAAGCCGTCCTGGCAGACCGGTGCCGGTGTCGACACCAGCGCCAAGCGTCAGGTCCCCGACATCGCAGGGGTGGCCGCCGAATACCAGTTCAGCACCTACACCGAGCTGTCGGATGCGAGCGGCAACGACATCGGCGGCGGGTGGACCGCCTCGGCAGGCACCAGTGGTGCGGCCCCACTCAACGCCGCCCTGCTGGCGCTGTCCTCGGCCAAGGCCGGAGGCAAACGCTTCGGCAACATCAACCCGACGCTCTACCGCGTCGCGTCGTCGACCCCGAGCGCGTTCCACGACATCACAACCGGAACCAACTCCATCACCGGCAACACCAACGTGTATCCAACGACCGCGAGCTACGACAAGACGACCGGGCTCGGCACGCCGAACAACCCCGCGTACGCGAC
>NZ_JAEMTF010000017.1 GCF_016462415.1 Williamsia sp. | reverse complement strand
GGCTGGGGTCGGGCATGGCCTACGACGCCGCCGATCTCGAGCGCATCGCGGGCGGCGGACTCGCCGCGTCGCCGACGGCCAACGTGCTGATCGAGGAGTCCATCCTCGGGTGGAAGGAATACGAGCTCGAGCTGATGCGCGACGGCAAGGACAACGTCGTCGTGGTCTGCTCCATCGAGAACGTCGACCCGGTCGGCGTGCACACCGGCGACTCGGTGACCGTCGCGCCCGCGATGACGTTGACCGACCGCGAGTACCAGATCATGCGCGACCTCTCCATCGACATCCTGCGTGAGGTCGGGGTCGACACCGGCGGCTGCAACATCCAGTTCGCGATGGACCCCGCCGACGGGCGTCTGGTCGTCATCGAGATGAACCCGCGCGTGTCGCGGTCGTCGGCGCTCGCGTCGAAGGCGACCGGCTTCCCGATCGCGAAGATCGCCGCGAAGCTCGCGGTCGGTTACCGACTCGACGAGATCGTCAACGACATCACCGGCGAGACCCCTGCGTGTTTCGAGCCCACGTTGGACTACGTCGTCGTCAAGGCGCCGCGGTTCGCGTTCGAGAAGTTCCCCGGCGCCGACGACACGCTGACCACCACCATGAAGTCGGTGGGCGAGGCGATGAGCCTGGGCCGCAGCTTCGCCGAGGCGCTCGGCAAGGTGATGCGGTCCATGGAGACCAAGGCGGGCGGGTTCTGGACCGACGCGGGCACCGAGGACTCCCTGGAGGAGATCCTCACCGACATCGCCACCCCGCGCGACGGTCGGCTCTACAAGATCATGGCCGCGTTCGACCTCGGTGCCACCGTCGAGCAACTCTTCGACGCGACCAAGATCGACCCGTGGTTCCTCGCCGAGATCGAGGCCGTGGGCGAGCTGGGACGCCGCGTCCGCGCGGCCGACTCCCTCGACGCCGAACTCCTGCGCGAGGCGAAGTCCACCGGACTGTCCGACCGTCAGATCGCCGCTCTCCGCAGCGATTTCGTCGACGACGCGGCCGTGGCCGCGCACCGGCGCGCGCTCGGTGTCCGGCCGGTGTACAAGACGGTCGACACCTGCGCCGCCGAATTCGAGGCGAAGACCCCCTACCACTACTCGACCTACGAGATCGATCCCGCGGCGACCAGCGAGATCGCGCCACAGACCGAGCGGGACAAGGTCCTGATCCTGGGATCCGGCCCCAACCGCATCGGCCAGGGCATCGAGTTCGACTACTCGTGCGTGCACGCCGCGACGACGTTGTCGGAGGCCGGCTACGAGACGGTGATGGTCAACTGCAACCCGGAGACCGTCTCCACCGACTACGACACCGCCGACCGCCTGTACTTCGAGCCGCTGACCTTCGAGGACGTCGTCGAGGTCTACAACGCCGAGAGCGCGTCGGGGACCGTGGTGGGTGTCATCGTCCAGCTGGGCGGCCAGACCCCGCTCGGATTGGCCCGGCGGCTCGAGGAGGCAGGCATCCCGATCGTCGGGACGAGCCCGGCGGCCATCGACCTCGCCGAGGACCGCGGCGAGTTCGGCAAGGTGCTCGACGCCGCAGGGCTGCCCGCCGCGAAGTACGGCATGGCCACGACGTTCCCCGAGGCCCGCGCGATCGCGGCCGACATCGGCTACCCGGTGCTGGTGCGACCGTCCTACGTCCTCGGTGGCCGCGGCATGGAGATCGTCTACGACGAGCCGTCCCTGGAGGGGTACATCTCGCGCGCGACCGAGCTGACCGCCGAGCACCCGGTGCTCGTGGACCGCTTCCTCGAGGACGCGGTCGAGATCGACGTCGACGCACTGTGTGACGGCACCGAGGTCTACATCGGCGGCGTCATGGAACACATCGAGGAGGCCGGCATCCACTCCGGCGACTCGGCGTGTGCGCTGCCGCCGGTGGCCCTGGGTCGCGCCGACGTGGCCGCGGTGCGCCGCTCGACCGAGGCGCTGGCCCATGGCATCGGCGTCAAGGGACTGCTCAACGTCCAGTACGCGCTCAAGGACGACATCCTCTACGTGCTGGAGGCGAACCCGCGGGCGAGCCGCACCGTCCCGTTCGTGTCCAAGGCCACCGCGGTGCCGCTGGCCAAGGCGTGCGCCCGGGTGATGCTGGGGGAGAGCATCGCCGAACTGCGCGAGCAGGGACTGTTGCCGGCCACCGGAGACGGCGGCGACCTGCCGGTCGGTGCGCCCATCGCGGTCAAGGAGGCGGTGCTGCCGTTCAACCGGTTCCGCCGCGCCGACGGCAGCGGGGTCGATTCCTTGCTCAGCCCGGAGATGAAGTCCACCGGAGAGGTCATGGGCATCGACGCCGACTTCGGCCGGTCCTTCGCCAAGTCGCAGACCGCGGCGTACGGCTCCCTGCCCACCTCCGGCGCGATCTTCGTCTCGGTGGCCAACAAGGACAAGCGTGCGCTGATCTTCCCGGTCAAGCGGCTCGCCGCGTTGGGCTTCGAGGTCCTCGCGACCGAGGGCACCGCGGACGTGTTGCGGCGCAACGGCATCGCCTGCACACAGGTGTACAAGCACTCCGACACCGGGCTGCCCGAGGGGGCGCGCACGATCGTCGAGACCATCCGCGCCGGGGAGGTGTCGATGGTCATCAACACCCCGTTCGGCAACTCGGGCCCGCGCATCGACGGCTACGAGATCCGCAGCGCCGCGGTGTCGGTGAACATCCCGTGCATCACCACGGTGCAGGGTGCCAGCGCGGCCGTGCAGGGCATCGAGGCCGCCATCGAGGGTGACATCGGCGTGATGTCGCTGCAGGAACGTCACCGCGCCATGCGCACCCCGTGAGCGTCGGTGCGCCGGCGGACTTCGCGACCCGGTATCGCACCGCGGTGGCCGACCGGGGGCGTCTGTGTGTCGGCATCGACCCGCACCCGGGTCTGCTCGACGCCTGGGGTCTGACCGACGACATCGACGGACTGCGGCGGTTCGCCGAGATCTCGGTCGCGGCCCTGGCGCCGGTCGCCGCGTTGATCAAGCCTCAGGTCGCGTTGTTCGAACGCTTCGGCTCGGCGGGGTTCGCCGTGCTCGAGCAGGCCATCGCCGGGATCGGCGCGGGCGGCTCGCTGGTCGTCGCCGACGCGAAGCGAGGTGACATCGGGTCCACGATGGACGCCTACGCGAGCGCGTGGCTGCGTGAGGGGTCACCGTTGTGCTCGGACTCGGTCACGGTGTCGCCGTACCTCGGGTTCGGATCGCTCGAACCGGCTGTCCGGGCCGCCCAGGACACCGGCCGTGGCGTGTTCGTCCTGGCGCGGACCTCGAATCCCGAGGGCGCCTCGGTCCAGACCGCGCGCGGCGACGCCACCAGTGTCGCGCAGACGATCGTGGACGCCGCCGCCGAACGCAACCGCACGGGTCCCGCCGCGGTGGGGCTGGTCGTGGGGGCCACCCGCGCCCATCGGCTCGACCTCGAGGCGGTCGGCGGCCCGATCCTGGCGCCGGGCGTGGGGGCCCAGGGTGGCACGGCGGCAGACGTCGCCGCGATCTTCGCAGGGGTGCACGAGTGGGTGCTGCCTGCGGTCTCGCGGGAGATCCTCCGTCACGGACCCGACCGCGCCGCGTTGTCCGACGAGGTGGCCCGCATGCGTGACGACATCGAGGCCCACCTGCGCGGCTGACGCGGTGCTCTTGCCCTCCGACGCAGCTCAGAACGCCAAACGACACGCTCGGCGGCCCGACGAGAATCCACCGGTCGGGTCCCAGCACACCAGTCACATCCGTCACATGGGCACCCCGCGCGGCTCGCCGTGGGCGGACCGACCCACGTAACCGTGTTCCCTTGCCGCACAGCAACTCCCGTGCTCGGATGAGTGCAGCGAGGCGCGGTGGCCGGAAAATCCGCCGGATCGATGCCCGTGCGCCTACAACACCGTCCGTACTGCACTTATGCCGGGGTGGGACTCGCAAATCCCTGTTCACGTCGGTACGGTCGCAGACGCTGCGGAAACGCAGCTCCGACAAGACTCATGTTCTACGAATACGGAGGAACCCGTGGCCCTTCCCCAGTTGACCCCTGAACAGCGCGCTGCTGCTCTGGAGAAGGCGGCTGCCGCTCGCCGAGTGCGCGCGGAGCTCAAGGAGCGGCTCAAGCGCGGCGGCACCGATCTGCAGCAGGTGCTCAAGGACGCCGAGTCCGACGAGATCCTGGGCAAGATGAAGGTGTCCGCCCTGCTCGAGGCCCTGCCCAAGGTCGGCAAGGTCAAGGCTCAGGAGATCATGACCGAGCTCGAGATCGCACCGACCCGCCGCCTGCGCGGCCTGGGCGACCGTCAGCGCAAGGCGCTGCTCGCCAAGTTCGACCAGGGCTGAACGCCCTGAGCTCAGACGTTCGGAGGGGTCGACTGGTTGTTTTGGTCGGCCCCTCCGCCGTCGGCAAGTCCAGCGTCGTGCGTCGTCTGCGCGAGCTGATGCCCGACCTCGTCTTCAGTGTCTCGGCCACCACCCGAGCGCCCCGGGCCGGCGAGATCGACGGACGCGACTACCACTTCGTCGGCGCCGAACGGTTCGCCCAGATGATCGCCGACGGGGACCTGCTGGAGTGGGCGGAGATCCACGGCGGCCTGCAACGGTCGGGCACGCCCGCACGACCGGTGTTCGAGGCCCTGGAGGCCGGTTCGCCGGTCCTGGTCGAGGTCGACATCGCCGGTGCCCGCGCCGTGCAGGCCCGACTCGCCGACGCCATCACCGTGTTC
Organism: Williamsia sp.; assembly: GCF_016462415.1. Taxonomy (GTDB): domain Bacteria; phylum Actinomycetota; class Actinomycetes; order Mycobacteriales; family Mycobacteriaceae; genus Williamsia_A. The sequence continues at coordinate 57,082 of NZ_JAEMTF010000017.1, read as the reverse complement.
CTGACCCCGCCCAGCTGGGAGGTGTTGGTCGAGCGCCTCACCGGCCGAGGCACCGAGACCGCCGAGGTCATCGAGCGCCGACTCGAGACCGCACGGGCCGAACTGGCCATCGCCCACGAGTTCGACCACGTCATCGTCAACGACGATGTCGACCGGGTGGCGCAAAACTTGGTAAGCTTGCTGGTCGGGCGTGAGGATTCCCGGACGCCGTGATCGGCGACCGTCGTGTACACCCGCCTGAACAGTGCGTTTCGACCGACGAGATGTCACAGACAGTACGAAGTGAGGACTTTGCGTGAGCAGTCAGACCAGCGTCGAACCGACCGACGTCGCCGACGCCCCGGCCTACGACACCCCGTTGGGCATCACCAACCCGCCCATCGATGAATTGCTCGAGCGTGCGTCGTCGAAGTACGCCCTGGTGATCTACGCGGCCAAGCGTGCCCGACAGATCAACGACTACTACAACCAGCTCGGCGACGGGATCCTCGAGTACGTGGGCCCCCTGGTCGAGCCGGGCATGCAGGAGAAGCCGCTCTCGATCGCGATGCGGGAGATCCACGCCGATCTGCTCGAGCACACCGAAGGCGAGTAGTCCCATTCGCGGTGAGCGGGACGAGGCGGCGTGAGCGGTAGCGGAACGTCGCGACGAATCGTCGTCGGGATCGGCGGCGGGATCGCCGCCTACAAGGCCTGCTCGGTCATCCGGCACTTCACCGAGGCGGGGCACGATGTCCGGGTCATCCCGACACGTGCCGCCCTCGAGTTCATCGGGGCCGCGACCCTCGAGGCGTTGAGCGGCAACCCGGTCAGCGCCGAGGTGTTCGACGACGTGGAGCACGTCCCGCACGTGCGCATCGGCCAGCAGGCCGATCTGGTGATCGTGGCACCCGCGACCGCCGACCTGATGGCCCGCACCGCGACCGGCCGCGCCGACGACCTCCTCAGCGCCACCCTGCTCACCGCACGGTGCCCGGTGCTCTACGCCCCGGCGATGCACACCGAGATGTGGGAGCACCCCGCGACGCAGCACAACGTCGAGACGATCCGTTCCCGCGGCGGCGTCGTCATGACGCCGGCCTCGGGACGACTCACCGGCAAGGACACCGGAGCGGGCCGACTGCCCGACCCGTCGGAGATCGCCCTGATGGGCGAGGTGTTGCTCACCGACCCCGACGCATTGTCCTACGACCTGCGCGGCACCCGGGTCCTGATCACCGCGGGCGGCACCCGCGAACCGCTGGACCCCGTCCGGTACCTCGGCAACCGCAGCTCCGGCAAGCAGGGGTTCGCGCTCGCCCGCGCGGCATCACACCGCGGTGCCACGGTCACGTTGATCGCCGGTGCCACCGCCGAGCTGGCCGTCCCGTCCGGCGTCGAGCTGATCCCGGTGGTGACCGCGGCGCAGATGGCCGACGAGATCGCCAAGCGCGCCGACGAGGCCGATGTGGTGATCATGGCGGCCGCGGTCGCCGACTTCCGTCCCGTCAGCGTCGCGGACTCGAAGATCAAGAAGGGCGCGGCCGGTCCGGCCCCGATCGAACTCACCACCAATCCCGACATCCTGCGCACCCTCGTCGCCGCGCGCACCGCAGGCGACGTCGCCGCGTCGACCGTCATCGTCGGGTTCGCCGCCGAGACCGGGGACGCGACCGGGGGAGTGCTCGACCACGGTCGGGAGAAGCTGGCGCGCAAGGGATGTGACCTGTTGGTGGTGAACGCGGTCGGCGACGGCAAGGCGTTCGGCACCGACGACAACACCGGCTGGCTGCTGGCGGCCACCGGGACCGAGACCGCGCTACCGCTCGGATCGAAAACACTCATGGCGAGCCGAATACTGGACGCCGTCACCGATCTACTACCCGTGGATCGATGTAGCTGAGGAACGCAGTCACACCGGCTGGCCAGGTCACCGATCCGCCACCGGTATGTGTACCTTGAACAATCGTTACTCGGGGGACACACGAACACCTGCGGGTACACACCTGCCGTCACCACCACTGACCACTGCCGTGCAATCTCGAGAGGAAATGATGACCAGTTCTGGCCACCGTCTCACCGGAGCCTCCCGGCTCTTCACCAGCGAATCGGTCACCGAAGGCCATCCGGACAAGATCTGCGATGCCATCAGTGACTCGATCCTCGACGCGCTGCTCGAGCAGGACAAGCACTCCCGCGTCGCCGTGGAGACGCTGGTCACCACCGGCCAGGTCCACGTCGCGGGCGAGGTCACCACCTCCGCCTACGCCGACATCCCGAAGATCGTGCGCGACAAGGTCCTCGAGATCGGCTACGACTCCTCGTCCAAGGGCTTCGACGGTGCCTCGTGCGGCGTCAACGTCGCGATCGGCGCGCAGTCGCCCGACATCGCCCAGGGTGTCGACAACGCCTACGAGGCACGCGTCGACGGCGAGACCGACGAGATCGACAAGCAGGGCGCCGGCGACCAGGGCCTGATGTTCGGCTACGCCACCATCGAGACCCCGGAGTACATGCCGGTCCCGATCGCGCTGGCCCACCGCCTGTCGCGTCGCCTCACCGAGGTACGCAAGAACGGCACGCTGCCCTACCTGCGTCCCGACGGCAAGACCCAGGTCACCATCGAGTACAACGGCGATCAGCCGGTCCGTCTCGACACCGTCGTCCTGTCGACCCAGCACGCCGCCGACATCGACCTGATCAAGATGCTCACCCCCGACATCAAGACCCACGTCGTGGACACCGTGCTGGCCGATCTCGACCTCCCGACGCTCGACACCTCCGACGTGCGTCTGCTGGTCAACCCGACCGGCAAGTTCGTCCTCGGTGGCCCCATGGGCGATGCCGGCCTGACCGGCCGCAAGATCATCGTCGACACCTACGGCGGCATGGCTCGTCACGGTGGCGGCGCGTTCTCCGGCAAGGACCCGTCGAAGGTCGACCGCAGTGCGGCGTACGCGATGCGGTGGGTGGCCAAGAACGCGATCGCCGCCGGTCTCGCGCAGCGCATCGAGGTCCAGGTCGCCTACGCGATCGGCAAGGCCGCCCCCGTCGGGCTGTTCGTCGAGACGTTCGGCACCGAGACCGTGGACCCGGCCAAGATCCAGGCCGCGATCGCCGAGGTCTTCGACCTGCGTCCCGGTGCGATCATCCGGGACCTCGACCTGCTGCGTCCGATCTACGCGCCGACCGCGGCCTACGGACACTTCGGTCGCACCGACGTCGACCTCCCGTGGGAGAACACCGACCGCGCCGACAAGCTGAAGGCGGCCGCCGGCCTGTGACGACCCGGACCGTCACGACGGTCCGTCTGATCCCGATCCACACAGACGCCACCGATCGATGAGCGCACGCGCTGCCACACGCACGCCTGCCGCCCATCGGCCGGTGGCGTCCGTGCTGCCCATGCTGGGTCTGGCACACCTCGATCGGCCGTTCGACTACCAGGTCGACACCGACCAGGACGAGGCCGCGGTCCCCGGTGCGCGTGTGCGCGTCCGGTTCTCCGGACGTCTCGTCGACGGCTTCGTCCTCGAACGGCTCGAGACGAGCGAGCATCCCGGCAAGTTGGGGTGGCTCGACCGGGTGGTGTCGCCCGAACCCGTCCTGACCCCGGAGGTCGCCGCGCTGTGTCGCGCCGTCGCCGACCGGTACGCGGGCACGATGACCGACGTGCTGCGGTTGGCCATCCCCCCGCGGCACGGGCGGACCGAGCAGGCCCCGGTTGCCGACATCACCGACACCGACACCGTCCCGGTCGCACCGGACCCGGCCGGGTGGGCCCGCTACCGCAACGCGGAGTCCTTCACCACCGTGGTCGGTGCCGGTGGACCCGGCCGCGCCGCATGGCAGGCACTGCCGGGTGAGGACTGGTCGCTGCGACTGGCCGAGCTGGCCACCCATGCGGTGCGCTCCGGCCACGGCGTCCTGATCGTCGTCCCGGACCAGCGCGATCTCGACCGCGTCGAGCGCGCGTGTCGCGAGGCCATCGGGGACACGGTCGTCGCACTGTCGGCCGGGCTGGGGCCGGCCGCCCGTTACCGCCGCTGGTTGCGGGTGCTGCGCGGAACGGCGATGGTCGTCGTCGGCACCCGCAGCACCGCGTTCGCACCCGTCCATCGCCTCGGGCTGATGGTCGTCTGGGACGACGGCGACGACAGCCTGACCGAACCCCGGGCGCCGTACCCCCATCCGCGGGAGGTCGCTGTCCTGCGCGCCGCCGAGAGCGGGTGCGCGCTCGTGATCGGTGGGCTGACCCGCACCGCCGAGACACAGACCCTCGTCGACTCCGGATGGATGCACGACCTCGTCGCCGACCGCGCGACGGTCCGCGCCCACGCGCCCCGGATCCTCGCGATCAGCGATGAGGACCGCCGCGTCACCCGCGACCCCAACGCCCGGGTCGCACGTATCCCGGAGATCGCTTTCGACGCCGCCCGCGCCGCGCTGGCCGCGCAGACCCCGGTGCTGATCAGCGTGCCGCGGCGCGGTTACCACCCGTCCCTGGCGTGTGAACGTTGCCGAACGCGTGTCCGCTGCCGCCGGTGCCGCGGCCCGATGTACGCCGACGGCCCGACCGCTCGCGGTGAACCCGTCCGGATCACCTGCCGGTGGTGTGGACACCACGAGTCGTCGTTCCGGTGCGCGGAGTGCGGCGACACCCACCTGCGCGCCCTCACCTCCGGTTCGAGGCGCACAGCCGAGGAACTGGGCAAGGCGTTCGCGGGCGTGCCGGTGATCACCTCCGGCGGCGACCACATGGTCGACACCGTTCCCACCGGTGCGCGTGTGGTCGTCTCGACCCCGGGGGCCGAACCCGTCGCCGAGGGCGGATACGGCGCGGCGGTGCTGCTCGACACGTGGGCGCAGATGGACCGTCCCGATCTCCGCGCGGGCGAGCAGACCCTGCGCCGCTGGTTCGCCGCGATCACCCTCGTCCGTTCTGCGTCCGACAACGGCACCGCGGTCATCGTGGCCGACGCCGGGATCCCGGTGGTCCAGGCCGCCATCCGTTTCGACGCGGTCGGTTTCGCCGTCGACGAGGTCCGACAGCGTGCCGAGCTCGGACTACCGCCCGCGGTGACGATGGCGTCGGTCGACGGCGCGGCGACGTCGATCGCCGCGTTCGCGGACTCGGTGGCCCTGCCTTCGACCGGCGAGGTCCTCGGACCGGTCGACCTCCCGCCCGACGCCCGACCGCCCGCCGGCAGCGACCGCACGACCGACGGTGGTGACGTCGCGCGGATCCTGTTGCGCGTCAACCGTTCCGAGGGTCGCGAACTGGTCCGCGCGCTGCGGGACGCGCAGATCGCACGCACCACCCACCACGACGCCGGAGCGCTGCGGGTACAGGTCGACCCGCCCACGATCGGTTGACGTCGGCCGCGGTTCGATCGGCGTCGATCCGCGGTCGGTCGAGCCCATAGACTCGTACGCGCCCGGTGCACCACAGCGCCGGGTACGAGGAGAGGATGCAGACGTGTCGGTGGTGCCCATCCGATTGTTCGGCGATCCGGTACTGCGCACCCGTGCGGCCGAGGTCACCGATTTCGGCCCCGAGCTCGGCCGTCTCATCGACGACATGTTCGAGACCATGGACCGGCACAACGGTGCCGGACTCGCCGCGACGCAGATCGGGGTCGAGTCGAGGGTCTTCGTGTTCAACTGCGGGGGAATGCGCGGACACATCGTCAACCCCGTCTGGTCGGCCGAGGGCGACGACACCCAGACCGGTCCGGAGGGCTGCCTGTCGATCCCCGGGATCCAGGCCTCGTGCACCCGTGCCGCGATCGTGACGGTCAGCGGTGTCAACCGCGACGGCGTCCCGCTGCACTTCACCGCCGAGGAGATCGTCGCCCGGGCCATCCAGCACGAGACCGACCACCTCGACGGGGTGCTGTTCCTGCAACGCCTCGACGCAGGTGTCCGCAAGGGCGCCATGCGCGCGGTCCGGGAGTCCGAATGGTTCGCCGCGGGCGTCACCAGCAGCGACGATCCGGGCGCGTACCCGACGACGTGGGTCCACGAGCCCGAGTCTCAGACAGTCAGGGTCGCCGAGTGAGGGTCGTTTTCGCCGGGACGCCTGAACCCGCCGTGGCGTCGTTGCGGCGTCTGCTCGACTCACCCGATCACGAGGTCGTCGGCGTGATCACCCGACCCGACGCCGAATCCGGCCGTGGTCGCAAGGTCGTGCGGTCCCCGGTCGGGACCCTGGCCGACGAGGCGGGCATCGAGGTCATCACCCCGCGTCGGCTGTCCGAGCCGGAGGCGGTCGCGACACTGACCGGATGGGCGCCGGACTGCTGTGCCGTCGTCGCCTACGGCGCACTGGTACCGAAGGCGCTGCTCGACCTGCCGCGCCACGGATGGATCAATCTGCATTTCTCGCTGCTGCCGGCGTGGCGGGGCGCCGCCCCGGTCCAGGCGGCCATCGCCGCGGGCGACGAGATCACCGGCGCCAGCACGTTCCAGATCGAGGTCGGCCTCGACACCGGCCCGGTGTTCGGAACGCTCACCGAGCGGATCCGACCCACCGACACCAGCGGCGACCTCCTCGAGCGACTGGCCGAGCACGGATCGCACCTGCTCATCTCCACCCTCGACGGGATCGAGCGCGGTGAGCTCGTCGGGGTGCCGCAGCCCCCGGACGGGGTCAGCCTCGCGCCCAAGGTCGACGTCGCCGACGCGCGCGTCCGCTGGGATCGCCCCGCGCACATCGTCGATCGTCAGATCCGTTCGGCCACACCGGCTCCCGGAAGTTGGACCGAGTTGGGAGAAGTTCGTTTGAAGATCGGCCCCGTCACCATGACCGACGACGAACCGCTGCCCGCGGGCGCACTGGCGGTGTCGAAGAAGTCCGTCCTCGTGGGTACCGGCACGGCGCCGGTCCGCCTGAGCACGGTGCAACCACCCGGCAAGAAGCCGATGGGCGCCGCCGACTGGGCGCGCGGCGCGCACCTCGAATCAGGCGCGGTGCTGTCATGATCCGCCACGACCACGCGTCCGTTCTGACGTCCGCACCGGTCGACGGGGTGGTCGTATGACCCGCCCGGCACACATCCGCGACAAGGCCGTCGACCCGGTTCGCAAGGCCGCGCGCGACGTGCTGCGAGCGGTGCGCGAACGCGATTCCTACGCGAACCTCGTACTGCCCAAACTGCTCCGTGAGCGGGGCATCACCGGCCGCGACGCCGCCCTGGCCACCGAGCTCGCCTACGGAACGTGCCGGGCCACCGGGGTGCTCGACGCGATCATCGCGTCGGCGGCGGGCCGGGCGGTCGACGAGATCGACGGACCGGTGCTCGACGTCCTCCGGCTCGGCGCCTACCAGTTGCTGCGCACGCGCATCGGTGCCCACGCGGCGGTCTCGACCTCGGTCGATCTCATCCGCAGCGAGGCCGGCCAGGGCCCGGCCGGGTTCTGCAACGCGGTGCTGCGCAAGATCTCCCAGCGCGACGAGGAACTGTGGACCGAGGAACTCGCTCCGTCGATGGCCGACGACGTCGTCGGTCACCTGGCGTTCCGGTACGCCCATCCGCGCTGGATCGCACAGGTCTTCGCCGACGCCCTGGCCGGTCCGGACGGTGGCGTGCGCGCCGGTGAACTGCAGTCGGCGCTCGCCGCCGACGACGAACGGCCGATCGTGCACCTCGCGGCGCGTCCGGGTCTGATCAGTGCCGAGGAGCTGGCGCTGGCGACCGGGGGAGAGGTCGGGGCCTTCTCGCCGTACTGCGTGTACCTGCCCGGCGGCGATCCCGGCAAGCTCGACGCCGTCCGGGACGGGATGGCCGGCGTCCAGGACGAGGGCAGCCAGTTGGTGGCCCGCGCGGTCACCGTCGCACCGATCGAGGGGGACGACACCGGACGCTGGCTCGACCTCTGCGCCGGTCCGGGCGGGAAGGCGGCCATGATCGGTGCCCTCGCCGAGATCGACGACGCCGCCCTCGACGCCGTCGAACCCTCCGAGCACCGTGCCGAACTGGTGCGGACATCGGTGAAGGGACTGCCCGTCACCGTGCACGTCGCCGACGGTCGCGACAGCGGACTGACCCCCGGGTACGACCGCGTCCTCGTCGACGCCCCGTGCACCGGTCTGGGCTCGCTGCGTCGACGTCCCGAGGCCCGGTGGCGCCGCACGCCGTCCGACGTGCCCGAACTCGTCGCCCTGCAACGCCAGTTGTTGCTCGCCGCACTCGAACTCGTGCGTCCCGGCGGTGTGGTCGTGTACTCGACGTGCTCGCCGCATCCGGCCGAGACCGTCGGTGTGGTGGAGTCGGTGGTCGCCGAAGGACTGGCGCGCACCGTCGATGCCCGCCCCCTGGTGCCGGTCGACGACCTCCTCGGCGACGGCCCGTACGTCCAACTGTGGCCACACGTCCACGGCACCGACGCGATGTTCCTGGCCGCCCTGACCCGTCCCTGACCGTCACCGGGCGACAAGGTGATACCGATCGCGCCCACGGCGATGCATAGACTTCCCGCCATGTCTTCCGACCGTCCGGCCCAGCCGATGATCGCCCCGTCCATCCTGTCCGCCGATTTCGCCAACCTGGCCGCCGAGGCCAACGCGGTCGGCGACTCCGACTGGCTGCACGTCGACGTCATGGACGCCCACTTCGTCCCCAACCTCACCCTCGGACTGCCGGTGGTCCAGAGCCTGCTCAAGGCCACCGAGATCCCGATCGACTGCCACCTGATGATCGAGGACCCGGCCCGCTGGGCGCCGCCGTACGCCGAGGCCGGCGCCCACAACGTCACCTTCCATGCCGAGGCCACCGACGATCCGATCGCCGTCGCCAAGGACATCCGCGCCGCCGGGGCGAAGGCGGGGCTGAGCCTCAAGCCGGGCACCGACCTCGAGCCGTACCTGGAGATCCTCGCCGAGTTCGACACCCTGCTCGTGATGAGCGTCGAGCCCGGTTTCGGCGGACAGTCCTTCATGCCGGAGGTGCTCGAGAAGGTCCGCACCATCCGCAGGCGGATCGACTCGGGCGCCCTGCGCCTTCTCGTCGAGATCGACGGCGGTATCAACGCCGACACCATCGAGCAGGCCGCGGAGGCCGGGGTCGACTGCTTCGTCGCCGGCTCGGCGGTCTACGGCGCCGCCGACCCCGCGGTCGCGGTGTCGAAGCTCCGCGCGCAGGCACTCGCGGCGCGCGGCTGACCGTGACCACCGGCGGACCGCGACGCCACGAGTCGGCGATGCGCGAGGCCATCGCCGAATCCGTCCGGGCTCGCGGGCGGAGCTCGCCCAACCCGCCGGTCGGCGCGGTCATCGTCGACGACACCGGCGGGGTCGTCGGGCGCGGACACACCCAACCCGTCGGCGGCCCCCACGCCGAGGTCATGGCGTTGCGAGACGCCGGCGCTCGCGCCCGGGGCGCCACGGCGGTGGTGACCCTCGAGCCGTGCGACCACACCGGCCGCACCGGTCCGTGCACCCGCGCGCTGATCGACGCGGGCGTCACGCGTGTGGTCTACGCCGTCGACGACCCGAATCCGGGTGCGGGCGGGGGAGCGACGACCCTGCGTGCGGCCGGGGTCGAGGTCGAGGCGGGTCTGCTCGGCGACGTCGTCACGCACGGTCCGCTGCGCGAGTGGCTGTTCCGGCAACGGACGTCTCGACCGCACGTCACGGCCAAGATCGCGGCGACCCTCGACGGCCGCATCGCCGCACCGGACGGGACCAGCCAGTGGATCACCGGATCGGCTGCGCGCGAACGGGTCCACGTCGACCGCGAAGAACTGGACGCGATCGTGGTGGGCACCGGCACGGTGTCGCGCGACGACCCGACGCTGACCGCCCGGTTCCCCGACGGGACCCTGCGAGGGCACCAGCCGGTCCGGGTGGTCCTGGGTGATCGACCCATCCCGCCCGATGCACGGATCCTGGGCCCCGAGGCGCCGACCGTCCACGTCCCCGGACACGATCCCGTCGCTGTCCTGCACGCGCTGGACGACGCACTGCACGTCCAGGTCGAGGGCGGGCCGACCGTCCTCGGCGCGTTCTTCGCCGCGGGTCTGGTCGACCGCGTCCAGGTCTATCTCGCGCCGACGATCCTGGGTGCCGGGGCGGCCGCGGTCGACGACCGCTCGGTGCAGACGCTGACCGATGCGCATCGTTTCGTCCGTACCGGTCTGGAGATCCTCGGCGATGACGTTCTGCTCACCCTGACCTCAACCCCCTGACCGGCGTTTTCGCCGGTCGAGGGCGCGCGGGGTGCAGGTCTTGCTGTGCTAGCGTCGAAGAAGAAGTTCTCAGGGCGGGGTGCAATTCCCCACCGGCGGTGACGGCGAGAAATCGGCGAAGCCCGCGAGCGCCCGGACCACCGACCGACCGGTCGGAGGGACGGGGTCAGCAGATCCGGTGTGACTCCGGAGCCGACGGTCACAGTCCGGATGAGAGAGAACGCACCGCGGTGGATTCCGCGTTCGTATCGCCCTGAGTCGTGACGACTCGAGGAGCATTGGTGTTCACCGGAATTGTCGAAGAGCGCGGGACCGTCGTCTCGCGCGAGGACCTCGTGGATGCGGCGCGGTTCACCGTGCGCGGCCCACTGGTCACCAGCGACGCCGGACACGGGGACTCGATCTCCGTCAACGGCGTGTGCCTGACCGTGGTGGACCAGCCCACCGCCGACGACTTCACCGTCGACGTGATGGCCGAGACCCTGCGCCGCAGCAGCCTCGCCTCCCTGGACGCCGGGGCGCCGGTCAACCTCGAGCGGGCCATGTCCGCAGGTGGGCGGTTCGGCGGACACATCGTGCAGGGCCATGTGGACGGGGTCGGACACGTGCTGTCGGTCGACCCGTCCGAGAACTGGACCGTCATCCGTATCGGCATCGACGCGGCCACCTCGCGCTACATCGTGGAGAAGGGATCGATCACCGTCGACGGTGTCTCCCTGACCGTCTCGGGCATATCCGAGCCCGGAGCGGAGTTGTCCTGGTTCGAGATCTCCCTGATCCCGACCACCCTGTCGATGACGACGCTCGGCACCGTGACCGTCGACACCGTGGTGAACCTCGAGGTCGACGTGATCGCCAAGTACGTCGAGCGCCTCACGGCCACTTCGACCCATTCCGACGATTCCCACCACAACGACGAGGTTGCATCGTGACGATCTTCGACACCGTCGAGCGCGCAGTCGCCGACATCGCAGCGGGCAAGGCCGTCGTCGTGGTCGACGACGAGGATCGGGAGAACGAGGGCGATCTGATCTTCGCCGCCGAGAAGGCGACGCCCGAACTGGTCGCGTTCATGGTCCGCTACACCTCGGGGTACCTGTGTGTGCCGCTCGACGGCGCCGACTGCGACCGTCTCGGTCTGCCGCCGATGTACTCGGTGAACCAGGACAAGCACGGGACCGCCTACACCGTCACCGTCGACGCGCGTGAGGGCATCGGCACCGGCATCAGCGCCTCGGACCGGGCGGCGACCATGCGTCTGCTCGCCTCGTCGGAGAGCACCGCCAACGACTTCACCCGTCCCGGACACGTCGTCCCGCTACGCGCCAAGGAGGGCGGGGTGCTGCGGCGCCCCGGTCACACCGAGGCCGCGGTCGACCTCGCGCGGATGGCTGATCTCGCACCCGCCGGCGTCATCTGCGAGATCGTCAGCCAGAAGGACGTGGGCGCGATGGCCCAGACCGACGAGCTGCGGGTCTTCGCCGACGAACACGACCTGGCGCTCATCTCGATCGCCGACCTCATCTCGTGGCGTCGTCGGCACGAGAAGCATGTGGTGCGCATCGCCGACGCCCGGATCCCGACCGATCACGGCACGTTCCGGGCCGTCGGCTACACCAGCATCTACGACGAGGTCGAACACATCGCCCTGGTCCTCGGCGACATCCCCGGACCCGACGGCGAAGGCAACGACGTCCTGGTGCGGGTGCACTCGGAGTGTCTGACCGGCGACGTCTTCGGTTCGCTGCGATGCGACTGCGGACCGCAACTCGACGCGGCCATGGAGATGGTCGCCGCCGAGGGCCGGGGCATCGTGCTCTACATGCGTGGACACGAGGGCCGCGGGATCGGCCTGCTGCACAAGCTCCAGGCCTACCAGCTCCAGGACAGCGGTTCGGACACCGTCGACGCGAACCTCGAACTGGGGCTGCCCGCCGACGCCCGCGACTACGGACTCGGTGCACAGATCCTGGTCGACCTCGGCGTCAGCTCGATGCGCCTGCTCACCAACAACCCGGCGAAGCGGGTCGGGCTCGACGGGTACGGCCTCCACATCACCGAGCGGGTCCCGATGCCGGTCCGGCCCAACGCCGAGAACCTCCGCTACCTGCGCACCAAGCGGGACCGCATGGGTCACGATCTCGACGGCCTCGACGACCTCGGATCGGGTTCGGCCGCCAACGCGGGCGGGACGTCGGCGTGAGCGGGGCGGGCGAACCGATCGTCGAACTCGCCGCGGCGTCGGATCTGAAGCTGGCGATCGTGGCGTCGCAGTGGCATGCCACCATCTGTACCGCCCTGCTCGACGGAGCGCTGCGCGTCGCCGAGACGGCCCAGATCTCCGCACCGACGGTGGTGCGGGTGGCCGGGGCGATCGAGCTGCCGGTGGTGGTCCAGGCGCTGGCGCGCACACATGACGCGGTGGTGGCGCTCGGTGTCGTCATCCGTGGTGAGACACCGCATTTCGAGTACGTGTGCGACGCGGTGACCGCAGGTCTGACCCGGGTGTCGCTTGACGAGAGCACCCCGGTGGGCAACGGCGTCCTCACGACGCTGAACGAACAGCAGGCGCTCGACCGGGCCGGTCTGCCGGACTCGTTCGAGGACAAGGGCGCCCAGGCGGCCACCGCGGCACTGGCCTCGGCCATCACTCTCGGTGAGCTCGCGAAGCTCTCACCGCGGTGACCCGTCCGATGGATGCCTCGACCTCGACCGAATGGGACTTCACCTACCGGAGTCGGCGCACGGCGCGGTACGCGACGGTTGTGGCGGCGCTGTTCGTGATCGCCCACGTGGCGGTCGGCATCCTGTTGCGTGTCTCCGACACCGGGGTGCGGTTCCGCATCACCGACCAGATCGGTCTGGCGATGATCGGGGTCGTGCTCGGTGGCGCGATCATGACCCTGACGCTGCCCCGGATTCGGGTCGGCCGCTCGGGCGTGGCGGTGCGGAACATCCTGGGGGAGCGGGTCTTCGACTGGGCTGACGTCGAGGGCATCTGGTACCCCGATTCCGGACACTGGGCCCGTCTCGAGCTGCCGGCCTACGAACACGTCCCGGTGATGGCCATCCAGGCCAACGACGGTCTCCGCGCGGTGGAGGCCATGGACACCTTCCGTGAACTGCTGACCCGCTACCGCCCCGAAGCGGCGCAGGAATAGCTCGCGTAGGAGGAATCACTCCCCACCGAGGGCGTAAGGCCGTCGGTGCCGGTGATTGTGATGGGAAAAGCCGCCGACGGTGCGGAAAGCACGCATCGAGTGTGCGTCGTCTCGTATCGGATCTCGCGTGCCGTAGTCAGCACACTCGATGGCGCTTTCCACACAGTCAGCAACCGTGTTGGCGTTCCGTGCCACGATCGCACCGCCGCTCAGCGGGTCCCGGTGCCTGTGTGCTGGGCAACCCGGGGCTGATTGTGTGGAAACCTGCCGTCGAGTGTGCTGAGCGCCCACCGTGAGATGTGCTCGGAACGGCGCACACTCGATGGCGCTTCGCACACAGTCAGCAACCGTGTCGCCGATCAGCGGGTGTCGCCCATGACCTCGCCCTCGCGGCGGGGATCGGCTCCACCGATCCATCCGTCGCGGTCGCGGACTACGGCGGCCAGCCCGGACGACTGATCGGCGACCGACACCTGGTGCCCCATCTTCCGTAGCGCGAGGACCAGTGGGTCGCGGTCACCGTTGTCGGTCGGATCGATGCCGGGATGCTCGCCGCCGACGTTCGTGGTCGGGGTGTTGGCGGCCCCGAAGTCGACTCCTGACACCGCCTGCTGCGGATCGAGCCCCCAATCCAGGATCCCGACGAGCGTCTTGATGACGAACTGGATGATCACCGAACCACCGGGGGAGCCCACCGCGGCGACCAGATCCCCACGACCGCCGTCGGCGGTGTCGAAGACCAGGGTCGGCGACATCGAGCTCCGCGGTCGCTTACCCGGCTCGACCCGGTTGGCCACCGGCGCACCGGATTCGTCGACCGGGTCGGCGGAGAAGTCGGTGAGCTGGTTGTTCAGGATGAACCCGTCGACCATGTGGAACGACCCGAACGCGGACTCGACCGTCGTCGTCATCGACGCGGCGTCCCCCTTCTTGTCGATGACTACGATCTGGCTCGTCCCGTGCTCCGGGGTCGGCACCACGCCCGCGGGCACCGGTCCGAAGTCACCCGCCTGTGCCTCGCCCATCGAACGGTTCGGATCGATCAGCGACGCACGCTTCTTCAGATAGGCGGGGTCGGTGAGCGCAGCAAGTGAACCGCCCGGCAGCGGGACGAAATCGGTGTCGGCGACGTACTTGTCGCGATCGGCGTAGGCAAGTCGTTCGGCCTCGGAGATCAGGTGCACGGCCTGCGCGGTCGGCACCCCGCCGTTGCGGTTCCGGTCACGCGGACCCATCGAGGCCAGGTCGAAGTTCGACAGGATCCCCATGGCCGAGGCGACGGTGATACCGCCGGACGACGGCGGCGGCATCCCACACAGGACGTGGCTGCGGTAGGTGGTGCACAGTGATTCCCGCTTTCGGGCGCGGTAACCCGCCAGGTCCTCGAGGGTGGTCAGGCCGGGCGTCATGCCGCCGGCGGTCGACCCCACCTTGTCGACGATGTCGCGGGCGATCGCACCGGTGTAGAACGCATCGGGTCCCTCGCTCGCGATGGCGCCGAGGGATTTCGCGTAGGCCGGGTTGTTCAGCGTGGTGCCCGCGGCTTTCGGGGTCCCATCCGGGTTGAGGAAGTACGCCTTCGCCTCCGGATCGGCGACCAGATCGGTTCTGCTGTCCGCGATCGCAGCCGCCATCCGTGGGCTGATCGCGAAGCCGTTGTCCGCCAACGTCACCGCGGGGGCGAAGAGGTCACCCCACTTCTTCACGCCGTGGTCGGACTGCGCCATCTCGAGCATCCGCAGGACGCCCGGGGTGCCGATCGACCGTCCACTCGCTCGCGCCGACGGAACGGGCTCGGTGCGCTCGGTCGGGCTGACGTACCGCAGGTAGTCGCCCGTCGCCGCGGCCGGCGCGGTCTCCCGGCCGTCGTAGGCCTGCACCGATTTCGACGCCGCGTCGTAGTAGACGAGGAAGGCACCGCCACCAATGCCGGTGGCCTGCGGCTCCACCAGACCGAGGACGGCCTGCGCGGCCACCAGCCCGTCCGCGGCGCTGCCGCCGTCGCGGACGACGTCGCACGCGGCCTTGGTCGCCAGGGGGTTGGCGGTGACCACGGAGTACGACCCGGTGCGCACCGGTGTCATCTGCGTCCGGTAGCCGGTGGCCACCTCCGGGTTGGTGGCGATGTCGCGACTCGGCGGCGCCCCCGAGGTGGCCGACGCGGCCGCGACCGGTGTCCCGTTGGCCACATTCGTACACGTCCCCGAGTCGGGTCCGGACGCGGTGGAACCGTCGTCGCCACAGGCGACCGAGGTCAGGGCGATGGCGGCGACGGCGAGAACGGCCATGCTGCGAGCGGGACGGGGGTGCACCTTCATCCGCCGACGCTAACAAGTCGGGCACGTCTGTGTGCCGTACTAACCTGGACGGCGTGCCCGATCCGACCACGTACCGCCCGGCGCCGGGGAGCATTCCGGTCCACCCCGGCGTCTACAAGTTCCGGGACACCTATGGCCGCGTCATCTACGTCGGCAAGGCGAAGAACCTCCGCTCACGGCTCACCTCCTACTTCGCCGACCTGGCCACGCTGCACCCGCGGACACGGCGGATGGTCACCACCGCCGCCTCCGTCGAGTGGACGGTGGTCGGCACCGAGGTCGAGGCGCTGCAGCTCGAATACAACTGGATCAAGGAGTTCGACCCGCGGTTCAACGTCCGCTACCGCGACGACAAGACGTACCCGATGCTCGCGGTCACGCTGAACGAGGAGTACCCGCGGTTGTTCGTCTACCGCGGACCGAGGCGCAAGGGCGTCCGCTACTTCGGCCCGTACTCGCACGCCTGGGCCATCCGCGAGACCCTGGACCTGCTGACGCGTGTGTTCCCCGCCCGTACGTGCTCGGCCGGTGTGTTCAAACGCCACCGTCAGATCGACCGTCCGTGCCTGCTGGGCTACATCGACAAGTGCGCCGCGCCCTGCGTGGGTCGGGTCGACGCGGCCGAGCACCGCGAGATCGTCCAGGACTTCTGCGACTTCCTCGCCGGTCGCACCGACCGGATGATCAAGCACCTCGACAACCAGATGGCCGCCGCAGCAGCCGATCTCGACTTCGAGCGAGCCGCGCGTCTGCGTGACGACGTCGGTGCGCTCCGTCGCGCCCTGGAGAAGCAGGCGGTCGTCCTCGGCGACGGCACCGATGCCGACGTGGTCGCCATGGTGGCCGACCAGCTCGAGGTGTCGGTGCAGATCTTCCACGTCCGCGGCGGTCGTGTCCGGGGCGAGCGCGGGTGGGTGGTCGAACGCACCGACGTTCTCAACGCGACCACCGACAGCGACGACGACACCCCCGACCTCGGCGAGCAGGTCGGGCAGTTCCTGACCCAGTTCTACGGCGCCCAGGTCGACCAGGACGCCACGGTGAGCGTCGACTCCGACCACGAGGGCGCCGAGCCCGTTCCGCGCGAGGTGCTCGTCCCGGTGCTGCCGCCGGATGCCCCGGAGTTCACCCGGTGGCTGTCGGGGCTGCGCGGGTCGAACGTCGATCTGCGCGTGCCGCAACGCGGCGACAAGAAGGCGCTGTTCGAGACCGTAGAACGCAACGCGGGGGAGGCGCTGACCCAGCACAAGCTGCGCAGGGCGGGAGACCTCACGACCCGGTCGGCGGCACTCACCGAGATCCAGGAGACCCTCGGACTCGACATCGCGCCCCTGCGGATCGAGTGCATCGACATCTCGCACGTGCAGGGAACCGACGTCGTCGCCTCGCTCGTCGTCTTCGAGGACGGCCTGCCCCGCAAGTCCGACTACCGGCACTACGCGATCAAAGAGGCTGCCGGAGACGGTCGTTCCGACGACGTCGCGTCGATCGCGGAGGTGACCCGTCGCCGGTTCCTGCGCTATCGCGCCGACGGTCGACCCGACGCGGGTGTGGTGCTCGAGAGTGGTCCGGTGCCGGCGAACCCGGACGCATCCACGGGGGCCGACGACAACGGTGGAGACCTCGCCCCCGAGGCGTCGATCGACCCGGCCACCGGTCGGCCCCGCCGTTTCGCCTACCCCCCGAACCTGTTCGTGGTCGACGGTGGTGGCCCGCAGGTGCGCGCCGCGGCCGAGGTGTTGCGTGAGCTCGGCATCGACGACGTGGCCGTGATCGGGTTGGCCAAACGCCTCGAGGAGGTGTGGGTACCCGATGACGACGACCCGGTGATCTTCCCGCGTACCAGTGAGGCGCTGTTCCTCCTGCAGCGCGTGCGCGACGAGGCCCACCGGTTCGCGATCACGTTCCACCGCAGCAAGCGCAGCAAGCGGATGACGGCGTCGGTTCTCGACGGTGTCCCCGGACTCGGCCAGACCCGCCGGGCCGCGCTGGTGTCCCACTTCGGTTCGGTGGCCCGGCTGCGCGATGCGTCGATCGAGGAGATCGCGACCGTGCCGGGCATCGGTCAGTCCACCGCGAAGGCCGTCCAGATGGCCCTGGCCGGTCCGGTGGTCGAGTCCTCATCCGGTGCGCCGGGGCCACAGCAGGCAGGATCGACCGAGCGGACACAGGATTCGCGAACAGATGGGAACAGCGATGGCTGACCGGGACCCCGCGACCGGCACCGACATGGTGCCCGGCGCGACGGCCGGGCGACAGATCGACGTCCTGCTCGTCACCGGGATGTCCGGCGCCGGTCGCGGCACGGTGGCGAAGCTGCTCGAGGACCTCGGGTGGTACGTCGCCGACAACGTCCCCGCGTCGCTGATCACCAGCATGGTCGGTGTGGCGCAGAGCGACGACCCGTCGATCACCCGACTGGCACTGGTGATGCGGGCGGGCGCGGAGTCGTTCAGCGCCGAGGTGTCCGACGTCCGCGAGGAGCTCGAGGCCCTCGGTCAGCACCCCCGATTGTTGTTCCTCGATGCCGGCGACGCCGCGCTGGTGCGTCGTTTCGAGCAGGTTCGTCGCTCACATCCGCTGCAGGACAACGGAACCCTGATCGAAGCGATCGCGCGTGAACGCGCCGTGTTGGCGAAGGTGTCGGAGACGGCGGATCTGGTCGTCGACACCTCCGACCTGTCGGTCACCGCGCTGCGCCGAATCGTCGACAACGCGTTCGCCCAGCCGTCGACCACCGAGGTGCGGATCGCGTTCCAGTCGTTCGGTTTCAAGTACGGTCTGCCGATCGACGCCGATCTCGTCGCCGACGTGCGCTTCCTGCCCAACCCGTACTGGGTGCCCGAACTCCGAGACCACAACGGTCTCGAGTCGCCGGTCTCGGAATACGTCCTCGGTCAGCCGGGCGCCTCGGACTACCTCGACGCGTTCGAACGCGTGATCCGCCTCACGGCACGGGGATACGAGCGAGAGGGCAAGCGCTACATGACCGTCGCCGTCGGGTGCACCGGCGGCAAGCATCGCAGCGTGGCGATGTCCGAACAGCTGCGGACACGTCTGTCGACCGCCACCGCCGACGCTCCTGACGTGCCCGACACCGCGGAGGGCCGCGCGTTCGCCGTCCGGGTGGTCCACCGCGACCTGGGACGCGAATGAGCCGCGCGATGGGCAAGATCGTCGCCCTCGGCGGCGGTCACGGTCTGCACGCCACCCTGAGTGCCATGCGTCGGCTCAGCGACGAGGTGACCGCCGTGGTCACCGTCGCCGACGACGGCGGGTCGTCGGGCCGGTTGAGATCAGAACTCGGCGTCATCCCGCCGGGGGATCTGCGGATGGCGATCGCGGCGTTGATGTCGGCGGGCGGTGAGCACGAACCGGCCGGTGGTCGGGACCGCTGGGTGGCACTGCTGCAGCACCGATTCGGTGGGCGCGGGGCGCTGGCGGGACACCCGGTGGGCAACCTGCTGCTCGCGGGCCTCACCGAGGAGCTCGGCGATCCGGTATCGGCTCTCGACGCCGTGATGGAGCTGTTCGGAGTCCCCGGTCGGGTACTGCCCATGTCCGCGGTGCCGCTGAACATCGAGGCGGAGGTCTCCGGGCTCGAGGCCGACCCGCGGATCAGCCGCAGCATCGCCGGTCAGGTCGCGGTGGCCACCACCCCGGGCACCGTCCGACGCGTCCGTCTCCTCCCGGCCGATCCGCCCGCCTGTCCGGAGGCGCTCGACGCCATCGCCGCCGCCGATCTCGTGGTGCTCGGCCCCGGATCGTGGTTCTCCAGCGTCATCCCGCACGTCCTCGTGCCCGAGCAGCTCGCGGCGCTCAAGGCGACCTCGGCCCGGCGGATGTTGTTCGTGAATCTCGCACCGGAACCCGGTGAGACGAGCGGCTTCTCGGTGGAACGCCATCTGCACGTGCTGCACGCCCACGCCGACGACTTCCGCGTGGACGACGTCATCGTCGACGCCGGTTCGGCGCCGGCCGGGCGGGAACGCGAGCACGTCGAGCGGGCGGCCGCACTGTTCGGCGCCCGATTACACGTGGGCGACCTCGCACAGCCGGGTACCCATGTACACGATCCGGAGAAATTGGCCTCCATGGTGCTTACGCTGTGCGAGGAAGAGACCGATGGCTACGCTGTCGGGGCGGTCGACCGACCGCCTTCGGCAGACCGGCTCGGGTAGCCCCGGCGCCGCGAGTACGACGGGGGACGGTGTCGACGCCCGCGATCACGGGCCAGCAGCGACGAGTCGGCGGAACGCCGACGAACCAGGAGTCTGGGGGGCGACCCCCGGCAGGAGGACAGCAACCGGTGGCGATGACAGCAGCCGTCAAGGACGAGCTGAGTCGGCTCGTGGTGACTCAGACGAGTTGCCGCAAGGCCGAGGTGTCGGCGTTACTGCGGTTCGCGGGCGGCCTGCACATCGTCGCCGGACGCGTCGTCGTCGAGGCCGAGGTCGACCTCGGCAACGTCGCCCGCCGTCTCCGCAAGGAGATCTTCGACCTCTACGGCTACAACTCCGAGGTTCACGTCCTGCGCAGCGGCGGGATCCGCAAGAGCGCCCGCTACATCGTCCGCGTCACCAAGGACGGTGAGGCCCTGGCCCGCCAGACCGGTCTGCTGGACATGCGTGGCCGACCCGTGCGCGGACTGCCCGCACAGGTCGTCGGCGGCGGCGTGGCCGACGCCGAAGCCGCCTGGCGTGGAGCGTTTCTCGCACACGGCTCACTGACCGAACCCGGACGGTCGTCGGCGCTGGAGGTCAGCTGCCCCGGACCCGAGGCGGCGCTGGCGCTGGTCGGTGCCGCACGGCGCCTGGGGGTCTCGGCCAAGGCGCGGGAGGTCCGCGGGGCCGACCGCGTCGTCATCCGCGACGGCGAGGCCATCGGCGCCCTGCTGACCCGGATGGGTGCCCAGGACACCCGACTCACATGGGAGGAACGGCGGATGCGCCGCGAGGTGCGCGCGACCGCCAATCGGCTCGCCAACTTCGACGACGCGAACCTGCGCCGGTCGGCCCGGGCCGCGGTGGCCGCGGCCGCGCGGGTCGAGCGCGCCCTCGACATCCTCGGCGACACCGTCCCGGATCACCTGGTCGCGGCCGGTCGGTTGCGGGTCACCCACCGCCAGGCGTCGCTGGAGGAACTGGGACAGCTCGCCGACCCGCCGATGACCAAGGATGCGGTCGCCGGACGCATCCGCAGGCTGCTGTCGATGGCGGACAAGAAGGCCAGGACCGACGGCATCCCCGACACCGAGTCGGCGGTCACCTCCGAACTGCTCGACGAGGCCTGAGCAGACCCCTGCACCACCGGGCGAAGGCGTCGCCTTCGCCTGCGGGAGCCCGGCAGATTAGGCTGGCCGTACCGCGACAGATCTACATACACCCCACAGCTGAGGAGCTCATTGTGACCGTTCGGGTAGGCGTCAACGGATTCGGCCGGATCGGCCGCAACTTCTTCCGTGCCGTCGAGGCGCAGAAAGCGCTGGGCACCACCGACATCGAGATCGTCGCCGTCAACGACCTGACCGACAACGCGACCCTCGCGCACCTGCTCAAGTTCGACTCGATCCTGGGTCGTCTCGACGCGGACGTCACGCTGGAGGGTGACGACACCATCGTCATCGGCGACCAGAAGCTCAAGAGCCTATCGGTCAAGGAGGGCCCCGCCGCACTCCCGTGGGGTGACCTGGGTGTCGACGTCGTCGTCGAGTCCACCGGCATCTTCACCAAGCGGGACAAGGCGCAGGGCCACCTCGACGCCGGCGCCAAGAAGGTCATCATCTCCGCGCCGGCCTCCGACGAGGACATCACCATCGTGATGGGCGTGAACGACGACAAGTACGACGGCAGCCAGAACATCATCTCCAACGCCTCGTGCACCACGAACTGCCTCGGCCCGCTGGCCAAGGTGCTCAACGACGAGTTCGGCATCGTCAAGGGCCTGATGACGACGATCCACGCCTACACCCAGGATCAGAACCTGCAGGACGGCCCGCACGCCGATCTGCGTCGCGCCCGCGCCGCCGCCATCAACGTGGTGCCCACCTCGACCGGTGCGGCCAAGGCCATCGGCCTGGTGCTCCCGGAGCTCAAGGGCAAGCTCGACGGCTACGCGCTGCGTGTGCCGATCCCGACCGGCTCGGTCACCGACCTCACCGCACACCTGCGCAAGGCCGCCACGGTCGACGAGATCAACGCCGCGATGAAGGCCGCCGCCGAGGGACCGCTCAAGGGCATCCTGAAGTACTACGACGCGCCGATCGTCTCCTCCGACATCGTCACCGACCCGCACAGCTCGCTGTTCGACGCCGGCCTGACCAAGGTCATCGACGACCAGGCCAAGGTCGTCTCCTGGTACGACAACGAGTGGGGCTACTCGAACCGCCTCGTGGACCTCATCGGTCTCGTCGGCAAGTCGCTGTAAGGGCGGTCGATCTCCTCTCATGGCACTTGCATCGCTGAAAGATCTGCTCGACGCGGGCGTGGCCGGTCGCATCGTCCTGGTGCGCTCGGACCTCAACGTCCCGCTGGACGGGGAGACCATCACCGACCCCGGACGCATCATCGCCTCGGCGCCCACCATCGCGGCCCTGGCCGATGCGGGTGCCTCGGTGATCGTCACCGCACACCTCGGACGCCCCAAGGGTGAGCCGGATCCGAAGTTCTCCCTCGGACCGGTCGCCGCCCGCCTGGGCGAGGAACTCGGACGCAACGTCCAGCTCGCATCCGACGTCGTCGGCACCGACGCGCTCGCGCGCGCCGAGGGCCTGACCGACGGTGACGTCCTGCTCCTGGAGAACATCCGGTTCGACCCGCGGGAGACCTCCAAGGACTCCTCCGAGCGGGAGTCGCTCGCCAAGGCCCTCGTCGAACTCGTCGGTGACGACGGTGCGTTCGTGTCCGATGGTTTCGGCGTGGTCCACCGCGAACAGGCGTCGGTCTACGACGTCGCGAAGTTGTTGCCGCACTATGCCGGTGGACTCGTCGAGTCCGAGGTCAAGGTCCTGCAGAAGCTGACCGCCGATGTCGAGCGGCCGTACGCGGTCGTGCTCGGCGGGTCGAAGGTGTCCGACAAGCTCGGCGTCATCGAGGCCCTCGCACCCAAGGTCGACACCCTGGTCATCGGCGGCGGCATGGCGTTCACGTTCCTGGTCGCCCAGGGACTCTCGGTCGGCACGTCGCTGCTGCAGGACGATCAGGTCGAGGTCTGCAAGGACCTGCTGGAGCGGTTCGGCGACGTCATCCACCTCCCGGTCGACGTGGTCGTGGCCGACTCGTTCTCCGCCGACGCCGCCACCCAGACGGTCTCGGTGCGCGACATCCCGGACGGCTGGATGGGTCTCGACATCGGTCCGGAGTCGGTGAAGCGGTTCGCGGCCGTGCTGGGCGAGGCGCAGACCATCTTCTGGAACGGTCCGGCCGGCGTGTTCGAGTTCGACGCCTTCGCGGCGGGCACGAAGGGGGTGGCCGAGGCCATCGCCGGCGCCACCGCGTCGGGTGCGTTCAGCGTCGTCGGTGGCGGTGACTCCGCCGCGGCGGTCCGCCACCTCGGTCTGTCCGACGATGCGTTCTCGCACATCTCCACCGGCGGTGGCGCCTCGCTGGAATACCTCGAGGGCAAGGAGCTCCCGGGGCTGAAGGTCCTGGAGGACTGAGAACCGTGGCAAACCGCAAGCCGCTGATCGCGGGCAACTGGAAGTGCAACCTCAACCACCTCGAGGCCATCGCACTCGTCCAGAAGATCGCCTTCGCGCTCCCCGCGAAGTACTTCGACAAGGTCGACGTGACGGTCATCCCGCCGTTCACCGACATCCGCAGCGTCCAGACCGTCGTCGACGGCGACAAGCTGCTGGTGACCTACGGTGCGCAGGATCTCTCGGAGCACGATTCCGGTGCGTACACCGGTGAGATCAGCGGTGCGTTCCTGGCCAAGCTGGGCTGCACCTTCGTCGTCGTCGGGCATTCCGAGCGTCGGACGTTGCACGCCGAGACCGACGAGGTCGTGCTCGGCAAGACCAAGGCGGCGCTGCGGCACGGGTTGACGCCCATCGTCTGCATCGGTGAGGGCCTCGACGTCCGCGAGGCGGGGGACCACGTGGCCTACAACGTCGCGCAGCTGACGGGTTCGCTCGCCGGCCTGACGGCCGACGAGATCGCGAACGTCGTCATCGCCTACGAGCCGGTCTGGGCCATCGGCACCGGTCGGGTCGCGAGTGCGGGCGACGCGCAGGAGGTCTGCGCGGCGATCCGATCGACGCTGGCCGAACTGGCCGACGCCACGGTGGCCGCGTCGGTGCGGGTCCTCTACGGCGGCTCGGTGAGCTCGAAGAACGTCGGCGAGATCGTCGGTCAGACCGATGTCGACGGCGCCCTCGTGGGCGGCGCGTCGCTCAAGTCCGACGAGTTCGCGACCCTGTCCGCGATCGCCGCAGGTGGACCGCTGCCCTGATCGAGGGGTGGACCACGTAGACTCGCCGGGAGTTTGCGTCGCGACAACGAAAAGGATCACCGTCAGTGAAGTTCGTCTTGGACATCGGATTGGTCATCACCAGCGTTCTGATGGTGATCCTCGTGCTGCTGCATCGCGGTAAGGGCGGCGGCCTGTCTTCCCTGTTCGGTGGTGGCGTCCAGTCCAGCCTGTCCGGGTCCAGCGTCGTCGAGCGCAACCTCGACCGGCTGACGATCTTCGTCGGCGTCATCTGGTTCATCTTCATCCTCGGCATCGGTCTGGACATCAAGCTCTCCTGACGCCCGAGATGCCGCCGGTCGCATTGGGCGGGATACTGGTGCGATGACGGAACAGTCCACGGCAGCAAGCAGTCCCGCGTCCGACCGCACCACCTCCGAGCACGGCGCGGACGAGAGCTTCGTCGCCCCCTCGGACGTCCGCGTCACCTCGACCGCCACCGGTAGGCAGGCGACCGAACCCCTGCGCGAGGACATCCGACTGCTCGGCGGTCTGCTGGGTGACATCGTCCGCGAACACGCGGGCGAGGAGATCTTCGACCTGGTCGAACGGGCTCGGGTCGAGTCCTTCCGGGTGCGTCGTTCCGAGATCGACCGCGGTGAGCTCGCCGAGACCCTCGCCGGTCTGGACGTGGCGCAGGCAACCCCCGTCATCCGCGCGTTCAGCCACTTCGCGCTGCTGGCCAACCTGGCCGAGGACATCCACCGTGAACGCCGCCGCGCGATCCACGTCCGCGCCGGCGACCCGCCCGTGGACTCCAGCCTGACCGCGACCTACGCCAAACTCGCCGAGGCCGGCCTCTCCGACGAGGAGGTGGGTCGCGCACTTGCCGACGCCGTGGTCGTCCCGGTGATCACCGCCCATCCGACCGAGACACGCCGACGGACCGTCTTCGAGGCCCAACGTCGCATCACCGACCTCATGCGCTTCCGCGGGCGCACCGAGCTGACCCCCGACGAGGACACCGAGGTCACCGCCGCCCTGCGCAGGCAGGTGCTGACGCTGTGGCAGACCGCGTTGATCCGCCTCGAGCGTCTGCGCATCGAGGACGAGATCGAGGTGGGCCTGCGGTACTACGACGCCGCGTTCTTCTCGGTGATCCCCACCATCAACGCCGCCCTGCGCGACCAACTGCGCGACCAGTACCCCGACGCCGGGTTGACCGACGAGCCGATCCTGCGGATGGGGTCGTGGATCGGAGGCGACCGCGACGGCAACCCCTTCGTCACCGACAAGATCGTCGCGATGGCCACCGGACGGGCCGCGCAGACCGCGGTGACCCACCATCTCGAACAGCTCACCATCCTGGCCCAGGAGCTGAGCATGTCCTCGCGGCTGGTCACCGTCAGTGACGAACTCGTCGCACTCGGTGGGATCGACGACCCCGACGACACCGCGACCGACGAGCCGTACCGACTCGCGCTGCGGCGCATCCGATCGCGACTGATGTCGACCGCCCACGACCGCTTCGGTCCGCAGACACAGGCGCTGGTCGACGCGTTCGTCGACACCGAGGCCCCGCCCTACGCGACCGCCGCGGAACTCCTCGCCGACCTCGACGTCGTCGACGCGTCCCTACGAGCGAACCGCGA
This sequence comes from Williamsia sp., assembly GCF_016462415.1. Lineage (GTDB taxonomy): Bacteria > Actinomycetota > Actinomycetes > Mycobacteriales > Mycobacteriaceae > Williamsia_A. The sequence continues at coordinate 31,375 of NZ_JAEMTF010000017.1, read as the reverse complement.
CGGCCCACTCGCCGACGACCGCCTGCTCACGCTGCGTGAGGCGGTGCGCGCCTTCGGGTTCCACTTGTCGGGCCTCGACATGCGGCAGAACTCCGACGTGCACGAGGAGGTGATCGCGGAGCTGCTCGCCTGGTCGGGGGTACACGACGACTACTGCTCCCTCGACGAGGCCGACCGGGTCGCGTTACTGACCCGCGAACTCGCCGATCGGCGCCCGTTGGTGCGGCCCGGTGCCCAGCTCGGTGAGCTGGCCGCGAAGGAACTCGCGATCGTCACCGCAGGCGCCCGCGCCGTCGCCGACTACGGTCCGGAATCGGTCCCGAACTACATCATCAGCATGTGCACCTCGGTCAGCGACATGCTCGAGGCGCTGATCATGCTCAAGGAGGCCGGGCTCTTCGATCCCGGCTCGGCCGACGAAGGACCGCGCTGCACCGTGCGCGTCGTGCCCTTGTTCGAGACCATCGAGGACCTGCAGCAGGGCGCCGCGACGCTGCTGGCCGCGTTGGACGTCCCGCTGTACCGCGCGCTGGTGTCGGCGCAAGGCGACATCCAGGAGGTCATGCTCGGCTACTCCGACTCCAACAAGGACGGCGGCTACCTGGCCGCGAACTGGGCCCTGTACCGAGCTGAACTGGACCTCGTCGAGGCGTCGGAGAAGGCCGGGATCCGTCTGCGGTTGTTCCACGGTCGTGGCGGAACGGTCGGTCGCGGTGGCGGACCGTCCTACGACGCGATCCTGGCCCAACCCCCGGGCGCCGTGCAGGGGTCGTTGCGCATCACCGAGCAGGGCGAGGTCATCGCGGCCAAGTACGCCGAACCCGTGCTCGCCCGTCGCAACCTGGAGACGCTCCTGGCGGCGACAATCGAGTCGACCCTGCTCGACACCGAGGGCCTGGGCGACGAGGCCGAGGCCGCGTATGTGGTGCTCGACGAGCTCGCCGCCCTCGCGCGGGGTGCCTACAGCGCGCTGGTCCACGACACCCCCGGATTCGTCGAGTACTTCACCTCGTCCACGCCGCTGTCGGAGATCGGTGCGCTCAACATCGGCAGCCGACCGGCGTCGCGCAAACAGACCGAGAAGATCTCGGACCTCCGCGCCATCCCCTGGGTGCTGTCGTGGACGCAGTCACGGGTGATGTTGCCGGGCTGGTACGGCACCGGGTCGGCGTTCGAGCAATGGATCGACGGTGATCCCGAGCGGCTCGAGACGCTCCGCGGTTACTACCGCAGCTGGCCGTTCTTCCGGACAGTGATGTCGAACATGGCCCAGGTGATGGCCAAGTCGGACCTCGGGCTGGCCGAACGGTATTCGCGGTTGGTGGCCGACGAGTCGTTGCGCGAGCGTGTCTTCGGGATGATCACCGCCGAGCACCACCGGACCGTGCAGATGTACTTCGACATCACCGAGACCACCGATCTGCTCGCCGACAACGCGTCGCTGGCCCGATCGGTGTTCAACCGGTTCCCGTACCTCGAGCCGTTGAACCTGCTGCAGCTCGAACTGCTCAAACGATTCCGTGCCGGCGACGACTCCCCGCAGGTCCGGCGCGGGATCCAGCTGACGATGAACGGACTGGCCACCGCGCTGCGCAACAGCGGTTAGTCGCCGGACGTCAGGCGTCCGGGCGCACGGTGATGACCCGGAGGGTCGAGCGGATCTCGTCCGGGGTGAGGCTGTCGAGGCTGTCGCGTGCGTGCAGGAACCCGATGCAGGCGTACACGAGGGCACCGGCACGCATCCGTGCCTCGGCGGGCTCGAACCCCAACTCCAGGAGCGCTTCCTGTACGACCGAGAACACCAGCCGATCGAGCCGCCGGACGGTGTCGGCCACGATCACGTTCGTGCGGGCCCACTCCCGGATCGCGGTCTCCACCGCCCAGGAGCGGTCGCCGACGAGTGACGCCGTCATCGCCTCGAGCCGTTCGCGTGGCGCCATCGACCCGAGTTCGACGAGCGCACGCATCGAGTCGTTCTGCGCATCGCACCAGTGGTCGGCCACCGCCTCCATCAACCCGGTGATGTCGGCGAAGTGCCAGTAGAAGCTGCCCTTCGTGACGTGCAGTTCCGCGCAGAGACGGGTGATCCGTACCGCGGCGACGCCATCTCGGACCAGCAGATTCAACGCGGCGCGCACCCAGTCGTCCACGGACAGTCGACGGGCGCGTCGGCGCGGGGCGTGATCGTCGGGCGACGGCGCGCAGGTCTCCGGCGCGGTCATGCCGAACGCCCGCGACGCGACGGGGTGGGAACGGGGTGGTGACGATGGGTGCACAAGATGGATCCGCAGTCCTCATGACGTTGCCGGTGGTTGCCCGCGGGCACCATGACGGCACCACGCGGTGTTGCGACCCTGACCGACCACCCGAAGTCGGATCTGACCCCGCGCACATACTACCCGGCGTTGTGAGATATCACAGGAATGCCGGGTCCAGAGTTGGTGCGGTCACAGGACCGCACCGACCATCACAACTTGCTCGCGGCTCCCGTGTCGACGAACCAGACCGTCGCGTCGGATCCGTGCGCACCCGCACACGGCCATTCGACCGGGTCACCGCCGGTGACCCCGGCCGCGACGGCATCGGCCTTGTCCTCGCCGGCGACGAGGAACCACACCTGCGCGGCACGGTTGACCGCGGGCAGGGTCAGGGTGATCCGACGCGGCGGGGGTTTGGGGGAGTCGGTGACGGCGACCACCGCGGCGGTCTGCTCGGCGCGGGCGTCGGTGTGCGGGAAGAGCGAGTTGATGTGGCCCTCGCCGCCCATCCCGAGCAGGTGCACATCGAAGACCGGGCTGCCCGCCCCGTCACCGTGCTCATGCAGTATCCGGGCGTAATCGGCCGCGGCGGCGTCGATGTCGTCACCGAACCGACCGTCGGACGGCTCCATGACGAACACGCGGTCGGGGTCGACGTCGACGTGGTCGAGCAGGGCGTGGGTCGCCTGGCCGTAGTTGCGCTCGTCGTCGTCGCGCGGGACGAACCGGTCGTCGCCGAAGTACACGTCGACCGCGCGCCAGTCCACGCCGTCGGAGTTCTCCCGAAGCCATTCGAGAATCGCGATCCCGTTGCTGCCGCCGGTCAGCACGATCGACGCCGAACCGCGGTCGCGCTGCGCCGCGACGATGACGTCGACGAGGCGGCGACCCGCCTGCGCGATCAGTTCGGTCGCGTCGTCGGCGATGACGATCTCCGGTTCCGGTGTGCTCACGAGGCTGCCTCCGCGGTGGGTCGGGTGATACGTGACGCCCCCTGCAGGGCGAGGTGATAGATCTCGTCGGGATCGAGGCGACGGAGCTCCTCGGCGATGCAGTCGCGCACCCCACGGGCGCTCATCGCGACCTTGCCGTCGGGCTTGCCGGGGTTGCTGAGCACCGCGTTGTTGTTCTGGTCGACGGCCAGCACCAGTGGGCCGGTCGTGCGCTCGAGACGGACCTCGAAACTGCCCGAGTGACGCTCGGTCGGCACCCCGAGCTGTGCCTGCAGCCAACCGGCCAACAGATCGATCGACGGAGACCGTCCCGGTCCGGTCACCACGACCCGGTCCACGGGTTCGAACGGGGGACGGTCGAGGGCCGCGGTCAGGATCGCCCGCCAGTAGGTGATCTGGGCCCACGCCAGGTCGGAGTCTCCGGGCGCATAGGTGGCCAGCCGGTGCGCGAGCGCCTCGTCGGGATCGGCGGCCCTCGTCGAGTCGGTGATACGGCGGGTACCCAGGCGACCGACAGGATCCTGCGCCGGGTTCTCGGGCGCCTCGCCGGGCCACCAGGTCACCACGGGGGTGTCGGGCAGCAGGAACGGGACCACCACGCTCTCGGCGTGGCCTGCGAGCTCGCCGTAGAGCCGCAGCACCACGACCTCGGACGCGCCGGCGTCGCCACCCACCCGGATCTGGGCGTCGAGACGCGACGCGGCCGCGCTGTTGCCGAGCGACACCACGATCACCCGACACGGGTGCTCTCGGCTCGCCTCGTTGGCCGCTTCGATCGCACCCTCGGTGGGCTCACCCTCGTCGGCGCAGACCACCAGCGTCAGCACCCGACCGAGCGTCACCGCGCCCCCGGACTCGCGCATCTTGACGAGCTTCTTGCTGACCTTCTCGGTCGTCGTGGCGGGCAGATCCAGGATCATCGGTTGCCTTCTCTGACTGGGGGAGCAGGGTTCACGAGCGCGCCGGTCACGGTCGACGCCACGCCCGCCCGACGCGGGTCATCATGTCCTCGGCCGACCGCGGACCCCACATCCCGGACTCGTAGGTGTCGGGCCTGCCCTCGGCGGCCCACGCCTGCAGCACGGGATCGAGGATGCGCCAGGACAATTCGACTTCGGCGTTGACCGGGAACAGTGAGGGCTCACCGAGCAGCACGTCGAGGATGAGTCGTTCGTAGGCCTCGGGAGACGACTCGGTGAAGGCCTGGCCGTAGCTGAAGTCCATGTTGACGTCACGGACCTGCATGCTCGAGCCGGGCACCTTGGAACCGAACCGCAGCGTGATGCCCTCGTCCGGCTGGACCCGGATCACCAGGGCGTTCTCGCCCAGCTCCTCGGTCATGGTCTTGTCGAACGGCAGATGCGGTGCCTTCTTGAACACCAGCGCGATCTCGGTGACGCGCCGTCCCAGGCGTTTTCCGGTGCGCAGATAGAACGGCACCCCGGCCCACCGACGGCTGTCGACCTCCACCGCGATCGCGGCGAACGTCTCGGTCGTGGAGTCCGCGGAGAAGCCCTCCTCCTCGACCAACCCGGGTACCGGATGGCTGCCCTGCCACCCGGGTCCGTACTGGCCGCGGGCGGTGTTGAGGTCGAGGGGGAGGATGTTGCGGGTCGCCGAGAGGACCTTGATCTTCTCCGCCTGCAACTCCCGCGGCTCGAACGAGACCGGCTCCTCCATGGCCACCAGGGCCAGCAACTGCAGGAGATGGTTCTGGATGACGTCGCGCGCCGCACCGATGCCGTCGTAGTACCCCGCCCGACCGCCGAGACCGATGTCCTCGGCCATGGTGATCTGCACGTGGTCCACGTAGTGCGAACTCCACAACGGGTCGAACAACTGGTTCGCGAACCGCAGGGCGAGGATATTCTGGACGGTTTCCTTGCCCAGGTAGTGATCGATGCGGAACACCGAGTCCTCCGGGAAGACCCCGTTGACCACGGCGTTGAGCTCCTGGGCGCTCGCCAGGTCGTGCCCGAAGGGCTTCTCGATGACCACCCGGCGCCAGCTCTCGGTCCCCGGCACCGCGAGCCCGGAACGCTGCAGCTGCTCACAGACGGTCGGGAACGCACCCGGGGGGATCGACAGGTAGAACGCATGATTGCCGTCGGTGCCTCGCTCGGCGTCGAGCTCGCCCAGCGTGGTGCGCAGCTGGTCGAACGCGTTGTCGTCGTCGAAGGCGCCCTGGACGAAGCGGAAACCCTCGGCCAGCCGCTCCCAGACGTCCTCACGGAACGGGGTCCGGGAGTGTTCGCGCACCGCGTCGTGGACGACCTGCCCGAAGTCCTGGTCGTCCCAGTCGCGTCGCGCGAACCCGACGAGCGCGAAGCTCGGGGGGAGCAGACCACGGTTGGCGAGGTCGTACACCGCCGGCATCAGCTTGCGCTTGGCGAGGTCACCGGTGACGCCGAAGATCACCAGGCTGCAGGGACCCGCGATCCGGGGCAGCCGTTTGTCACGGCTGTCCCGGAGCGGGTTGATCCACGACGTGTCGGCAGCGGCCGTCACGCGCATCAGCCCTTGGATGCTTGGTCGAGTTGCTTCTGCGTCGCCTCGAGCAGCTCGCCCCACGACGCCTCGAACTTGTCGACACCCTCGTTCTCGAGCGTGATGAACACGTCGTCGAGGTCGATGCCGATGTCGGACAGGGCCGTGAAGATCTCCTCGGACTCGGGTCCGCGACCCACCAACGACCCGGTGTCGACCGTGCCGTGATCGGCGAAGGCGTCCATGGTCTTCTCCGGCATGGTGTTGACCGTGTTCGGCGCCACCAGATCCGAGACGTACAGGGTGTCGGAGTAGTCCGGGTTCTTCACGCCGGTCGAGGCCCACAGCGGACGCTGCGGCAGCGCTCCGTCGGACACCAGGCCCTGGAAGCGCGACTCGACCTCGAACACCTGCTGGTAGGCGACGTACGCCAGACGTGCGTTCGCCAGTGCGGCCTTGCCCTTGAGGGCGGTGGCGTCCGGGGTTCCGATGGCGTCGAGCCGCTTGTCGATCTCGGTGTCGACGCGGGAGACGAAGAACGACGCCACCGAATGGATCTTCGAGATGTCGTGGCCGGCCGCCTTGGCCGCCTCGATGCCGTCGAGGTAGGCGCCCATCACCAGTCGGTAGCGCTCGACCGAGAAGATCAGCGTCACGTTGACGCTGATCCCCTCGGCGAGGGTCTTGGCGATGGCGGGCAGACCGTCCTCGGTCGCCGGGATCTTGATGAGCAGGTTCGGCCGGTCGACGATCTTCCACAGCTCGATCGCCTGGGCGGCGGTCTTGTCCGCGTCGTGGGCCAGGCGCGGGTCGACCTCGATCGACACGCGTCCGTCGACGCCGTTGCTGGCCTCGAAGACCGGGGTGAAGATGTCACACGCGTTGCGGACGTCGTCGGTGGTGACCGTGCGGATGGTGGCGTCGACGTCGGCGCCCTGGGCGGCGAGTTCGCGGACCTGCGGGTCGTAGCTGTCCCCGGCGGACAGTGCGGCCTGGAAGATCGACGGGTTCGTGGTCACGCCGACCACGGACTTCGTCTCGATCAGCTCGGCGAGGTTGCCCGAGGAGATGCGTTCGCGCGACAGATCGTCGAGCCAGACCGATACGCCGGCGGACGAGAGTTCCTGGAGATGTGCGTTCTGGGCCATGGTGGCTATCCCTTCACAGTGGTGATGGAGCGCTGAGCGGCCGCGACGACGGCGTCCGCGGTGAATCCGTACTCGCGGAACAGGGTCTCGTAATCCGCGGACTCGCCGAAGTGCTCGAGCGAGATGATCTCGCCGGCCTCGCCGACGACCCGGTACCACGGCATCGCGATGCCGGCCTCGACCGAGACACGGGCCTTCACCGTCGGCGGGATGACCTGATCCCGGTAGTTCTGGTCCTGGTCGAAGAACCACTCGAAGCAGGGCAACGACACGACGCGGGTCGGAATTCCCAGCTCCTCGAGCTTCTTTCGTGCTTCGACGGCGAGTTGCAGTTCCGAACCGGTGCCGATCAGCACGACCTCGGGGGCGCCGTCGGAGGCGTCGGCGAGGACGTAGCCGCCCTTGGACACACCCTCTGCGTCGGTGCCCTCGAGAATGGGGACGCCCTGACGGGTCAGCGCCAGGCCGACGGGTCCGCTGCTCGACGAGCGGGCGATCACCGACTTCCAGGCGTAGGCGGTCTCGTTGGCGTCGCCGGGGCGCACCACCGAGAGGTTCGGGATGGCCCGCAGCGCGGCGAGGTGCTCGATCGGCTGGTGGGTCGGTCCGTCCTCGCCGAGCCCGATCGAGTCGTGGGTCCAGACGTAGATCGGGTCGATGTCCATCAGCGACGCCAGTCGGACCGCGGGGCGCATGTAGTCGGAGAACTGCATGAACGTGCCGCCGTAGACGCGCGTGGGTCCGTGCAGCACGATGCCGGACAGGATCGCGCCCATCGCGTGCTCGCGGATGCCGAAGTGCAGGGTCCGACCGTAGGGGTGGGCGTCCCAGTCGTCGGTCGAGATCGACTCCGGACCGAAGGACTGCGCGCCGTCGATGGTGGTGTTGTTGGACCCGGCCAGGTCGGCCGAGCCGCCCCACAGCTCGGGCAGCACCGGACCGAGCGCGTTGAGCACCTTGCCGGAGGCGGCGCGGGTGGCCACACCCTTGTCGCCGACGTTCCAGGTCGGCAGGACATCGGCCCAGCCGTCGGGCAGTTCGTCGGAGGTGAGCCGGTCGAGCAGCGCCTTGCGCTCGGGGTTGGCCGCCGCCCAGGCGTCGAACTCCGTGGTCCATGCCTCGTGCGCACTGCGGCCGCGTGCCTGCAGCTCGCGGGTGTGGGCGATGACGTCGTCACCGACCTCGAAGGTCTTCTCGGGGTCGAACTTCAGGATCTTCTTGACCGCGGCGACCTCGTCGTCACCGAGTGCGGCACCGTGGGCGCCGCCGGTGTTCATCTTCGTCGGTGCCGGGAACCCGATGATGGTGCGCAACAGGATGATCGACGGTTTGTCGGTCACGGCCTTGGCTGCGGCGACCGCGTCCTCGATACCGCTGACGTTCTCGCCGCTCTCCACCGTCTGCACGTGCCAGCCGTAGGCCTCGTACCGTGCGGCGGTGTCCTCCGACAGGGCGATGTCGGTGTTGTGCTCGATGGAGATGTTGTTCTGGTCGTAGAACAGGATCAGGTTGCCCAGCTGCTGCGTGCCGGCCAGCGAGGAGGCCTCGGAGGTGATGCCCTCCTCGATGTCGCCGTCGGAGGCCACGCAGTAGATGTGGTGGTCGAAGATGCTGTCGCCGATGGCGGGCTCGGGATCGAAGAGTCCACGCTCGCGACGGGCGGCCATGGCCATGCCCACCGCGGTCGCCAGACCCTGGCCCAGCGGACCGGTGGTGATCTCGACGCCACGGGTGTGGCGGAACTCCGGGTGCCCGGGGGTCTTCGAACCGAAGGTGCGCAGCGCCTCGATGTCGGACAGCTCGAGTCCGAAGCCGCCGAGGTACAGCTGGATGTAGAGGGTGAGGCTCGAGTGGCCGCACGACAGGATGAAGCGGTCGCGACCGAGCCACGCGGTGTCGTTGGGGTCGTGACGCATCACACGCTGGAAGAGGGTGTAGGCGAGCGGGGCCAGGCTCATGGCGGTGCCGGGGTGGCCGGATCCGCACTTCTCGACGGCATCGGCGGCGAGGACGCGCACCGTGTCGACGGCTCTGGTGTCGAGATCGCTCCAGTCGTCGGGGTAGGACGCCTTGGTGAAGGCCTTGATCTCATCTGTAACTGCCACGATGGGGAATTCTCCTGTGTCGGTCGCATCGAGCGGGGAAGAGTCGGTCGGTGTCCCGACGGTGCGCGCCCGGTGCCGATCGTGACGGTTCGACCCGATCGCCGGCAGCTCGCATCTTCCGACTCCTGGCCCCAACCCTAGTCGGCCCGCCGGGTGCCGGGGCGCATCGGTAAATCATCCGATACGCGCAGTTCGTTCCCGGCGCGCGAGACATCCAATTGTCGATCGGCAGGTCCCGCCGTCTACCATGCCCTGTAGTAGATGTCGGCGTTCTCGACGACGGTCTCGACGAGGTGTCACCTCGCGACCACCGCACACCCGTATCCCGCTCAGCGCCACGGGATACGGCATGCGACGACACGACACGACGAGTGCAGCGGAATCAGGAGAGCACGTGGAGATCGGGCACAGCGGTGGGGGACACGGAGCCGCCACCACCCGTCCCGTCCGTTCCCCCGACGAGACGCCGGGAACGTCCGGTGCGAGCCGTCTGCGGACCACCGTCCTCGCCTACATCGCGCTGACCAAGCCGCGCGTCATCGAGTTGCTGCTCGTGGCCACCGTGCCGGTGATGCTGCTCGCCGACCGCGGGTCGGTCGACATCGGTCTGATCGCCATCACCCTGGTCGGCGGATGGCTGGGTGCGGCGAGTGCCAACACGCTCAACATGGTCATCGACCACGACATCGACCAGAAGATGAAACGCACCGAACGACGCCCGCTCGCGCGCCATGCGGTGTCGCGTCTGAACGCGTTGATCTTCGGACTCGTCCTCGGCGCCGGCTCGTTCGCGGTGCTGTGGAGCTTCGCCAACCTGCTCAGCGCCCTGCTGGTCATGGCCACCATCGCGTTCTACGTGCTCGTCTACACGATGGTCCTCAAGCGTCGGACCTGGCAGAACGTCGTCTGGGGTGGGGCCGCGGGATGTATGCCCACCCTCGTCGGCTGGGCCGCGGTCACCGGATCGATCAGCTGGCAGCCGGTGGTGCTGTTCCTGATCATCTTCTTCTGGACGCCGCCGCACACCTGGGCGCTGGCCATGCGCTACAAGGAGGACTACCGGGCTGCCGGCGTTCCGATGCTCCCGGTGATCGCCACCGAGGTGCAGGTCGCCCGGCAGATGGTGTTCTACACCTGGGCCACCGTCCTCGCGACGCTCGCGCTGATCGCCGCCACCGGGTGGATCTACGCCGTGGTCGCCGTCGGTGCCGGTGCGTGGTTCCTGCGGGCGGTCCACAAACTGCTCGCGACGACCCGCAACGGCGGCGAGATCGCCCCGCTGAAGGTGTTCCTGCAGTCCAACGAGTACCTGGCCATCGTTTTCTGCGGCCTCGCCGTCGACTCCGTCGTCCACCTGCCGACGGTCGCCAGCCTCTTCTGAGTCGATCCCTCAGGGGATCAGGACGATCGACCCCGTGGTCGCGCGCGCCTCGAGGTCACGATGCGCCTGCTCGGCGTCGGCCAGCGCGTAGCTGTTGCCCACTCGGACCTCGACCCGCCCCTGCGCCACCGCCGCCATCACCTCGCCGCTGCGCCAGGCGAACTCGTCCGGATCGGCCACGAAGTTCGCGAGCGTCGGGCGCGTCACGGTCAGCGATCCGAGCCCGTTGAGTCGTTGCAGGTCGAACGGCGGCACCGGACCGCTCGCGGCACCGAACAGCACGACCGTGCCCCGCACGCGGGTGCTGCGCAGACTCTGCTCGAACGTGTCGGCCCCGACCCCGTCGTAGGCCACCGCGACACCCGTGCCGTCGGTGAGTTCGCGCACCGTGTCGGCGACGTGGTCGCCGTACCGCAGCACCTCTGACGCCCCCGCGGCCCGCGAGAGTTCCTCCTTGGCGTCGGTGGACACCGTCGTGATCACCCGGATGCCGCGTGCGGCGGCCATCTGGGTCAGCACGAGACCGACGCCGCCGGCGCCGGCGTGCACCAGGATCGTGTCGCCGGGGGAGTCGGCTCCCGGCCCCTGCGGGTGGGCGCTCCCGTCGAGCAGATAGTGCGCGGTCAGTCCCTGCAGCAGCGCGCTGGCGGCGACGGGGTCGGCGACCTCGTCCGGCACCGGCACCGCCCGGGCGGCGGTGACCAGCGCGATCTCGGCGTAGCTGCCCGGCGCGTCCGACCACGCGACCCGCGATCCGACGCGTCCCTCGTCGACGCCCTCGCCGACCGCGATGACGGTGCCGGCGCCCTCCGAGCCCGGGACGTACGGGGTCTGCGACGGGTACAACCCCGAGCGCAGGTAGGTGTCGATGAAGTTGATCCCGACCGCGCCCACCCGCACCGCCAGTTGACCCGGGCCCGGGGCCGGATCGTCGATCTCGACGCTGCGCAGGACTTCGGGTCCGCCGTGGGCGGTCACGTGGATTGCCTTCATGTCCACCGTTCTACCGCGAGCCGTCCGATCGGGCACCGCAGGCCCACCGATATGCTGACGTCCATGGCCGATACCTCCGAAGACCAGGGCACCGTCGAGCAGGACGAGAACGCACGGTCGATCCGCATCCCGCGCGGCACGCTCGCCGCGGTCGCCCGTTTCGTGCGCAGCAACGGCGGCTCCGCGACCGCCGTGGTCGAGCCGATCGGCACGTCCGGCGTGCGGGTGCTCATGGTCGGTTCGGAGACCGGAGTGATGGGCGATCAGGTCGTCGCCGACGTCGAGACCGCGCACGCGCTGGTCGGCGCAGTCGACGGACTCGAACTCGGTGAGTGGGATCGCGAGCTCAGCGCCTCGGCGACGCCGCGGACCGGCCACTGGGCCAAGATGGCCGGGTGGGTCGCCCGCACCTGATCGCTCAGGCGCGCAGGCCGGGCGCCTCGGTCGGTGATGCCAGTGCGTCGGATGACGTCGCCGACATGGCCTGACGGGGTCGCATCGCGACCCAGAGTGCCGCGGTCGCCGCCACACACGCGCCGGCACCGGCCACGTGCATGACCACCAGCACCTCGGGGATCCCGGTGAGGTACTGGGTGAGGCCGATGAGTCCCTGGGCCAGCACGAGCGCCACCAGGACGTAGAGACGGCGTCGCAGGCGCGCGGGTGCGCCGACGGCCGCGAGCCCGAATCCCAACGCGACCACGAGGGCCAGATACGCGATCATCAGCTCGGCGTGTGCGTGGACCAGCGTGGTGATCTCGATGGCCAGCCGGGGGACCGGCTTCTCGACGCTCTTGTCGCCGGCGTGCGGCCCGGCGCCGGTGACCATGGTCCCGGCCACGAGGAGTGCACTCATCACCGCGGCACTGAGCGCGGTTAGCCAGCGCAGCGGGTCGGGCACCTGCTTGAGCGCCTCGCCGTCGTCGGGTTCGCGGACCTTCTCCAGCAGCAGCACCGACAGCCAGACCATGCCCATCGACACCAACAGGTGGATCGCGACGGTCCACCACAGCAGGCCGGTGAGCACGGTCAGTCCGCCGAGTACGGCCTGCAGGACCGTCGACAGCGGCATCAGCCATGCGTAGAAGCGCACCTCGCGGCGGCGGCCGGCGCGCGTGACCGCGAGGACGATCAGGGCGGCGGTGAGGACCACCGCGAACGTCAGCATCCGGTTTCCGAATTCGACGGCGGTGTGGATGGCGGCCACCGACGCGTGCGGCTCGGGGGTGAAGCTGCCCGGGAAGCACTGCGGCCAGGTGGGGCAGCCGAGACCCGAGGACGTGACCCGCACGATCGACCCGGTGACGGCGATGCCGGCCTGCGAGAGCATCACCGCGATGGCGATGCCGACCTGCACGCGTCGGGAGGGGAGGGGGAGGTGATTCACCAGCCGGACGAAACCGCGATACAACACGTCTTCGATGCTATAGACCCCGGTGAGGGCGGATCACCACGCGGTTGGTGTGGTCACGTGATCCTGGCCACGCGGCGTCAGGTGAAGCGGAAATACCGTACGGCGGCCGCCCCGGCGACGACGCCCCAGGCGATCAGCACACCGAAACCGACGTAGTCGACGGACTGCTCGCCGGCGCGGTGCAGGACCTCGCTGAGCGCCCCGGACGGCGTACACCGGGCGATCCATCGGACGGCGGTGGGTACGCCGTCGCCGATCACGACGAGGCTGCCGACACCGATCAGGACGAACCAGATGACGTTGGCCAGTGCGAGCACGATCTCCGCCCGCAAGGTGCCGCCGAGCAGCAAACCCAGTGCGGAGAACGCCATGGTGCCGATGGCGATGGCGACGGCCCCGAGGAGCAGCCCGGACACCGACCAGTTCCACCCGAAGGCGACGCCGATCAGCCCGATGATGATGGCCTGCAGCACCACGACGATCGCGACGGCGATCGACTTGCCCGCGATCACGCCCCACCGGGGCAGCGGGGTGGCGCCGAGCCGCTTGAGTGCGCCGTACCGGCGGTCGAAACCGACCGCGATGGCCTGTCCGGTGAACGCGGTCGACATCACCGCCACCGTCATGATCGCGGGGACGAACCGGTCCGCGCGGTTCTCCTCGAAGGTGCCGATGGGCAGCAGGCAGAGCCCGATCAACAGGGTGACCGGGATGAACAGCGTGAGCAGCAACTGTTCGCCGTTGCGCAGCAGGAGGATCAACTCGATCCGCGACTGGGCGAGGAGCATCCGCAGGACCGGCGCCGGGCGCGGATCGGGGGTGAACAGGCCCGGGGTGAAACGTGAGGCCCGTGCGGCCGCGGGAGTGGTCATCCGCGCAACTCCCGTCCGGTCAGGTCGAGGAACACGTCCTCGAGGCTGCGTGTCTCCACGCGGAGGTCGGTGGCGAGCACGTTGATCTTCGCGCACCACCCGGTGACGGCGGCGAGCACCTGGGGGGTGACCTCACCCGCCACGAGGTACGTGCCGGGATTGACCTCCGACACCCGGTAGCCCTCGGCGAGGATCGACACGAGCAGGGTCAGGTCGAGTCCGCGGGGCGCACGGAACCGCAGTTCGTTCTCGGCGCCGCGGCTGGTGACCTCGGCGGGCGTCCCGTGTGCGACGACCCGGCCCTTGTCGATGATGATCAGGTCGTCGGCGAGTTGTTCGGCCTCGTCCATCAGGTGGGTGGTCAGCAGCACCGACACCCCGTCGGCGCGGAGACGGTCGATCAGCTCCCACACCAGGATCCGTGCGGCGGCGTCGAGGCCGGCGGTCGGCTCGTCGAGGAACACCAGTTCCGGACGCCCGACGATCGCGCACGCCAGGGCCAGTCGCTGCTGCTGTCCGCCGGACAGACGGCGATAGGAGGTGCGAGCGGCGTCGACGAGCCCCAGGGTCCGCAACAGCCAGTCAGGGTCGATCGGGTTGGCCGAGTAGGCGGCGCACAGTCGCAGCATCTCGCCGGCGCGGGCCCCCGGGTACGCTCCGCCGCCCTGCAGCATGACTCCGATGCGGGTGCGCAGTCGTTCGTTGTCGGCGACCGGGTCGAGACCCAGAACTCGGACCTCACCGGAGTCGGGGACGCCGAACCCCTCACAGATCTCGACCGTCGTGGTCTTGCCCGCACCGTTGGGGCCGAGCAGGGCCAGCACCTGGCCACGTTCGAGGTCGAGGTCGAGACCGTCGACCGCGGTGAGGTCTCCATACCGCTTGACCAGCCCGCGGATCTGCAATGCGGGCGCCTGCGCCACGGGTCCGGCGTGGGCGGAACCGCTCCCGTCGACGGGCGGCGCGGCCGCCGGGTGACGGAGAGGACTCTTCACAGGGCCCAACACTATTCGTCGGCGGCCTCGAGTCGCCAAACGGACCTGGGCGGACGGTGGTCGGGGATCAGTCCCCGGGGGTCGCGGTCGCCGGCTCGCGGGTCGGCGTGACCTCCGCGGGTGCGGACGGTGGTGGCCCGTCGTCGTCGCGATCGACGGTCTGCGGGGTGTCGCCGGTCTTCTGCCAGGGCATCTTCTCGAAGAACACGGCGGTCAGCACGGCGGTGAGGAAAATCGACGCGACGATCGCCTCCGCGAGCTGGAACCCGCGGGTGCCCGCACCTGTGGGCAACACCACCACCGCGATGATCGCCGACACCGCGATCGCCACCAGGCGGAACCACCGGCCGGTCGCCCACGCGGCGAGCGGGATGACCGCCCAGAGCAGATACCAGGCCTGCACGAACGGGAACAGCAACACGAACATCGCCATGGCGATCCCGAGCGCACCCAGCGGGTGCAGACGGCCGGCCAGGGCCGCGAGCAGCCATCGGATGACGAACAGTCCGGCGATGACCTGACCGATGGGACGCGCGACGTCGAGCATCGCCTGGGTGTGATCGCCCAGCCCCACCAGCACACCCACCCGACCGCCGGTCACCGACAGCAGCGTGGGCATCGACATCCACGACCGGACCACCCCGCCGGTGCTCAGGGTCGACGTCCAACCGAACCCGAGGCCTGTTCCGAGACAGATCGCCACCACGACCACGACCAGGATGGTCATCAGCGCTCCGGCGGACGCGGCGAGCGCGATCACCGACTGTCGCGACCGCGCCCACCACTGCGACGGCGGCGCGTGCCGCAACGCGGGCAGGGTGGCGCCCCAGCGCAGCGCGAGGGCGATGCCGACGAAACCGAGTGCCAGCAGTGAACTGATCTTGACCATCGACGACGCCGCGATGATCGCCGTCCCCGCTATCAGCAGCCAGCCGCTGGGACTCGGCAGGATCGTGCCGACCCGTCGCAGGCGGTGCGTGCCGTAGATCGCCCGGAAGCACAGCTCGAGACCGGCGAGCATGAGCCCCAGCATTAGGGCCTCGTTGTGGATGCCGCCGACCAGATGGAGGATCAGCAGCGGGTTCAGTGCGCCGAGCCAGAGTGCGGCGGTGGGCGAGACCCCGCAGCGGCGGGCCAGGCGGGGCAGTGCCCAGACGATGAGTGCGACACCCACCAGTGCGAGCATGCGATGCAGCAGGATCGCGGTGGTGAGGTTGTCGCCGGTGATGGCGGTGATGTTCTTGCCCAACCACAGGAACAGCGGCCCGTAGGGCGCGGGGGTGTCGCGCCACAGGTTGGGCACCGACCGCGTCAGGACGTCACCGACCCCGAGTCCGCGGACCGGGCTGACCTTGTACGGATCCATCCCGCGGTAGGCGATCGCGCTCTGGGCGAGATACGAGTAGATGTCCTTGCTCAGCAGCGGGGGCGCCAGGATGATCGGCGCGATCCACAGCAGCAGGGTGCGGTCGGCCTGACGCTGCGACATGCGGCGTCGCGGCTTGGTGCCGCCCATGACCTCGACGTTGAGCCGGCCGACCGCGAACCGTCCGAGCAACAGCCAGGCGAGGACCAGGATCAGGGTTCCGCCGATGGACAGCGTCAGCGCGACCGGCCACATGCGTGAGGGCAGCGACAGCACGCGTACCCCCGCGATCGGGTTCTGCAGGACCGGGACGGCGCCGGTACCCAGGGAACCGATGAGGATGAGGATCGATCCGACCGCCCCGAAGATCCGAACCCGGTTCAGACGCCGGTTCTCGTCCGGTTCCAGATCGCCGACCTCGGGCTCCTCGCCGTGCAGACGGGCCATCGTGACGCCGTAGTCGCCGGTGTCGTCGACCGCCGGTGACGCCGACCGCTGACGCAACCCCAGGTAGGTCAGCGCGGCGCGGACACGGATCCGGACGCCGGACACGGCGTCTGGATCGACGGTGTCGACGCTCCCTGCGTGCGCAGGCTGCTCCGCGCGGGGTGTGGGATCGGGCACAAGACAAGACTGTAATCGTCCCGGGTGTCCTCGGTGGTCGGCCGCGTGTCCAGGTGTTTCCGCGGTGTTCTGCTGCCGGTGGTTGCGCGGCTCCGACCGTGGTCAGAGGAGGATAGGTAACCCTTGCTGGCATGCGGTGTCCAATTAGGTGACACTTGTGTTGTGAAATCCACTCAGGACGGTTCTGCCGTGTCCGTCGACTCCGGTGTTGCACCGGTGTCGGTGTCGCACGACGGTCAGACCCGCACCGCGGTGGTGGCCTTTCTCGTCGAGCACGGACCGGCCACTGCCGGTGACATCGGCGAGGAGTTGGGGATGAGCGCGGCGGGTGTGCGCAGGCACCTCGATGCTCTCATCACCAGCGGGGAGATCCGGGCGTCGGCGGTGTCGGCGCGCTATGCGCGGCGCGGTCGTGGACGCCCGGCCAAGCAGTTCCAGCTCACCTCCATCGGACGCGGGAAGCTTCATCACGCCTACGACGACCTCGCCGGTGCGGCGATGCGTCGACTGCGTGACGTTGCGGGCGAACAGGCGGTCCGCGACTTCGCGGCCGACCGGATCGACGCGATCGTCGCCGATGTGCCCGAGAACACAGCGGGCGATTCCGATCCCGATGCCGTGATCGAGACCGCCGACCGGATCGCGGTCGCACTCACCGCCGCCGGGTTCTCCGCCAACACCCGTCGTGTGGGTGCCGGTGTGCAGATCTGCCAACACCACTGCCCGGTCGCCCACGTGGCCACCGAGTTCCCCGAACTGTGCGAGGCCGAGACCGCCCGGTTCACCAACCTCCTCGGCACGCATGTGCAGCGCCTGGCGACCATCGCCAACGGCGACTGCGCCTGCACCACACACGTCCCACTAGCGGTGGCGTCGTCGGCTGATCCGGCCGACGCCGACACTCGCGGTACGAACGACAGCCCGTCGTCGTCCGATGCACAGCTCGCATCGGCCGTCGGCACCAACCGAGAGGACTCTCGATGACAGTCACCGATCCACGCACACCGGTCGCGCCCGCGCTGACCCAGGAGGAGACGATCGACTCGCTCGGCACCTACGGGTACGGGTGGTCGGACTCCGACGTCGCGGGTGCGAGCGCCAAGCGCGGCATCAACGAGGCCGTCGTCGCCGACATCTCGGCCCGTAAGAGCGAGCCCGAGTGGATGCTGGCCGCCCGCCTCAAGGCCCTGCAGACCTTCGGCAAGAAGCCCATGCCCACCTGGGGTTCGAACCTCGACGGCATCGACTTCGACAACATCAAGTACTTCGTGCGCTCGAGCGAGAAGCAGGCCGCCACCTGGGACGACCTGCCCGCCGACATCAAGAACACCTACGACAAGCTCGGCATCCCCGAGGCCGAGAAGCAGCGGCTGGTCTCCGGTGTCGCGGCGCAGTACGAGTCCGAGGTCGTCTACCACTCGATCCGTGAGGACCTCGAGCAGCAGGGCGTGCTCTTCCTCGACACCGACACCGCGCTCAAGGAGCAGCCCGAGCTGTTCCGCGAGTACTTCGGCACCGTCATCCCCGCCGGTGACAACAAGTTCTCCGCGCTGAACACCGCGGTGTGGTCGGGTGGCTCGTTCATCTACGTGCCCACGGGCGTCCACGTGGACATCCCGCTGCAGGCCTACTTCCGCATCAACACCGAGAACATGGGCCAGTTCGAGCGGACGCTGATCATCGTCGACGAGGGTGCCTACGTGCACTACGTCGAGGGCTGCACCGCGCCGATCTACAAGACCGACTCGCTGCACTCCGCGGTCGTCGAGATCATCGTCAAGAAGGGTGGTCGGTGCCGCTACACGACCATCCAGAACTGGTCGAACAACGTCTACAACCTGGTGACCAAGCGCGCCAAGGCCGAGGCCGGCGCGACCATGGAGTGGGTCGACGGCAACATCGGCTCCAAGGTCACCATGAAGTACCCCGCGGTGTGGATGACCGGTGAGCACGCGAAGGGCGAGGTTCTCTCGGTCGCGTTCGCCGGACCGGGCCAGCACCAGGACACCGGCTCGAAGATGGTGCACCTCGCGCCGAACACCTCGAGCAACATCGTCTCGAAGTCGGTCGCCCGTGGTGGCGGTCGTGCGTCGTACCGCGGTCTGGTCCAGATCAACAAGGGTGCCCACGGATCGCGATCGACGGTCAAGTGTGACGCCCTGTTGGTCGATCAGATCAGCCGCAGTGACACCTACCCCTACGTCGACATCCGTGAGGACGACGTGACGATGGGCCACGAGGCCACCGTCTCCAAGGTCAGCGACGAGCAGCTCTTCTACCTGATGAGCCGTGGACTGACCGAGGACGAGGCCATGGCCATGGTGGTCCGCGGCTTCGTCGAGCCGATCGCCAAGGAACTCCCGATGGAGTACGCCCTGGAACTGAACCGGCTCATCGAGCTGCAGATGGAAGGATCCGTCGGTTGAGCACGGAAAACATCACCGCAGGACCCTCGGGAGTCGTCGGCGCCGTCCGGGGTGAGAACGTCCATCCGGTCACCAACAAGGGTGAGCTGTTCACCTCGTTCGACGTCAATGCTTTCGAGGTCCCCGGATCTCGTGACGAGGCGTGGCGTTTCACGCCGTTCCGCCGGCTGCGCGGTCTGCACAACGGTGAGGCGGTGGCCGACGGCACCGCGAACGTGACCGTCGAAGGTGTCTCGGACGGCGTGACCGTCGAGACCGTTGGTCGCGACGACGCGCGTCTCGGCGACGGCGGCGTCCCGTTCGACCGGATCGCCGCGCAGGCGTTCTCGTCGTTCGAGTCGGCGACGGTCATCACCGTCGGCCGGGAGGTGGAGGTGGCCGATCCGGTCACCATCACCATCACCGGTCCCGGTGAGGGCCGGGTGGCCTTCGGGCACACCCAGATCCGGGTCGAGCGTTTCGGGCGGGCCGTGGTCGTCATCGATCAGGCCGGCAGCGGGACCTACGCCGAGAACATCGAGTTCGTGGTCGCCGACGGAGCGCATCTGACCGTCGTCAACCTGCACGACTGGGCCGATGACACCGTGCATGTCGCCGCTCATCACGTGCGACTCGGTCGCGACGCGACCATCCGACACTTCGCGGTCAGCCTCGGTGGTGACCTGATCCGTCTGTCCCCACTGGTGCATTACGACGGCCCGGGCGGCGACGCCGAGATGTGGGGTCTGTACTTCGCCGACGCCGGACAGCATCTGGAACAGCGTCTGCTGGTGGACCACTCGCAGCCGAACTGCAAATCCAACGTCGTCTACAAGGGCGCCCTGCAGGGCGATGCGAGCAACCGTGCCCGCGAGGCGCACACGGTGTGGGTCGGCGACGTCCTGATCCGCGCTGAGGCCGAGGGCACCGAGACGTTCGAGGTCAACCGGAACCTGTTGCTGACCGACGGCGCGCGCGCTGACTCGGTGCCGAACCTGGAGATCGAGACCGGCGAGATCGTCGGCGCCGGCCACGCCAGTGCGACGGGACGATTCGACGACGAGCAGTTGTTCTACCTGCAGGCCCGTGGAATCCCCGAGGACCAGGCGCGGCGACTGGTGGTCCGCGGTTTCTTCGGCGAGGTCATCGCCAAGATCGGCGTGCCCGAGATCCGCGAGCGTCTCGAGGCGGCCGTCGAGGCCGAACTCCAGATCGCCGGGGCCTGACGGGTCCCGCGCCCGCACACACTTCGCACGACTACGACCAAGAGGACTGAAACACCGTGGCAACACTCGAAATCCGTGACCTGCACGTCAACGTCACGCCCAAGGACTCCGACGCGGAGCCCATCGTCATCCTCAAGGGTGTCGACCTGACCGTCGAGTCCGGTCAGACCCACGCGATCATGGGGCCCAACGGCTCCGGCAAGTCGACGCTGTCGTACGCGATCGCCGGTCACCCGAAGTACCAGGTGACCCAGGGGACGATCACCCTCGACGGTGAGGACGTCCTGGCGATGACCGTCGACGAGCGCGCACGCGCCGGACTGTTCCTGGCGATGCAGTACCCCGTCGAGGTTCCCGGCGTGTCGATGTCGAACTTCCTTCGTACCGCGGCCACCGCGGTCCGCGGCGAGGCGCCCAAGCTGCGCCACTGGGTCAAAGAGGTCAAGGAATCCCTGAGCGAGCTGGAGATCGATCCCTCGTTCGTCGAGCGATCGGTCAACGAGGGCTTCTCCGGCGGCGAGAAGAAGCGCCACGAGATCCTGCAGCTCGGCATGCTCAAGCCCAAGATCGCGATCCTCGACGAGACCGACTCCGGCCTCGACGTCGATGCGCTGCGGGTCGTCTCGCAGGGTGTCAACAACTACCGCGAGCGTGAGAACGGTGGGGTGCTGCTCATCACGCACTACACGCGAATCCTGCGCTACATCAAGCCCGAGTTCGTCCACGTGTTCGTCAACGGCCGTGTCGTCGAGTCCGGCGGCCCCGAGCTCGCCGACGAGCTCGAGGAGAACG
Organism: Williamsia sp.; assembly: GCF_016462415.1. Classification (GTDB taxonomy): domain Bacteria; phylum Actinomycetota; class Actinomycetes; order Mycobacteriales; family Mycobacteriaceae; genus Williamsia_A. The sequence goes on along the minus strand of NZ_JAEMTF010000017.1, from coordinate 10,356 downwards.
GCTACGTGAAGTTCACCAGCGCGGCCGCGGGCGCCTGAGCGTTCGCCCCACGGACCGCTCGCATTCTCTCGGGAGGTGATCGCATGACCACAACCGTCGCGACCGACTCGCCGGTCGACGCCCTCGACGTGGAGCGGCTCCGGGCCGACTTCCCGATCCTGGCCCGGACCGTGCGCGACTCGAAGCCCCTGGTCTACCTCGACTCCGGGGCGACCTCGCAGCGTCCGCTTCAGGTGCTCGACGCCGAACGGGACTTCCTGACCACCTGCAACGCCGCGGTCCACCGGGGTGCCCATCAGCTGGCCGAGGAGGCCACCGACGCCTACGAGGACGCCCGCGAGATCATCGCCGGGTTCGTCGGCGCCGAGACCGACGAGATCGTGTTCACCAAGAACGCGACCGAGTCGCTCAATCTGGTGGCCTACACCCTCGGCGACGATCGATCGGGCGCCCTGTTCGGTGGGAAACCACTCGGACCCGGCGACACCATCGTCGTCACCGAACTCGAGCACCACGCCAACCTCGTTCCGTGGCAGGAACTGTGCCGCCGAACCGGGGCGACCCTGCGTTGGTACGGGGTCACCGACGACGGTCGCATCGATCTGAGCTCGCTCGACCTCGACGACTCGGTCAAGGTCCTCGCGTTCACGCACCAGTCCAACGTGACCGGCGCGGTCGCCGACGTCGCCGAGATGGTGCGTCGCGCCCGCGCCGTCGGCGCGCTCGTCGTGCTCGACGCCTGCCAGTCGGTTCCGCACATGCCGGTCGATTTCGCCGCCTCCGACGTCGACTTCGCCGCGTTCTCCGGGCACAAGATGTTCGGTCCGTCGGGCGTCGGTGTGCTCTACGGCAAGCGCGCGTTGTTGGCCGAGCTGCCTCCGTTCATCACCGGTGGATCGATGATCGAGACGGTGTCGATGGAGGTGTCGACCTACGCCGACCCGCCCCAGCGCTTCGAGGCCGGCGTGCCGATGACCTCGCAGGTCGTCGGACTCGGCGCGGCCGTCCGCTACCTCCAGGCCATCGGTATGGACGCAATCGCCGAGCACGAGCGCGTCCTCGTCGGACACGCATTGGCCGTGCTCGGTGCCATCCCGGGCGTGCGGATCATCGGTCCGACCGACACCACCGACCGCGGGGGAGCGGTGGCGTTCCTCGTGGACGGCATCCACGCCCACGATCTCGGTCAGGTCCTCGACGACGAGGGTGTCGCCATCCGCGTCGGACATCACTGCGCATGGCCGCTGCACAAGCGCCTGGGCGTGGCGGCCAGCGCGCGTGCATCGTTCGCCGCCTACAACACCACCGCCGAGATCGATGCGCTCGCCGCGGCGATCGTCACCGCGCAGAAGTTCTTCGGGGTGGCTGCGGGAACGGAGCAGCGGTGAGAATGGAACAGATGTACCAGGAGGTCATCCTGGATCATTACAAGCACCCGCACGGTCGCGGACTGCGAGAGCCCTTCGGCGCCGAGGTCCATCACGTCAACCCGACCTGTGGCGACGAGATCACCCTGCGCGTCACGCTCTCCGACGACGGCTCGTCGGTCACCGACATCTCCTATGACGGTCAGGGCTGCTCGATCTCCCAGGCCGCGACGTCGGTGCTCTACGACCAGGTGGTCGGCATGGACATCGCCGAGGCGCTGGCCACGGTCGGCTCGTTCAACGACATGATGACCTCACGCGGGAAAGACGAGGGCGACGAGGATGTCGTGGGCGACGGCATCGCCTTCGTCGGAGTCAGCAAGTACCCGGCCCGCGTCAAGTGCGCGCTGTTGGGCTGGCTGGCCTTCAAAGACGCTCTCGCACAGACCGTTGCACTGCAGTCCGCGGAAAGGAACTGACATGACTGACACCACCACACCGACCGGCGAGGTCACCACCTCCCTGCCCAGCCTCGACGACATCGAGGAGGCCATGCGCGACGTGGTCGACCCCGAGTTGGGCATCAACGTCGTCGACCTCGGCCTGATCTACGGCATCGATGTCGACGCCGAGGCCGTGGCCAAGATCGACATGACCCTGACCTCGGCGGCCTGCCCGCTGACCGACGTCATCGAGGACCAGTCGCGTGCGGCGGTCGTCGGGAGCGGGCTGTGCACCGAACTGGTGATCAACTGGGTCTGGCTGCCGCCGTGGGGCCCGGACAAGATCACCGATGACGGACGCGAGCAGCTCCGGGCCCTGGGCTTCACCGTCTGACCCTCGTCGATCGGCGTTGGATCCCCACACCGGCCCTGAGCGGCCCACCGATTCTCACGAAACGTCGGACTCTGACGCGACGTCCGATGTGGACGACAGACGTGCGCGCAGGCGCCGACGCTGGTATCAGCCCCCGGTGGCGGAATCCCGTGTCGACCGACTGATCCGGGAGGCCCGTGAGCGAGGCGACTTCGACGACCTGCCCGGCCTCGGCAAGCCGCTGGATCTGAGCGGTCTCGACGACCCCGACTGGTGGGCCAAGAAGAAGATCCGTGACGAGGGGCTCGACTCGTCGGAGTTGCTGCCGGCCACGTTGCAGTTGCGGCGCGAACGCCAGGAGTATCCGGAGTCGTTGCGCGACATACGGAGCGAGGAGGCAGTTCGCCGCATCCTCGTCGATTTCAACCGCCGGGTGAAGCGTGAACGACTGGCGCCGTCGCTGGGTCCGGCCTCACGCATCGTTGTGGCCACGATCGACATCGAGGAAATGATCACGAGGTGGCGGGCACTGCCGCGCTAGACGAATCGGCGAGCGAGCACAGTGGCGCTCTTTTGGTTGTAGTGGTAACAATGGTTGTTATGACTACAACTACTGCAGACGACGACGCCCCGGCTCGTTCCCTCGACCGTGTTCTGTTGATCGGCGCCTCACGTGGGCTCGGTCTCGCGCTGGCCGACGAATGGTCCGGCCAACGACGAGAGGTGGTCGCCACCGTGCGTGGTTCGCGTCGGACGCCCCTGCACGATCTCGCCGACCGAGACGACCGGGACATCGAGATCGAGACCGTCGACATCACCGAGCCCGAACAGATCGCTTCGCTCCGAGAGCGCTTGGCGGGCCGGACGTTCGACCTGCTATTCGTCAACGCGGGCGTCACGAACGAACCCGAGGGGACGGTCGCCGAGACCAGCGACGAGGAATTCACCCGGGTCATGATCACCAATGCGCTGAGCCCGTTGCGCGTCATCGAGGCGCTGGCCGACCTCGTGGAACCCGACGGCACGATCGGGGTGATGTCGTCGGGGCAGGGGAGTGTCACCAACAACGTCACGGGCGGCCACGAAATGTACCGCGGGAGCAAGGCGGCGCTGAACACCTACGTGCGTAGCTACGCAGCGCGGCATGCAGGCGACCGTCGCTCGCTCGTGCTGATGGCGCCGGGGTGGGTGCAGACCGATCTCGGTGGCAGCGAGGCACGTCTCACCGTCGACGATTCCATCCCGAACGTCGTGAGGACATTGGACTCCCTGTCCGGATCAACCGAATTGCGATACGTCGACTACCTGGGACGTACGGTTCCGTGGTGAGCGACGGCGCGGACCAGGAAGCGACCGACCGGGACCACGGTGCCTGGGCGCGGATGTACCGCTACGTCGAGGCGCAGAACCGCCGGGGCGAACTCGCCGACGCACTCGGGTTTCGCCTGGGCGGCGGTCGGGGCAAGGTCCTCTTCCAGCTGCGAGACCGGCCGATGACGCTGCGCGACCTCGCCGAGGTCAACAACGTCGACGCCCCGTACACGACGCTGATCGTCGACAAGCTCGAAGCGCACGGCCTCGTCGAGCGACGTCCGCACCCCGACGACCGTCGGCGCAAGCTGGTCACGCTCACGGCGGCCGGTCACGACGCCATCGCGACGGCCGACGCCATCCTCCTGCGGCCGCCGTCGTCGGTGTCCGCGCTCACCGACGGCGAACTCCGTCAGCTGGCCGCACTTCTCGGTCGCCTGCTCGACGCGGAGGACGACACCACCGGCGACGCCTGAATTCACCAGCGGGTCGGTGCCGCGGCACCTCGTGCGACCGCGATCCCGACACCCGGGTCGGCGACCCGCATCATGGTGAGCATCGCCGCCATCACCCCGCGCGGATCGTCGCGACCGGACAGGTAGGCCCGTTGTCGATCGGCGGGCAGCTCGAAGAATGCGTCGAAGAACTCGACGGTGGTCTCGGCGTCGAGACCCAACAGAGCGTTGAGCCCTCGCCGACGCAGGGTGTGCACCAGTCGGGCGCGCGCCGTCCACAGCGCCGATCCGGGATCGTCACCCCGCGCGATCGCGGCCACGACAGCATCGGCGCAGCGCATCGAGGTGGCGACGCTGTACCCCGTCGCCGGGTGCATCAGACCACCGGCCGCACCGAACGTCATCGGCCGCGATGTCCATGGACGCCCGCCACCTCCGGTGACCGCGAAATGCACCCGTTCGATGTCGTCGCCGTCGACGTCGATCGCGTGGCCGCGACGACTCAGCCTGGTGCGCAATCGATCTCGCAGGGTCCCGACCGACAACGCCGGGTGCCCGACGAGACAGGTCTCCTCGACGAGGACCCGGTCAGCCGAGACCGGGACGGTGTACAGGAAGCTCGGGACACGGGGCCCGTCGTCGGAGCCGTCGAACGGCCGCCAGTCCATCAGGACGGCCGGGTCGGCGCCCAGGATCGGGGCGGCCTGCTCACGGGGTACGAAGACGCCGTACGCGGTCTGGGCGGGTCCGGTCGTCGATATGGACCCGCGCGCGTCGACGACGACCTGTGCGGCCACCGTCACGCCGGTGCTCAACGACACCGACCGTGCGTCGGTGGTCATCGCCGTCCCGGCTACCGCTCGCACCCCGTCGAGGGCCAGGCTGCGCTGGAGGGCGGCGGTGTCGAGCACCGTGTATCCGCGGCGCAGGGTGTGATGGGTGGGGGAGTACACCGCCACCGATTCGACCTGATGCGAGATGGCGACAGGGTCGACCCACCCCGGGAGCTCGTCGGTCCAGGCGGCGTAGGTCGAGCGCCACACCCGGTCGGGGTCGCGGTCGACGAGGACGACATCGATCCCGGCCAGCGCGGCACGGTGGGCCAGGGAACGTCCCGCCGGTCCGGCGCCGACGACGGCCAGGGTGCACCGGTGGACGGTGTCGCCCACGGCGGTCCTAGCTGCCGGCGGCGAGCATGCCGCCGTCGACGCGGATCGTCTCCCCGGTGATCCAGCTGGACTCGTCGCCGGCGAGGAACGCCACGACCTGGGCGACGTCGGTGGGCACGCCGACACGCTTGAGGGGGTACCGCGACGCGACGACGTCCTCGCCTGCGGCCAGCAGACCCTCGGCGAACTGCGTCTTCACCACTGCCGGGGCGACCGCGTTCACCCGGATACCGGGTCCCAGCTCGGCGGCGAGTTCCTCGGTCAGGCGGATCAGCGCGGCCTTCGACGCACCGTAGGCGGCGATCACGCCGGTGGAACGCAGACCGGCGACGCTCGCCACGTTGACGACGGTTCCGCCGTGCTCGCCCATACCGGCGCGGTGGCACTCCTGGATGAAGCCGAGCGCGGCAACGACGTTGACGTCGAAGATCTTGCGAACGGCGTCGAGGTCGGCCGACATCAGCGGACCGAAGACGGGGTTGATCCCGGTGTTGTTGATCAGGATGTCGACGGTGCCGGTCGCTGCCGCAGCGGTGGCGACCGCACGGGCACGGTCCTCGGCCGACCCGGCGTTACCGGGGTCGGATGCGATGACGGCCCCCGGGACCGCGGTGCGGATCGACTCCGCAGCCTGCGCCAGCGGCTCGGCTTTGCGTGCGGTGATGGTGACGGCGGCTCCACGACGGGCGAGTTCGGTGGCGATCGACAATCCGATGCCACGACTCGCGCCGGTCACCAGGGCCGAGCGTCCGGCGAGCGATCGGAGGCCGGATTCGGCGGGTGTGTCTGTTGGTTCGGTCACATCCTGCACCGTAACGAAGCACCTCCGGCGCCGCCCGGCCGGTCGTGGCGAAAAGCAATGGTCATGAGCGCGTAAACTCAAACGTCGTGATCACGGCAACCGACCTCGAGGTGCGCGCAGGCGTCCGCACCCTCCTCAATGTTCCGGGGCCGGGTATCCGCATTCAGCCCGGCGACCGGATCGGACTGGTCGGACGCAACGGCGCCGGCAAGACCACCACCCTGCGCATCCTGGCCGGTGAGGGCGAACCGTACGCCGGATCCGTCAGCACCATCGGCGAGGTCGGGTATCTGCCGCAGGACCCCAAAGAGGGTGATCTGAACGTCCTCGCGAAGGACCGGGTGCTCTCCGCGCGGGGTCTCGACACCCTGCTGCGCGACCTGGAGAAGCAGCAGGCGCTGATGGCCGAGGTCGCCGACCCGGTAGCCCAGGACAAGGCGGTGCGCCGCTACGGAGAGCTCGAGGACCGTTTCTCCTCGCTCGGCGGGTACGTCGCGGAATCCGAGGCCGCACGGATCTGCAACAGCCTGAGCCTGCCCGACCGAGTCCTCGAGCAACCGCTCAAGACGCTCTCGGGCGGTCAGCGCCGGCGTATCGAGCTGGCCCGGATCCTGTTCGCCGCCGCCGACGGCAGCGGCGGGAAGTCCAACACCACCCTGCTGCTCGACGAGCCGACCAACCACCTCGACGCCGACTCGATCGGCTGGCTGCGCGCCTTCCTGCACAACCACGACGGCGGCCTCGTCGTGATCAGCCACGACGTGGATCTGCTCGCCGACGTCGTCAACCGCGTCTGGTTCCTCGACGCGGTCCGCAGCGAGGTCGACGTCTACAACATGACATGGAAGAAGTACCTCGACGCCCGCGCCAGCGACGAGCAGCGCCGTAAGCGCGAACGCGCCAACGCCGAGAAGAAGGCGGGCGCGCTGCGCGTCCAGGCCGCGAAGATGGGCGCCAAGGCCACCAAGGCCGTCGCCGCGCAGAACATGCTCAAGCGTGCCGACCGGATGATGGACGAGCTCGACGCCGAGCGGGTCTCCGACAAGACCGCCAAGATCCGCTTCCCCGAGCCCGCCTCATGCGGCAAGACGCCGCTGATGGCGTCCAACCTCACCAAGATGTACGGATCGCTGGAGATCTTCACCGGCGTCGACCTCGCCATCGACAAAGGCAGTCGGGTCGTCATCCTCGGGCTCAACGGCGCGGGCAAGACCACACTGCTGCGCCTGCTCGCCGGCGTCGAGAAGCCCGACACCGGATCGCTCGAACCCGGATTCGGGCTCAAGGTCGGTTATTTCGCCCAGGAGCACGACACCCTCGACGACCGGGCGTCGGTGTGGGAGAACATCCGCCACGCCGCACCCGATGCGGGCGAGCAGGATCTACGCGGCCTCCTCGGCGCGTTCATGTTCACCGGGCCGCAGCTCGAGCAGCCGGCCGGGACTCTGTCGGGTGGTGAGAAGACGCGTCTGGCGTTGGCCGGGCTGGTGTCGTCGGCGGCCAACGTGCTGCTGCTCGACGAGCCGACGAACAACCTCGATCCGATCTCCCGCGAGCAGGTGCTCGACGCGCTGCGCACCTACTCCGGCGCCGTCGTGCTGGTCACGCACGACCCCGGTGCCGCGGCCGCGCTGGAGCCCGAGCGGGTCATCCTGCTGCCGGACGGCACCGAGGACCACTGGAGTGACGAATATCAGGAGCTCATCGAGCTCGCCTGATGACGCGAAGCTCCTCGATCCCGAATGTGTCAACGATACTGCTGCTGCAGTTGACCTTTCACCAGCTTGCCGGTGGCGGTGCGGGGTAGTTCGTCGACGAAGTCGATCGTGCGCGGGACCTTGTAGGCGGCAAGCGCCTCGCGGGTGAAGGCGATGAGCTCGGCGGCCAGGTCCTCGGACGCCGCGGTCCCCGCCTCGAGCTGCACGCAGGCCTTGACCTCCTCGCCCAGTTCGTCGTTCGGCACCCCGATCACCGCGACGTCGAACACCGCGGGGTGACCGATCAGGATGTTCTCGGCCTCCTGCGGGTAGATGTTCACGCCACCGGAGATGATCATGAAGGCCTTGCGATCGGTCAGGTAGAGGAAGCCGTCGTCGTCGACGTGCCCGATGTCGCCGGTGGTGGCCCACAGGGGATGGTCGGGATGCTGTGCGGCACGGGTCTTCTCAGGGTCGTTGTGATAGGAGAAGGTCTGCGCCTCACGCTCGAAGAACACGGTCCCGGTCTCGCCGGTGGCCAACTCGGTCCCGTCGTCGTCGCAGACGTGGATGACCCCGAGCAGTGGCTTGCCGACCGATCCGGGGTGTTCGAGGGCTTCCTCGCTGTTGATGAACGTGGCGCCGACCGCCTCGGTCGACGAGTAGTACTCCTGGATCACCGGGCCCCACCACTCGATCATGGCGCGTTTGACGTGCACCGGACACGGCGCCGCAGCGTGGATGGCGACCTTCATCGACGACACGTCGTAGGCATCGCGTGTCTGCGCGGGGAGTTTGAGCATGCGGATGAACATGGTCGGCACCCACTGGCTGTGCGTGGCCCCGTACTTCTCGATCAGTCGCAACGCCTCCTCGGCGTCGAACCGGTCCATCATCACCACGGTGCCGCCAACCGACTGCGTCATGCCGCAATACCGCAGCGGCGCAGCGTGATAGAGGGGAGCAGGGGAGAGGTAGACGGTGTTCTCGTCGAACCCGTACATCGGCGCGAAGATCGCCGTGTAGACGTCCGGGATCTCGTCGACCTGACCCTCGGGCAGAGCCGGTTTGATCCCCTTGGGTCGGCCGGTCGTCCCCGACGAGTAGAGCATGTCGTGCCCGCGTGGTTGAGTCGCCGGACGTAACGGCGACGCCGCCGCGAGGGCCTCGTCGTAGGAGTCGAACCCGTCGATTCCCGCGCCCCAGGCGAAGCGGCGTTCGATGGTCGGTACCTCATCGCTGGCCGAGACCGCATCGGCGGAGGCGGTGCTCGCAAACAGTACGCGCGCACCACAGTCGCCGAGGATGAAGTTCGTCTCCGCAGCCGTCAGATGGTAGTTGACCGGGGTGATGTAGAGCCCGGAACGCAGTGCGGCCCAGTAGACCTCGAACACCCGGAGGTCGTTGGTCGACACCAGTGCGATGCAGTCGCCGCGCCGCAGTCCCAGTTCATGCAGCAGATTGGCCAGGCGGGTCGACCGTTCGTCGAGTTCGCGGTAGGTGAGTTGCTCACCGGTGGCAGGCGAGATCGCGGCCGGCTTGTCGGGCATCGTCGCCGCGAAAACTCCTGGGAACATCGTGGCCTTCCGTTCGGACATGACCGAGCGATCAGTCGGTGATCCCGATGGTAACGATCGATTCTCGCCGCCGCGGCAAAGTAAGCGAACTTATGTACCGGCGCGGTGCGGTCACCGGTGTCGTTGCCGACCCTCGTCGGGGAAGAACTGCCTGCGGATGCCGCCCCACCACAAACCGGTCAGGACGAAGAGGACCAGGGCGAGCACCCACAGCCACGTCGTCTGCGAGATCAACCCGATGAACAGGAGGACCGCAGCCAGCGCGGTGGCCCCGTACCCGATTGCGATACCGGGGCCGAACCGATAGTCCTGAGCCATCATGGCCTCGACGTCAGCCGAGCCAGACGGGCGTCACGGTGGCACCGGATGCCTCCGCGAGAACGACCGGTGGAACCGGTCCCGGGGGGCACCGCGCGGTCATCGGGACCGGGGACGGCGCACCGACTCCTCGACGAGATCGAGGACGGCGTGCAGATCTCCGGTTCGGTGTCCCGACGCCAACCGGGTGATCATGCCGTCCAGGACCAGGTCCAGGTACTGCACGATGACCGCGGTGGGGATGTCGTCGCGGAGTCGGCCGGCGCTGCGCTGACGTTCGAGCCGGGCCAGGGTCGCGGTCTCGAGATCGACCGACCGCTCCAACCACTCGGTGCGGAACGCTGCGTCGGTGCGCAGCTTCCGCGCGATCTCCAGACGGGTTCCGAGCCAGTCGAAATCCTCGGGGTGGTCGAGCATGTCGCGCATGACCTGGACGAGACCCTGCTCGGCCGCGACGTCGGCCATCCGCTCGGCGTCCTCGTGGGCCAGCGCCAGGAACAGCGCTTCCTTGTCGCGGAAGTGGTGGAAGATCGCGCCGCGGGAGAGTTCGGTCGCCTCCTCGAGGCGACGGACGGTGGCGCCGTCGTAGCCGTATTCGGCGAAGCACCGCCGCGCGCCGGTGAGGATCTCGCGACGACGCGCGGCGAGATGGTCCTCGCTGACCTTGGGCACGGTGATGACCTCTAACTCATGGCGTGCTCACCCACGGTGGACCCGCGAGCGGGCCCACCGTGGGATGAACGGACTTCGACACTGCAGGTACTGCGTCAGCCCTTGATCATGTTGCGGAGCACGTACTGCAGGATGCCGCCGTTGCGGTAGTAGTCCGCCTCGCCGGGGGTGT